>CAZWDD010000542.1:0-2600 GCA_964632345.1 uncultured Solibacteraceae bacterium | reverse complement strand
CGGTCCAGGTTCCGGGGTGGGACCACGGGACTGGATCGCCACCGTCGGTGCCAAGACCGCCTACATCGAGCCGGGCTCGCCTTGGGAAAACGGCTACGTCGAGAGCTTCAACGCGCGGCTCAGAGACGAATTGCTCAACGGCGAGATCTTCCACTCCGTCCGCGAAGCCAAGATCGTCATCTAGCAATGGCGCGTCCACTACAACACCGTCCGCCCACACAGCGCTCTCGGGTATCGCCCGCCAGCACCCGAAAGCATCATCCCGATGGATCGGACGCCCGTCATGCACTAACAATCAAACCGGACCACTCGGTCGGGGCAGGCCACCCGTCCAGCGTATCAGACCTTTAGCCCCCGTGGTCCAGCCCATGGGGTTCACTCCAAGGTCATCACCGAAATTGGCCGCGGACCAGAGGGTATGTCCCTTCGCGGTTTGCCTAGGCGCACCGGCTCCGCCCCAGGTTGCGGGCGAGGGTCAGTCTTGCTTGTCACTTGCCGCCGGGGCGCATCGGAAGCGGGACGACGATGCTCCGGTCAGGCCGGTCATATGAACTCGAAGGTGATGTCGGCGCGCGCCAGGGCCACGCCGTCGAGCGTGATCGTGTTGGCGCCGTTGCCGTAGGTCACGACGGTGTCGGTGCCATCGTTGCTGACTGCGACCGACGCACGCCCGAGCCCGCCGAGGTCGATGGCCAGGATGTCGCGCGCCGCGTCGAAGTCGGTGATCAGATCGTCGCCTGCCTCGCCGGTGACGAAGATGAAAGTGTCGCGCCCGCCGCCGCCGGTCATCCGGTCGTTGCCCACCCCGCCGTTCAGCAGATCGTTGCCCTTCCCGCCGTCCATCCGGTCGTTGCCGCCCTGCCCGAACAGCCGGTCGTCGCCCGCCTCGCCCAAGATCCGGTCGCGCCCGTTGCCGCCGCGCGCCGTGTCGTTGCCGCCACCAGTGCGCAGCACGTCGTTGCCTGCTCCGCCGTTCAGCGTGTCCCGCCCGAGCCCGCCGGACAGCGTGTCGTCGCCATCATCGCCGCTCAGCCTGTCGTTTCCACCCAGGCCCGAGATCGTGTCGTTGCCCGCCCCGCCGTCGAAAACGTCGTCGTCCGCCGATCCGACGATGGTGTCGGCCTCGGTGCTGATGATGTTGGGCTGCGTGAGCAGGGTGGAAAACAGGATCGTGTCCCCCGCCGCAAAGCCCGACCCCGCACCCGCCTCCGCGAAGCTCGCGCCAGAGAGGAATAGGTTGAACGCCGCAACGTTCGCAAAGCTCGGCAGCGAATCCCCGCCGATCTGGATGACAAGCTGCTGGGACGACACGTTGTCGAAGAACCCGAGCACATAGGCAGTGTTCGCCCCGCCGTTCCAGCTCACGGCCACGACGTTGGTCTCAAGATCAGGATTCGAGAAGTCGATCGACGCGCCGATGACCCTAACGTTGTAATCTTCCACGGAAATGTCAACGAGCGACACGCCGAGGTCGTTCGACCCGATCACGTCATAGCTGAAGCCGATAGTCGAATCCGGCACGACCACAACAATGGACGCCGGAGCGATCTGGGCGAAGTCGCCGCCTGCGCCTTCCGTCGCGACAAAGCCATTCATCGTATATGTTGTCATGCGACGTCTCTCGATCAAAATAAAAATAGTTACCCAAGTATAAACGTCGCGGCCGCTGTTGGTCAATGTATCTTTGGTATCCTATCTAGAGCCCGACACTGTAGCGCCATCCCCAACGCCCGGGCCGGGATCGGCCGCTACATCGGCTTCTACATCGGCTTCTACATCGGCTTCTACAACAGCCGGCGGACCCACTCATCGCTTGACGGGAAAACCCCCGATCAGGCCTACTTCAACCCGCCGGCGCCAGAAGTGGCGCGCTCAAGCAGCGTAACCGAGGCGGAAAACCACTTAGGAAACGCCCGCAACCTGTTCAGAAAAACCGAACCACCTCTTGCGGCTTCTCTGCTGTCGATAATTGTCCCATGATCGGATCCTCCGCTCCACGAGGTAGCGCGGAAAGAAGGTTAAGTGGACATTTGAAGTTGAATCTATGGCAAAGATCTACTTTACTTTTTTGAATGGGCTAGCCGTACTTACGCGTACAACTTATCGACCTAAAAGATTGCAACCCTCGCTCTATGAGGAAGGGATGCTCGCCGAAAATCTGCTAAACAAGCGTGTCATTTGCGGCCCCCAAGACGCAGTGACGCGGTGGGCGGTAGGGTGCGCCTTCTACGAATGCGCAGTCTGCTGCCCATCTTCATTGTCTTATCGGAGTTGATGATCGCGGCCCTTGCTTGTTGGGCTGACCCATGCCGACGGGCACGCCGAACACGGCGCGGCGCTGGACATGATCCATCGCCATTCCCCCGGATCGTCGCGCCGGCTGAAGCTGGGCGCCGACAAGGCCACGATTGCGCCGAGTTCGTCGCCGAGCTGCGCCAGGCCTGCGTCACCCCGCATGTCGCCCGGAAACGGCGCCACTCCGCCATCGGAGGCCGCACCACGCGGCACGCCGGCTACGCCCTCTCCCAAAAGCGGCACAAGAAGATCGAGGAGCCCTTCGGCCGAGGCAAGACCGTGGGCGGCATGGCCCAGACCGTCCT
>CAZWDD010000541.1:0-2600 GCA_964632345.1 uncultured Solibacteraceae bacterium | reverse complement strand
CCCAAGCAGCGCCAGGAGTGGGAAGTGGCCCTCACCGGCGAGTCCATCCTCCAGAACTCCGGCGCGAAGATCATCCACAACCAGCGCGACCGCGCGTTCTACAGCCGGTCAACCGACCGCATCCATCTCCCCCCGGGCGCCGCCTTCAAAAGCGCCGCCGACTACTACGGCACCGCGCTCCACGAGCTCGCCCACTGGAGCGGCCACCCGGACCGCCTGAATCGCCAGACCCTCAACGAAAGCTACCGTTTCGGCGATCTCAACTACGCCAAGGAGGAGCTGCGCGCCGAACTCACCAGCGTTTTCCTCGCCGCCGAACGCGGCATCCCGCACAACCCGGAACAGCACGCCGCCTACGTCCGCTCCTGGATCCAGGTGCTCAGCGAGGACAAGAACGAAATCTTCCGCGCCGCCAAGGACGCCCACCGCGCCGCCGATTACATTCTCGATCTGGAGAAGGGAAAGCAGCTCCGCACTGAAACCTCCGCGCACGTCGCAGCGTTCGAGCGCGGCAACGCGGCCGTCGCGATCACGGAGAAGGAAACAGCCACCGAACGTCGGGAACCAGCCGCAACCAACGGTACGGCGAAGGTCGAGGCCGAGAAGATTCTCGACGGCGAGGTCAATGGCCGCCGCCCGCCCAGCGGCGAGGCGATCAAGGAATCATTCGCCAACGCCGAGGCGCTCACCCACCGCATTATGGGCGAACACGCCCGCACCTACCCGGCCGACACCGGCTCCGGCAAGTACCGCGGCGAGGTGATCGGCGAGACTGAGCACCACATCATCCAGCGGCTCAGCGCCAAGAGCGCCGTCGCCCACGAGAAACATCTGCTGCCCGGCCCGGCCAACGCCGCGCAGAACGTCCTCGTCGCCTACTCCAACCAGGTCGCGCAGCTCAAGCCGAACCAGAGCCGCCAGCGCTCCCACGCGCTCGCGCGCTGAGAACACACCAATGCCACGCGAGCCAAAGGTATACAGGACGCCCACCGACCCCGGCTTCGTCGGCGGCTACAACTGGTCGGCGATGCTTACCGGGCTCGCGCTCCTCGCCACCGTCAACGTCGCCGCCACGCAATTCATCGCCTACCAGTTCCGCTATCAACCCGCCCTTGGGCAGCCCATCCTCGTCCACTCCGGCCACGCCATCTATCAGCCCACCGCCTGGGCCCTCTGGCTGCTCCAGCACAGCAACACGAGCAGCCTGCAGGTGAAGCAGCCCCTGCTCGCCGGAGCGTTGATCGTCGTCGTCGGCTCCGCCGTCACCGTCCTCATCGTCTACGGCCTCAATCTCCGCCGCGCCCGCCGCCTCTCCGCCAACACCGAAGACCTGCACGGCTCCGCCCGCTGGGCCACCGCCGCCGATATCCAATCCACCGGCCTCCTCAACGCCCACCAGGGAGTCTACGTCGGCGGCTGGCTTAATCCCGCCACGCGCCATCTCCACTACCTCCGGCACAACGGCCCCGAGCACATCCTCGCCTTCGCGCCCACCCGCAGCGGCAAAGGCGTCGGCCTCGTAATCCCCACGCTCCTCGCTTGGTCCGAATCCGCCGTCGTCTATGACATCAAGGGCGAGAACTGGGCCCGCATCGCCGGCTTCCGCGCCAAGGCCGGCCACCTCTGCTTCAAATTCTCACCAGTCGAAGTCGCCAACGGCTCCCGCTTCAATCCCCTCGCCGAAGTCCGCATCGGCACGTCCCGTGACGTCTCCGACGCACAGAATGTCGCCGACATGATCGTCCGCACCGGTGAGGACAGCCCCATGGAGCGCTACTGGCAGGACGCCGCAGCCTCCATCACAACCGGCATGATCCTCCACGTCTGTTACGCCGCCGCAGCCGCGGGCCGCGAAGCCAGCCTTGGCGACCTCGCCGCCACCTTCACCAAGCCCGGTCAAAGCTTCCGCGACACGCTGAACGAACTGGAGAACTTCCCGCACGATCCCCAACGGACCCATCAATGGATCACGCCCGACGGCGAGCGCACCACCACCCACCCCGTCGTCCGCGAGAAGGTCCGCGAAATGCTCGACAAGGAGGACAAGGACTTCTCCGGCGTCCTCTCAACCGCGAAGACCGCGCTCACGCTCTACAGCGACCCCCTCGTCGCGCGAAACACCGCCGCCAGCGACTTCACCATCAACGACCTCGTCAACCACGCCCGCCCCGTCTCGCTCTACCTCGTCGTCCCCCCATCGGACAAAATCCGCCTGCGCCCGCTCATCCGGCTGATCTTCACCATGATCGTCAACCGCCTCACCGAGCGCATGGACTTCGAAGGGGCCGCGCAGAAGCGCAACCGCCACCGGCTGCTCTTCATGATCGACGAATTCCCCTCGCTCAAGCGCATGGAGATCTTCGCTGACGCACTCTCCTACATGGCCGGCTATGGCCTCAAGGCCTACCTCATCACGCAGGACATCCGCCAGATCGTCGATGAATACGGCCCCAACGAAAGCATCGTTTCGAACTGCCACGTCCGCGCCGCCTACGCGCCGAACCAGTTCGATACCGCTGAACTCCTCTCCAAGATGACGGGCACGAAGACAATCCAGAAGGCGACCTTCAACTTCTCCGGCTCGCGCCTGGCGCCCATCG
>CAZWDD010000540.1:0-2608 GCA_964632345.1 uncultured Solibacteraceae bacterium | reverse complement strand
CACACTGGCTTCATCGCCGCCATGTTCGCAGTCTACGCCATTACCGCCACCCAACACAGCCAGTCCTCCCCAGAAACCGGCCGATCTTTCCGCATTGCTTCACCTACTCAGATTCTGAAGCCTCCGACGTTCCCCGGGGCGGTTCACTTCCTTCTTTAGCCGCTCGATTTCGTTGTCGGGGATGCGTGCCATGGATCTTTTGCTCCGGGAGGGGATTCTTGCGGATGCCTGTCAAGATCCACATGTGATACTATCCAGGCGCCATTGGCAGTCCCTTCTGGTCAACGCCTCTCCCCCCGCTTTATCCTGTCTTCGTGGCCCGTATCGATTCCAGCAGCGATTTTCACTTGCGTCTCGCCTCGCTTCGCAAAGAGCGCGGCCTCACCCAACAAGCTCTGGCCGATCGCATCGGCGGCCACGTCCAGCAGCTAAAACGATACGAGGCCGGGTCCTCCCAGCCGACCCTCGAAGTCATTCGTAATCTGGCTACGGCCCTCAGTGTCACCTCCGATCAGTTGCTCTTCGGCAAAGACGAACGCGGTCCCGACGAAGACCTCCGCTTGCAGTTCGAGGCCGTCTCACGCTTTGATGAAGAAGAGAAGCATGTCGTGCGTTCCTTGCTCGAAGGCATGATCCTCAAACACGAAGCACGCCGCTGGCAGACCGTCTCTAATGGCGGCGAAAGGAAGTAACTCTCATGGCCCTCGACCTCCAACAAGCACGCAAGCAAGCCCACGCCCTGCTCGACCAACTTCCCCCCGCCAAGCTCGGCGCTGTCCGCTCCCTGCTTGAAGTCATGGTGGATGACGATGAGCCGGTCAGCGATGAGGACCGCCGCCGCTTCCATGAAGGCCAGGCCTTCTTTGCCAGCGGCAAAGGCATTCCCATGGACGACGTGCTGGCCGAGTTCGGGTTGAAGCATGAAGATTTCCCACTGAGCAAGTAATGCCGCCCTACCGTATCGAGTGGCTCGATGAGGCTAAGGCCGATGTGCGCAGCCTCGACCGTCCCACCGCCATGCGTATCTTCGACGGCATTCTTCACTATGCCCGCACCGGCGGTGGCGATGTCGCTCCCTTGCACGGCGACATGGCAGGCTCTTTCCGCCTGCGCCTCGGCGACTACCGCGTCCTGTTCGCCCTCAAGGACAACGTCATGCGCATCTTCGGCGTCCGCCATCGCTCCGAGGCGTATCGCTAATCCGCCGCCCCCAATGGGCGGAAAAACCCAAGCCGTTCCAAGTTCTTCCAAGTAGTCCTGAGAAGTTCCAACGCCCCGGCCAGCATTCCAGAAAGTTCTAGGAAATTCCAGGGATTTCTAAGCGGCGGTTTTCCAAAGGCCTTCCATCAGCCAACGGCCCTGGTAGTGGAACATAAAGAGACTCCCACATGGCGATGATGCTTTTCTGGGCTATCTCGCGGCCTTCCAAGCACTTGCCGATGTGGGTCTTGAGGACCGCCGGCATGGGAGTTTCCTATATCCTCAGATCTCAGTTCCACGACGCTGGTAGTGGAACACAAAGAAGCCTACGGATGCAGGGCCGGATTCTAAGGGCTATCTCTCGTAGCATCAACTACTTGCGCATACGTGTCCCATGCCTCTTGCATACGGAGACTACCCGTATGCAAGAGCGCAAAGGGTCCTAGTCAGGAATATGCTGCAATTGCGAAGCCGGGATCTCACTGGAGCTGCCATCATCAAACTCAACCAGCACTAAGTATGCTCCGATCGCAACGCCAAATTCTGCCGCAGTTGACGATGTTTCGACTTGGCGAAAGCCACAGACGCTGGCAAGTCGATTGTCCGGATCGGACAATACTCGTACCGTACTACCCCACTCAAATGGAACGTCCATTATTGATTCACCGGTAACCATGGCGTGCCGTCCGGATTCGTGCGACCAGGGACATGTGCGTGCGGTCTCTGCGCCCTCGGGTCAGGGTGAGTACTGGGCTTGTGGGGACCATCTAATCGCATGCCGGTTGGGCGCCCTTGCGCATCTCTAACCTGGAGGAACCTCCCATCGGGAGAGCCCGTTAAAGTCTCTCCCGGCTTTAGAGGAATAGCATTACCTTTGGAGTCGACCATAACCTTGGCTGGCCCCTCCGCTGCATTGAGATTCCCTCGGGCTTTCGGAGCAGCAAGCAACTTTGGAGTTGCGCCTTCCACGGCGGCGGCACTGGCTTCGACTCTCGCGGCTCCGGAGACCGCACTGGAAATCCGTGCCGCCCCAGCTTCTGCTAGCGGCGTCAACAGCATTGCAAAACCAGCGGCTTCCATTCCTGCTCGTTGATCGTAGTTCGCTCCCTCAAATCGAGGCGCATCCGGGATGGTGGCACCGGTAAGGACGTTTATCCCACGATTCAAGAGCGTAGCGGCATCGCTGGGGAGATTCGCTACCGCTTTAGCACCGCCGACTAGATACTGAAAGCAGTCGGCACCTGGGTAAAGGCAGCGACCCGTCGGATCGGTGTATCGCAATGGGTTGTTCCGAACATAGCTGTATAGATTCCAGCTCTGCGGATCCTCAGGCTTCTGATCCGCAAACGGCGCATCCGGACTCGTAAACCGCCCCTGAGCCGCCGACATGTACCTCGCCCCGAAGTAA
>CAZWDD010000539.1:0-2633 GCA_964632345.1 uncultured Solibacteraceae bacterium | reverse complement strand
GCGTGTGGATGGTGCAGGACGCGCAGGAGCGCGGGGTGAAGGCGTGGCCGTATGTGGTGATCACGCTGGCGGCGGGATCGTTCGGGGTGTTGTTTTATCTGATGGCGCGGGAATGGCGGGCGGGGCGGAAAGGGTGATCGCGGCGGCAGCCCTTTCCCTGCTGCGGCGCGGCATGCACATTAGAGGCGGAGTCTGGCTTTCAACGATTCTGTCCGCCTACGAGAGAACCGTACTTCGCCGCCGCCACTGAGCGTGACCGACACGCCTCCATCGCTGCATAGGCGCGAAGCTTCGATCCAATCCAGGTTCACGATCTGCCTGCGATTTGCGCGGACAAAGCAGCGTTGATCCAACTGCATTTCCATCGCGTTCAGTGACTTGCGAAGCAGCGGCCGCCCGGAAGCGAAGAAGACCCTCGTGTAGTTTCCCTCGGACTCCAGAAGAAGGATGTCGGCCATCCGGACAATCCAACAGCGCTCCCCATCGCGAACGAACAGTCGTGAACGGTTCTCCGCGGGTTGGCGCGAGGCAAGCCTGCGCAACGCTTCCCGCAAGCGGTTTGGGGCAATCGGCTTCAGCAGGTAGTCGAGGGCATTCACCTCAAACGCCCTGAGCGCATGCTGGTCGTACGCGGTGGTGAAGATGACTTCCGGCATTTCGCAATCTACCTTTTCAAGAAGGTCGAAACCCGTCATGACCGGCATCTGTATATCGAGGAAGACCACATCGGGCGAGCACGCGCGGATAAGTTGGAGCGCTTCCTCACCGTCTCTTGCTTCCCCGATGACTTCCACCTCGGGATGAGAGCGGAGGAGTCTTCGCAGTTCAAAGCGAGCCAGTTCTTCGTCGTCGACCAGTACGGCCCTCATGTATCACCCCCTATCGGAATGGCTACGGTGGCGACCACGCTTCCGCCTTCTTCGCGCAATTGCAAAGCTGCCCTGTCCCCGTAGAGCAACTTCAGGCGTTCCCGCACATTCTGCAAGCCCACGCCAGCCGTCTGCCCCCGAAGTCCGGTCAGTCTCCCAGTGTTCTTAACCGCTATCAGGAGGTTCTCACCGTCGGCAGATGCTTGAATCAGCAGATCCGCGCGACCCCTTGCAGGCGCCACGCCGTGCTTGACCGCGTTTTCGACCAGAGTTTGCAGGACCATAGGCGGCACCAGGCAGGAGGCGAGGCCCGAATCGGCAACGACGGATGAGTACAGCCTATCCGGGTATCGGACAGATTCCAAGGCAAGGTAGTCCGAGACGGCTTCGAGCTCCGACCCTAGTGGAACGGTATGCTCGTCATCGCGCCGCAGGCTGTTGCGGAGGACGTTGGAGAGCCGCGTCACCATCTCCTGGGCGCGGGCGGGCTCGATCTCCACCAGTGCGCGAATGGAGTTCAAGGCGTTAAACAGAAAATGAGGGTTGATCTGCGCTTCCAACGCCAGGAGCCGCGACTCGCGGAGCGACAGTTGAAGCTGCCCTTCCCGGATCTCGTGCTGGCGACGCTCTGAAAACCGGACGTAGAGGATGGACCAGACCCCGACGGCCAACAGCATGCCCCACCAGAGAGCCACCTTCGAAATCAGATCCCAGTGGGCTCCCGTCAGAAGGCTATTTACCGCAACCACAAGGGAAGCCAGGACGGCGCTGATCCCCAGTGACCCCAAGGCGAGCATTGGCCACAGGCGGCTGACCGGCTCGTTCGGCAACCTGCGGCGGTGGATTTCGCGTCGAAGGAGATGAGTGAAGCCGATGCCACAGGAGACCAACAAAGCGTGCCCGATGAGGAGAGGCAGGAGGTGCGCGCCGGCCATGAGGTTGATCGTCACGCCAGCCGCCGAGTACCCTAGCCATCCAGCCAGTTGCAGAATCCAGTACTTTTTCATCAGCAATCCCTCGATTGGAGTCCCGCCGGCCTGACTTGCGCGTCGTCCGCAGGCCCCACGTTTTCATGATGCCTGAAGGCAGCTGATTTCCGATTCAACTTGTGATGAGCGGTGGAATTGGGGGATGTGTGGCGCGGGCGACTGGGAAATACTGTTCCCTTCCGGTCCGCACGAGAACGCTCACCGGAGCCGGAAGACGACTCGCCGCTCCGGAGAGCGGGTGTGCCGCTCGAGGGCAACGCTCCCATCCGATGACGAACTCGACAGCGGCCGGAGGGGGCACATCACTCCGCCGGAGGAGGAAGCCATCTCCGCTGCATCTTTTCTTGATTTCAAGCATCTTAATAGCAAGACACTTGAAATGGAAAGGAGGCGAACGATGCGGACGAAAGGGATTCACCTGTGGCTGCTGCTGTGGAAGGCCTCACGTACAGTGGAGGCGCGGGCACAGCGGAGCGTGGCCGAGCTGGGGCTGTGCCTGAGCGACTTCGGGGTGATGGAGGCGCTGCTGCACAAAGGGCCGCTGCCGGTGAATGTGCTGGGGCGGAAGGTGCTGCTGACAAGCGGGTCCATGACGGCCGCGGTAGACCGGCTGGAGAAACGCGGGTTGGTGCGGCGAGAGGACGACCCGGAGGACCGGCGGAGCCGCGTCATTCACCTGACGGATGCGGGCCGGGACCTGATCACCAGGCTATTCGCGGAACACGCGGCGAGCATGGAGCGGGCGACGGCATTTCTCAGCGACGACGAAATGAAC
>CAZWDD010000538.1:0-2642 GCA_964632345.1 uncultured Solibacteraceae bacterium | reverse complement strand
GGCGCGGCGGAGGCTGGCCTGGCGGGCGGCGTCGGCGCAGCGGGCGAGGCCGGCGTCGGTTTTGGGGCCGCGGGACTTGGCGCCGTTGGCGCGGCTGATGGCGGCGCGTTCTTCGGGGGTTAGTTTGGGCATTTTCGTTTCCTCCGGGTACAAATGGAACGGCCCTCATTGGTGGTGAGGGCCGTTCGGGTGTGGGTCGGATGTCCGAACCCGTTTTTACTTTAGGGGGTTGGGGAAGGGATTTGAGGGGGTGGAATTTTGGAAGTGGCTGAATTGATTGGAAAAATAAACTGTGATCCGTTGTGACCGACAGAAATTAAGTTCGTATTTCCTCGTTTTTTGTGTTGACAAATGGCTCTGGGGGGGGGGTAACGTAGCGGGAATTATGATCCTGTTCACGCGATACGTGCTGGCGAGTGTGCTTGTGGTGACGGCGGCGGTGGGGCAGCCGGCGCGGATGGGGGGCGGGGGCGAACGGGCGTTCGCGACGGTGCCGATGGTGGGGAAGGGAACGTGGGAAGATCCGCGGCGGCCGGCGTTTGTGGCGGAGGCGGGGATCGCGTTCCGGTATCAGGTGAGCGACGACGGGAACACGGCGCTGGTGGAGCTGGCGCCGGGATCGGTACGGGAGTTGGCGCGGCTGGAGGCGCAACTGAAGGCCGAGCCGGGGGCGCGGCTATTCCGGTCCAATACGCATAAGCTGGGCGAGATAACGGCGGAGATGCGGAAGTTGAAGCGGGATTTCGATCCCGATTCGGTGGCGAAGCCTGCAAATGCGGTTGTGACCGGGGCGAATTAAGCCCGTATTGATTCCATAGAAACGAGAGTCCGTGATGCGCCTTTCTCCTCTGTCCGCCGTTCTTTTTATCTCTTCGCAGGCCTTTGGGGCCTATACGTATCTGTACACGGACACGTTTTCCGGTACGCCGAACACGAGTTACTGGTACGCGAATGGATCGGTGAACGGAGGGGGGAGCGGCCTGACGGGAAGCGGGGCGAATGGGGGATCGGTGATCTACAAGCCTGCGGTGGGCGGGCCGAGCACGACGGAGTACGAGGTGAACGCGACGCTGGCGATTACGGCGTCCGGGGGCACGTTCGTGCTGTACACGCGGGCGACGGCGGGCGCGCTGACGGGGCCGGGAGCGGCGGGCAGTTTCTATTCGGTGGAGATGACGCCGACGGTGACGGGCGGGGGCTGCACGATGGTGGTGAAGTTCAACCGCAGGGCGGGCGGGACGCTGACGCAGTTGGGACAGCAGACGATGGCGTGCGCGAACGGGATGTGGGTGCGGGCGGCACAGCGGAGCAACTACATTCTGTTCTCGACGAGCCTGAACGAGATCGGGTTTGTGGCGGACGCGACGCTGCCAAGCGGGCAGCCGGGATTCGGGGCGCATTCGACGCCATCGGGGAATGGGATTACGCCGGGCAAGATCGGACCGGTGGACGTGGCGCCGCCGATCGCGTTCTACGCGCCGGACGTGCGGACGGCGGCGTACGACAATCAGGTGGACCTGGAGTGGCCGGGGGTGACGGATGACCCGAACGGGACGGGGGTGCTGATGTACCAGGTGTACCGTGGCGGGACATTCATGGGGAATTTCCGGACGCCGAACTACACGGACACGACAGTGGCGGCGAACACGAACTACACGTACACGATCACGGCGCTGGACCATCATCACACGGGCGCGTCGGTGAACGTGACGGTGGCTGTGCCGCCGGCGGGGACGAAGGACAACCGGAAGCTGGGAGTGCGGGCGCTGGGGACGTACTGGGGCGCGTCGCCGGAGAACATCGACCTGCAGAGCGGGAATCTATCGTTTTCGATACCGGCATTCACGGCGCAGGGGCGGGGCGGGTCGGCGGTGCCGTTCCGGTTCTCGTACAATTCGCAGAACTGGCGGTATGACAGCACGGGGGTGTGGAAGATGGGGACGGACGTGGGGTATGGGTGGGGATGGAAGCTGCTGGCGGGGTCGTTGACGCCGGTGTATTCGGACTGGTTCACGGTGCACCACTATAAGTACACGGACGCGACGGGGGCGGAGTACCGGCTGGACAGTGCGACGGGCGGGGTGTGGCGGTCGTCGGAGGGGATATTTGTGGAGTATGACGCGACGGCGGGGCGGCTGTATTTTCAGAACGGGATGTACTGGGAGTTCGGGTGCATGGCGAACGGGATTGAGCGGGACGCGGGGACGCTGTACCCGACGCGGTTCGTGGACCGGAATGGGAACGAGATCAAGATCCGATATCAGGCGGGGGTGTACTACGGGGGGACGAACAGCAGCGGGCGGATTGCGGAGGTGGAGGATGTGCGGGCGGCATCGGTGGGAGGCGGGGTATACCGGACATACCGATTCCAGTACACGACGGAGGCGTGGCCGCATCTGACGCAGATCGTGAGCGAGGTGGGGGACGGGTTCTACCTGACGGCGAACTATACGAACAATGTGACGCTGCGGCATCCTTACTACCCGAACGCGGGGTATGGGGGGGAGACGCGGCTGAATGCGGTGTCGTTGACGACGGGCGGGCCGCAGGGGTTCAGCATGGAGTACGGGGACGGGATGGAGTTGACGAAGGCGACGCTGCCGTATGGGGGGACGCTGGAGTGGGTGTACGGGACGAAGGCG
>CAZWDD010000537.1:0-2658 GCA_964632345.1 uncultured Solibacteraceae bacterium | reverse complement strand
AACGGGCGGAAGCAGGTGACGGGAGTGAAGTTGGGAGCGGGGGCCGGGGGCGGGGAGCTGCTGACGGTGGGGTTGGGGTACGGGACGACGGCGAACAACGGGAACGTGTTGAGCCAGACGATCGGGCGGGCGGGAGGATTTTCGGTGAGTCAGGTGTACGAGTATGATGAAGTGAACCGGTTGAAGAAGGTGATGGAAGGAGCCGAATACCGGAACATGATGTACAGCGCGACCGGGAACGTGTGGGTGGACACGACTAGCGCGAACTGGACGCCGGGGAGTTTTACTCCGCGGACGGGGCAATGGTACGAGGGGGCGACGAACCGGCTGGCGAATGCGGGGATGGGAGTGGTGGTGAACGGGGTGGGGAACCTGACGGGGATTGGGGGGTACGGCTACGGGTACGACGCCGAGAACCGGATGACGAGTTCGACGATAGGAGGGGTGACGACGAGCTACGCATACGACGGGGATGGGCGGCGGGTGAAGAAGGGCGGGACGGTAATGGTGTACGACGCGTATGGGAGGTTAGCGGCGGAGTACGGGGGTACGGTGGAGGCGGGTGGGCAGCAGTATTTGACGGTGGATCATCTGGGGTCGACGCGGGCGGTGACGAATGGGGCGGGAGCGGTGACGCAGTGCCGGGATTATCTGCCGTTTGGGGAGGAGATCGGAGGTGGTGTGAATGGGCGGGGGGCTTGCTATGGGGCTGCGGCGGAGGTGCGATGGAAGTTTACCGGCAAGGAACGGGATGCCGAGACGGGGCTGGATTACTTCGGGGCTCGGTACATGTCGGCGGCGCAGGGGCGGTTTACGAGTCCGGATGCGCCGTTTGCCGATCAACACGCGGAGGATCCGCAGTCCTGGAATCTGTACAGCTACGTTCGTAACAACCCGTTGCGATATACCGATCCGACAGGCCGCTGTCTTCGTCCGAACGAGACGCTGGCCGGTTGCGGCGACTACCTGATCGGGGGTGCGAAGGCGATTGGCAACATTCCATCTGACATCGTGAATGCGCCTAATCGGCTCACGAACTTGTTGATATCGCCGTTTACCGATTTTCAATTCCCGGACTTGCTGCCATCGACGTTTCAGGCTGCAAACAGCGATCAAGCGCAAGGGATCGAAGCGATGCAGGTTTCCTTGGTCGCAACGGGGGTTGGAGAAGCTGCGACAGCCGGAGCGGCTTCACGAACCATAAGTGCTATTCCCGAAGCTGCGCCTACAGGTGGTCGTTTGGGCAGCGCTTCCACCAGAGCTCAGAATGCGGCTATAGCTGACAGTTTGGAAAGCCGTGGGTTCACGGTTACAGGAGGCGGGGGAAGATTCCCGGAAGAGCATCTTAAGGGGCCGGGTGGCGGTCGTAAAGGCGGCACTTTCGTTGATGTTACTGCTGTCCGCGATGGAAAGACAGTGCGCGTGCAGACCATCGATACCCGAGCCGATGGCGTTACGCCAACGACACGTGAAGCGAATGCCGCTGCCAGGGTTCGGGCACAACAACAACGTGGCGACCATACTGTACTGATCCCAAAGAGGAAATAATGGGAACGCGCCTACCCTCTATTAGTTTTTTCGCGACGGCGGATGATCTTCGACCGCTCCTCGTCTCAATTGAGTCGAAGCGCGAACTTCAATATGTTGAGTGTGGCCTGTTTGACGAAGAGCGGCGCAGCACGCTCAGTAGTCTTGCTTCTCTGGCGTCATTGGGAACGGCTATCACTGGTGATTCGAATCGCGAGCTGACCTATCTGGTATGTCAGCGTTCGAGTGAGGTCCAGGTTCGGGCAGTGGCACAGCGCAGAGGCGGCACGAAGTACGCCATCGACCAGTTGAACAATCCCTACACGGTTGTGTTCCGGCCTGGAGGAACGTATTCAGATACAACCATGATTTCGGGCATGGTGGGGACTGTCAACGAGACTCCCGCTGCGAGGGAACTAATGAAGATGTTCACCGAAGAGATCAGAAGCCACTTCAATAGGGTGAAGGATTATTGGGTCGGGCCAGATGCTTTTCAGCGTTTGCAGGGCGGTGCGAGGCTGACGAGTTCTATAACCGCTCCTACTGAGTTTGATCTAAAAGCTTAGGACCCATACGGATCGTCTCCGTATGCCAGGTGTCCGGGACCCGTATGCGCAAGTGGTTGGTGCCGCTAGGGATAGCCCTTAAAATCCGGTCCCCCATCCGTAGGCTTCTTTATGTTCCACTACCGGGGTGGCGGAACTGAGGTCCTGGCGATATAAGAAACTGAACCGCCCCGGGAACGCTGGAGGCTTCAGAATCTGAAAAGTTGACGCAATGCGCAAAGGTCCTCCGGTTTCTGCGGAGGCGTTGCGCCGCTGGTTAAGGTAATGGCGTAGACTGCGAACATGGCGGCGATGAAGCCAGTGTGGGGAGCGTTGATGGCGCTGTCGGTGGCGTGGGCCGGCGGGAGCGCGGGGGAGTTGAAGACCTTCGGCTACGGGTATCAAGCGGGGGGGACGGTAGCGGCGAAGACGTATCCGAGCGGGCGGGTGGTGCGGGAGTGCGCGGACGCGATGGGGCGGGCGGTATGGGTGAGCGGGGAAGGGGGAGTGACCGGGGGGACGTGCGCGAGCGGGGCGGCGGGGACGGGGGGGTCTGTGACGGGAGCGCCGGACGGGGCGGGAGGAG
>CAZWDD010000536.1:0-2681 GCA_964632345.1 uncultured Solibacteraceae bacterium | reverse complement strand
TCGTCCACCTTCCCCGTCGCAATCAACTCCTCGAAAATCGACGACGCCTCGCACGCGATGATCGTGCTCGCCGCCGCCCCGTACGGCATCTCCGGCAGCGCCACTTCCTTCATCCGGAACCCCATCGCACGGAACTCCGCGTACGTCTCCTCGAACACCTTCGCCGCCCCGCGGTCCGCCAGCGCCTCCAGGTCCCCCGGCGCGTAGCCCACCGTGATCTCCGCGTTCGGACGCACATACTGCGGCGCGTAGTAGAAGCTCTTGCCCGCCGAACCGGGGTCTTCCGAATCCCCCCCGGCAATCGCCGCCAGCACATGCCCGCAGTCGGCCGCCGTCCGGCACATCGGCCCGATCTTGTCCAGCGTCCACGATAGCGCCATCGCCCCCGCCCGGCTCACCAGCCCGTACGTCGGCCGCAGCCCCGTCACCCCGCAATACGCCGCCGGCGTCACAATCGAGCCCCACGTCTCCGACCCTAACGCGAACGCCACCAGCCCCGCCGCCACCGCCGACCCCGATCCGCTCGACGAGCCCCCGCTCCACCGCCCCGTGTCCCACGGGTTCAACCCCGCCCCCGTCGCCGATGCCGCCGCATACCGGTATCCGCCGCCGCCCGCCAACTCCACCATCCCCAGCTTCCCGATGCAGATCGCCCCGGCACCCTCCAGCCTGCTCACCGCCCGCGCGTGCTCCGGAAACACCTGCCCCGCGAACGGCTTCGCGCCCCACTCCGTCGGGTGCTTCGCGTAGCTCAACAGGTCCTTGGCGCCATACGGCACGCCCTGCAGCGGTCCCCTCGTCCGCCCCCGCTTCAGCTCCCGGTCGATATCCTTCGCCCGCCCCATCGCCGGCTTCTTCAGCAGGTGCGCCAGCGCGTTATACCGTGGCCCATGCTTCTCCAGCCGCGCCAGCCACGCCTTCGTCAGCTCCTGGCAGCTGAACTCCTTGGCCACCAGCTTGGCGTGCAACTCCTCCAGCGAGAGCCAGAATACCTCCGGCGTACTAGGCTTTGAAGGCAAAGGCCGGCTCCGTCGCCATCGGGATCCGGTACTTCGCCAGATCCGCGCGGTTGCTCTTCACCCGTTCGCGCGCCGCCGTCAGGTCCTCGGCCGCTGTCGTCCGCGCCGCTGTCTCCTGCGCCGGCGCCGCCGCCCCCGCTCCCGCCAGCAGCACCCATGCCAAGTCTCTTCGCCGCATATCGAAATTCTACCGCTTCAGTGCCCGTTCAGGGCTTCCACCGCCGCCCGCTCCATCACCGCTCGCGGTGCCGTCTCACCCGTGAAGATCTCAAACTGCCGCGCCGCCTGCTCCAGGAACATCGCCACCCCGTCGATCGTCTCCGCCCCCTGGTCCTTCGCCATCTTCAGCAGCATCGTCTCCCGCGGGTTGTAGACCATGTCGAACACCAGCTTGCCCGGTATCCGGTCGTCGAAGAAACACTCCTCCGCGTGCGGCCACATCCCCATCGGCGTGCAGTGCACCACCACGTCGAACGTCCGCGCCACCGCCTGCTCGCGCGACAGCGGCTCGCCGTTGCAGATCCGCGCCAGCGCCCGCACCCGGTCCAGATTCCGCCCGACGAGCGACACCTTCGCGCCCGCGTCCGACAGCGCGAACGCCGCCCCCCGCGCCGCCCCGCCGTTGCCCACGATTAGAGCCGTCGCCTTCGTCAGCTTCAGCTTCTTCGCCAGCGGCACCGTCACGCCTTCGGCGTCCGTGTTCGTCCCCCGCCACTTGCCCGCCTTCTTCCAGATCGTGTTCACCGCCCCGATCCGCCGCGCCAACGGCTCCACCACATCCAGATACCGGATGATCTTCTGCTTATGCGGAATCGTCACGCTCGCCCCGCTCAACGGCAGCGAGTCGGCCAGTTGGAAGAAGTCCTTCAACTGGTTCCCGTGCACCAGCAGCGGCAGATACACCGCGTCCATCCGCTTATGCTGAAACGCCCGGTTGTGGACATTCGGCGAGATCGAGTGACGCACCGGATCGGCCACAACGCCGAATATCTTCGCCGCCTTCGTGAACTTATCCACGCGGAATAAGTGCCGCAGCATCTTCGCGCTCACCTGCCCCGACGCCGTGCCCTCCGCCGCGTTCGGCGCCGCGTAGGTGTACATGCTGCCAAAGGCCGGCGCCAGTACCCGCGTCGGGAAGCCCGGTTCGCCCATCGCCAGTACCACCAGCTTGTCCTTCGGATGCGACTTCGCCAGCGCCAGCATCTTGTAAGCATCGCTCGGCTTCTTCGCCGTTGAGACGATCTTGTAGGCGTAAGCCGGAATCTTCGCCATCCGCTTGTAGACCGGTTCAATCGATGGCGTGCCGTCGAAGTTGTGGTAGCTGATGATCAGCTTGCAGGTCTTGCGCAACCGGTCCAGCCGCTCCGTGGCGTTCTCGGCGCTTTCGATTTCCAGGTCCACCGCCACCGCGCCGGCGTCCACTGCGGCCTCCAGAATCCGTATCTGTTCCGGGATGCTGCCGTCGTACTTGCCGTGGTTCTGATGCCGGCGGCACGTCGCCAGCACCGTGCAATCCGGGTTCTCTTTCAGGAACGCTGTAATCGCCTTCGATCCATCCATCGGGTCCGGCAGATAATCGAGCCGGAACTCCAGGAACCGCTCGCCGCTTTCCACCTCGTGGCGCGCATGCGACACCAGTTTCTCAACCGTGTTGAGGCCGAG
>CAZWDD010000535.1:0-2689 GCA_964632345.1 uncultured Solibacteraceae bacterium | reverse complement strand
ATGGCGGCCGAGCGGAGGAACCACCGGGAATCGGTCACCCCGTCGTCGGTGTGGAAGCCGACCAGCACGCCGGCGCGGTCCATGATGCCGCCCGTATCGAAGCTGGCGTCCTTGGCCTCCAGCTTTCCGCCGGGCGAATCGATGACGATCACCGACGCACCGACCACTTGCTTGGAGGCGGCTACTTCCCTGGCCACCATCCAACCGTCGGATACATGATGCAGAACCACTTTGAACTGAAACTCGTCGGCAAGCCGGAGGACGGTCAGGATGTCATCGTGCCGGTGGGTATGGTGCTGGATGAGCCGTTTGCCATCGAGCGCTTCCACCAGTGCCTCCATGCGCAAATCCCGCGGGGGAAGTTTCGCAGCGTCACCGCCGGCGGCGCGTACCTTTTCCCGATACTCCTGCGCCTTGATGAACTGTTCGCGGACAATGGCGGCCGCCTTCCCACGGGTTCCGGGGAAGGGCGCGGCGCGCCGCGGATTGGTGCCGTTGGCCATCTTGATGCCGCCGGCAATCGAGCCGTCGTCGAGGCGTATCAGCAGGTCTTCAACGATGCGGGCGTCGCGCAGTTTCAGGTATAGGGTCTGGCCGGAAAGCACATGCCCGGAGCCGGGCATCACGTTGACGGTAGTGATGCCGCCGGCGCGGGCGCGCTTGATGGAGGCGGCGCGGGGGTTGAGGGAGTCGAGTACGCGCACGTCCGGTTGAAAGGGGGAAGAGGAATCGGCGCCTTCTGGTTGGCCGATGTGAGAGTGGGAGTCCACCAGGCCCGGCATGATCACCTTACCCTTCACGTCGATCCGCTGGGCGTTGGCGGGAATGCGGGCCGCGGCGGCAGGCCCGGCTGAGACAATGCGGCCGTTTTCAATCACAACCACGCCATTCTCAATTTCGCCGCCATCGATCGGGATCAGCCGTGCGCCGGTGAAGGCGACGGGCGCCGACTGCGCCAACGCGCAGGCTCCCAACAGGTAGGAGAGGAGGACAATCCGCATGCCCGATTTTATCCCAGCGGGCCACCGGACCGGGAAAAATCGGCACGCCGGGGCAGGAGCGCTACCGGGTTTGTTACCCTACAGGATTAGGACAACCGAGGCTGCAGAATGTCAGGTCACTCAAAATGGCACACAATTAAGCACAAGAAGGCGGCACTGGACGCCAAACGCGGAAAAGTTTTTACGCGGCTGATCAAGGAAATCGTGATCGCTGCGCGCGGCGGAGGTGATCCGACGTCGAACGCGCGCCTGCGGACGGCTATCACGGCAGCCAAGGCTGTTTCGATGCCCCAGGACAATATCAATCGCGCCATCAAGCGTGGTACCGGCGAACTGGAAGGCGCCACGATCGAGGAGTTCACCTACGAAGGGTACGGCCCAGGCGGCGCCGCGTTGATGGTGAAGGTCGCCACCGACAACAAGAACCGGACGGTGAGCGACATCCGACATGTCTTTTCCAAGAATGGCGGCAACATGGCCGAGCCGGGTGCGGTGGGTTGGATGTTCGAAATGAAGTCGAACATCATCATCGAGGGCGAAGCGGTTACGGAAGAAAAGCTGATGGACATCGCGCTTGAAGCCGGCGCCGAGGATATCCGCAATAATGGCGACAGCTGGCAGGTGATCTCCGATCCTTCGGCGCACCAGTCCGTACTCGACGCCCTCCAGGCAGCCAATATCGCGGTGTCGGAGTCGGAGGCAACGGCGCTTGTGCCGAAGAATACTGTCAATCTGGAGGGCAAGGATGCCTCCGGCATCATGAAGCTTTACGACGCGCTGGACGATCACGACGACGTCCAGAATGTTTACGGGAATTTTGAAATCAGCGACGACGCGGATAGCGACGGCTGACGTCTCACCGGTATGCGCGTCTTTGGCATCGATTGCGGATCGGAGCGGACCGGTTTCGGGGTCATCGAAAGCGATGGCCGGACCCACAGCCTGATTGCGGCCGATGTCATTGTCACTTCGTCGAAGAAGCCGCTCGCCGAGCGGCTTCTGGCCATTTCCACCGGGCTCCGGACGGCGATTGCCAAGCACGCGCCCGATGCCGGCGCCGTGGAGGGCGTGTTCCACGCCGTCAATACACAAACAGCCATCAAGTTGGCCCACGTCCGCGGCGTGGCGCTGCTGGCGCTGGCGGAAAGCGGATTGCCGGTCAATGAGTATTCGCCGATGGAGGTGAAGACCAGCGTGGTGGGCTACGGGCGTGCCGAGAAGGAACAGGTGCAGTTAATGGTGCAGACCATTCTGCGGTTGCCGGCCGTCATCCGGTCTCAGGACGCCTCCGACGCGCTGGCCGTAGCGATCTGCCATGCGACGCGAGCAGGGTTTGTGGCGCGGGTGGGGGCTGTGCGATGAAGCTTCTGTTGCTGGCTCTGGTGGCCCTGGCCTGCGCCGCGCAGGATGGGCGCCTCATCTACTCCAAGTTGTTCCCTGGCAGTACGCCGGAGTACGTGAAGATTACCCTGGAGCGGAACGGAACGGCGGTCTATATGGAAGCGCCCGACGATCCGCAGCCGCTGACCATCAAGCTCACTGATGCTGAAGTCGCTGCCATCTACGCTCTGGCGGAGAAACTCGGCTGGTTCTCGCGGCCGATTGAGTCCGGCCTCGCGGTAGCGAAGATGGGCGACAAGACGCTTCGCTACGAAGGGGAAGGGAAGGCGCAGGAGCAGAAGTACAAC
>CAZWDD010000534.1:0-2696 GCA_964632345.1 uncultured Solibacteraceae bacterium | reverse complement strand
CCAGCTCCCCGTGAACCTTCCGCTCAACCCGGCACGCACCTACCGCATCGAGGCCGCCGCACCCGCCCCCGGCGCCGGCGCACGCTGGGTGTTCCAGCGCTGGCTCCACACGCCTGGTCCCGCCTGGGACCTCGTCCAGCCTGCTGCCGAGGCGACCTATGCCGTCGAGTTCCAGCAGCAGTTCCTGCTTCAGACCGATGTCGCTCCGCTGGCCGGCGGCCAGGTGAGCGGAGGAGGCTGGTACGCCGCCGGCACAGTGGCATCCCTCCACGCCACCGCGCAACCCGGATACGCATTTACAGGCTATAGCGGCGACGTCACGTCAGCGTCCCCGTCTGTCACCGTGTCGATGACGCAAGCCCGCCGGGTGCTGGCCAGCTTCCGCGCCTCAGGGCTCCCCGTACTGGCGCTGCTGCCCGGCGCCCGCAGCGGCACCGCCGACACCCGCATTCTGCCACTTACACTTCGCAACGCCGGCCAGTACGCGGCCCTGAACGCCCGCATCACCGGCATCACCGCCCATGTGCTCGAAGGCGATGGCGCCGTGACGCTCCAGGACGTCCTGCCACTCAGCTACGGCGCTATCCCGCCCGGCAGCAGCGCCACGCGTCAGGTCAACTTCACCTGGCCAGACCGGGCGCGGCGCGTCCGGTTCGTCGTCAACTTTGAAGCCGACGGCGGCTATACCGGCACAGCCGCCGTCAACCTCTTCCGCAATTAGCCCATCCCGGAACGAACCAAGAAAGGAACATAACAATGAAACCCCTCTTTTTCACTCTTCTATTCGCGATGGGCCTGCACGCGGCGCCGTTGCTGACGCTGCAGCAGACCGACCTTCTGGCCCGGCCTGGCGAGACTGTGGCCTGGCAGTTCCGGCTGGAAGCGGACGACTCCAACTGGACCACAGTCACGAGCTCCTTCCTGTTGCTTGAAACCAATCCGGGGCTCGGCATCTATACGGATAACATTGGCCTGTTGGGTGGTCCGGGGGGACGCCTGGCTCCGTCCGCTCCGGCTTGGACCGGGGCCGCCGGGTACTACGACGTGGACCCGGTGGCGGTGGATGGCGACCGCAACGAGGCGTTTCTCTGGATCACCTGGGAACGTTTCTCCGCTGACCCATCGACATGCGAGGGCTGCCTGGTTGATTCGGGCCTCAGTGAATTTCGCGTGTCCGTGGAGGTAGTGCCTGAATCCGTCAATGAAGTGCCGGAGCCCGGCACGTGGACTCTGGTTGTGGCCGGCCTCGCGCTTGTCTCCTGGCGCCATCGGACACCCAACTAACCAGCCCACAGCGATCGCCGCCCGGGGAGCCTCCCGCCCCCCGGACGGCGCGATACGCTTCCATCCACCTGCCCTCAGTCATGCCTTTCGGCAGAGACTTGGGCAAGGCCGGTAGAAAAACAAACCGTCGTCCCAACTTAAGTGGTAAGTCATTGTGTTATTCTCCGCACCGATGCGATTCCTTTGGACAATCCTACTTTTGACAACTGCAGTAGTGACCGCAGCAACGCCTCGGTTCGTACTTGAGAACTCAGATCCGGAGTTGGCGGCGTTTGCCAAGGACGCGGTAACGCTGTGCGAACAGTGGTATCCGAAGATCACCGAGATGCTCCACGGAAAAGAACAGCCGAACCCGCCGGAGGAGATCCGGATAGCATTCACGGACACTGGAAAACTGTCTGGATACGTGAAGGGGAACGCGATGTACCTGTCGGCGACAGAAGCGAAGCGTCCGGCGAAGCTGGACTTCCGAGCTGTGGTGATACACGAACTTGCACACATCGTGCAAGGTTATCCGGAAGACGATCGATGTGATGGGATGCGAATGTTCGGCTGCGCGATGAAGGGTGGCTACTATGCGCCGACGTGGATCAAAGAGGGTATTGCTGACTATGTCGCCTATACCTATTACACGGGTACGAACCGGCCGTATCTGCAGATCAATGCCCAAGGCCAACTATATGGTTACGACGAGTCGATGCCGTTTCTATACTCATTGCAGGAGAACCGGGTCGAGAGAAGAGACAAAGCTACTCCCGCGGGGAAGGGTTACATGCATGGTTATGCGGTAGCAGCGGCGTTTCTGCTCTGGGTCGAGAAGAACAAAGACCCCGAGATCGTGCGAAAAGCCAATATAGCGCTGCGAACGAAGCGCTATCACTCACGATTCTGGAAGCAGAACACAAAGGTTCCGCTGGATAAACTATGGGCGGAATTCATGCAGGCGTCGAAAGCGGTTGGAGGAAAGTAGTGGGAACAGGTTGGCGAGCGGCGCGCATCCTCGCGCTTCTGGCGGGCCTATTGCCGGTAGCACTTGTCGCGGCGGCGATGCTCTACGCGCCTGGCTGCCCACCGGTGGAACTGACACGCGAGGCGCTGCGAATTGACTCCCGTTTCTACGGCATAACTGTGGCGCGAACGGGCGTCGATGTGGGGCGGGTGCGCGTGGTGGATTTGGAAGCGGAGCCGGAATGGAGACCCGTAGCGCGGACCGGTGGATTCGGCAATCGCTACTACCGTGCGGGCAACTTCCGGGCGGCGAACGGGCGGACGGTGAGGCTGTACACGACGGGCGAACAGAGACTGGTACTACTGCCCCCGGCACACGCGGAAGGGATACCCATTCTGCTGGAGGTGACAGCACCGGACGTGCTCGTTGCCCATGTTCGTGAAGCATGGGCAGCGCCAAACGG
>CAZWDD010000533.1:298-2701 GCA_964632345.1 uncultured Solibacteraceae bacterium | reverse complement strand
CGGGGTTTTCTCCATAGGGTGGTCGCCGGACGGAGCGCGCCTGGCGAGCGGGTCTTGGGACGGTTCCGTGCGGGTGTGGGACACGGCGACGGGGAAGGCGGTGCTCACGTTGGCGGGCCATACTGGCGGGGTTTTCTCCATAGGGTGGTCGCCGGACGGAGCGCGCCTGGCGAGCGGGTCTCGGGACGGTTCCGTGCGGGTGTGGGACGCTGCGACGGGTCAGCTTCTCGCAACGCGGCGCTCTGTCCGCGATGACGAATGGATCCTCTTCACTCCCCAAGGCTATTACGATGGCTCCGACGCGGTGGAGGAAAGTGTACTAATGGCCGTCCAGGACGGGCCGTACCAATTCGCTGGCGACTGGCGCTTCCGGCGCAATCCGGACGCGGTGCGGGCAATCCTGCGTGGCGAACAACCACCCGGCGAGACTCCCGCACCTGCAGGCGGCACCGCGCTTCAGCCTGGCAAAGAACAAGGCACCATTGCCCCCTCTCCGGACCCCCCTGAACAACCATGATCCAACGCCCGCAGGCCCTGCGAACCCGCGCCGAAAAACTCCTGAAAAACGCCACCGTGCAACTTACTACGGTGGGGCACACGACGTACGGCACGGCATTCTTCATCAGCCCGCACCATGCGCTGACCGCTGACCATTGCGTCCGCCGTCATTCGCCCGAGACGGTTTTCCTTGCGATCCCCGAGGCGGACCGGGAGGTGAAACTGCAGTTGCGGTGGCGGAGGGACTGGTCCTCCGAACAGGCCGATATCGCCGTGATGGAGTTGGTGCCGGACGTAGACGGCGCCGGCCTGCCGGGCAGTATGCAACCGCTACAGGCGCAGGCGCCCGGTATTCAACTGCCGGAAGACGACTTGCGGAGACTTTACGCCGACAAAGAACTGACGAGCTTTGGCTATCCGTGGGGTGGTGCGAGTATGGCGTCCTATCTCCTGCACGCGCGAAGTGCATTCGAGGACCCGATGCAGCACGTGGACGAACCGCTGTGTTCGGGCGGGAGAACTCTCCGGAAGCGATTGGTGACCGCGGGCGACCACACGCGGAATCGGGGCCACGCCCTCCACGGGATGAGTGGCGCGCCGGTGTTCATCCATGAAACCTGCGCGGTGACGGCGGTGATGGGGGCTGTTACCGGAAACGCCCCGCAATACTGCGCCGCGCTGCTATCCGATTGGGTTCGTGCTGTAAACGGCAGGCCTGGGATAGAGGCCGTGCTGGACTACCTGCTGCCGGACCCGTATGCGATTCCTCTCGCCTCGCTTGCCGCGATCGGCAGGGGGGAGGTGGGGTATTTGTTGGCGAGTTTCGATTTGTCCCTTGGACCGTGCCAGGAGCCAGCGGGAACCGCTCCGGGACAATTGGAACTGGACGCGGCGGCCCACGAAGCCGTGACGCTGGCGGGGGCCTACACCCGGCGCTTCCAAGGGAAACTGGCGGATTGTGTGCGAGAGAACCACTGGACCACCGACTGTCCGTATGGGAAGGCTACGTTCCGCCCGCGCTACGGCGCGGGCGCGCTACCCGGCGTTGCTACCTGCCGTGCCGCCATGGCGGCAACGTACTTCTGCCGCTTATTGCGGGAGGTACTGCGGGCGGACCTGGAACTGGACGTGGAGTTCCCCTCACCCGGCGTGTTGCTGCTGTTGGGCACCGACGCCGATGGAAATCGTTTGCAGGCCGCCGGGCCGCTGCGGGAGCTGGCGGAGATACTGGCTGACAATGCCCCGAGGCTCCTGTTTTTTCCTGAAGAGCAACGCCACCAAATGGAGGGCGTCGAGTTGCCGCCCGGTTGTCAGACCTATCCCAGCCGCAACTGCGACGAGATCTTCGAAAAACTCTTGAGTGAGCTGTTTCAAAAGGATTTTCAGGACGCCATCAGCCGCGCCTGGCGGGAGCGGTTTGCCATCCAGATGGAGGGTGTATACAAAGCCGAAGCCGCGCGGGAGGAGAACCAGCGGGCGGCGCGTCCATCGGCGGAGCGGTTGCAACGATTGCTGCGCGAGGTGAAGGTGCTACAGGATGAGCGCAGAATGCTGGAGGCCGCGGTGGCGCGCATCCGGGCGATGGAGGACATTTCGGCGCGTCGCGATGCGCTGGAACGGTTTTGGGAAGAGTTTGAGGCCGTTTCTCTGGTGATTCGGGAGGAAGCGGGGCTGGTGGTGGTCGTGGTGCCGGCGGAAGAAGAGCGGCCGGAGGCGGAAGCCACGCACAAATTGTACCGGTCCCTGGCGTTCTTCAATCATCCGGAGGCCGATAGAGGGGAGAACACATTGCCCGTAGCTCTGGAGTTTTCGACCATGGCGCGATACAAGGATGACAGGTTGTATTTGGAGGGTATTGAAGGAGCGTTTGCGCCCTTGAGCGGCCTGGCGGCGGGAGGAGTGGTC
>CAZWDD010000533.1:0-288 GCA_964632345.1 uncultured Solibacteraceae bacterium | reverse complement strand
GCCGGGGACTGGTTTGACCGGCAATTCGAACTCCGGCACCGGCTGGCAAAGCTGCGGGAGCGGGAAAGACTGGCCCGGATGGAGGCGGCGCGGCTAACGATTGCTGAGTTGGAGGGCGAGGAGCTTCGATTGTCAGAGGAGGTGAAGAGGCAAAAGGCGATTGTGGACGCGCAGTGGAGGGAACTGGCATGGATGAGCGGCGGAAAGACGAGGTGAGCCAGGCGCTGTTGCCACCGGACGGCGAGTGGGGCCTGATTCTGCGCGAGGCGCTCGCCGGGAAAGCCGATT
>CAZWDD010000532.1:0-2708 GCA_964632345.1 uncultured Solibacteraceae bacterium | reverse complement strand
CGGCGGCTGCGCCGGTACGCGCCCACTGGCGGCGGAGCAGTGTCCGGGAAACGGCATACACGGTGGATGCGGCGGCGCCATTCTATGCCCCTGCGCCGGCGCCGCCGCTGGTGGCGCGGGTGACGTTCGAGGGAGGCGAGATGGAGACGCCGGTGCTGGTGAGTCCGCTGGACACGCTGGGAGTGGAGAAGCTGCAACCGCTGGTGGTGGGGCCGCCGGTAGCCGTCCGGTTCGCAACCGAGGCGGGCATACTGCCGCTGGCCTCCCAAACCTACGAAGTGCAGTGTTCGGTGCGCAGCTATGTGGACGGGCCGGCGGCCGGAGGCGTTCGGCTGCGGGTTCCGGCGGGCTGGCGGGTGGAGCCCGCGGTGCAGCCGTTCGCGTTTGAGAAAGAGAAGGAAGAGGCGCTGCTGCGCTTCCGGCTGGCGGCGCCAGCGGGGCGGGGCAACGGCGAGGCGGTGGTGACGGCCGTGGCCAGCTACCAGGGCCGCGAGTATGGCGAGAGCTATGACGAGATTACGCAGCCGGGCTATGAATCGGTGTATCTGTCGGCTCCGGCGCGGCATACGGTGCGGTCCATTGACGTGAAGGTGGCGCCGGGCCTGCGGGTGGGGTACGTGATGGGCACGGGCGACGATGTGCCGGAGGGGCTGCGGCAGTTGGGAGTCCCGGTGGAGTTGCTGGACCGCAATGCGCTGGCGACGGTAGATCTGTCGAAGTACTCGACCATCGTGCTGGGGATCCGCGCCTACGCCGTGCGGGCCGATGTGCGCACCTACAATCAGCGGCTGCTGGACTACGTGGCCGGCGGCGGGGTGCTGGTGGTGCAGTACAACACGCCGGAGTTCGACCGGAACTACGGCCCGTTCCCCTACACGATGGGCCGCAATCCGGAAGAGGTCAGCGAGGAGGACTCGCCGGTGACGATGCTGGAACCGGCCGACCCGGTGTTCCTGTCGCCGAACCGGATCACGGCGTCCGATTTCGAGGGTTGGGTGGAGCAGCGCGGATCGAAGTTCTGGACCACATGGGACCCGCGCTACAAGGCGCTGCTGGAGACGCACGACACCGGCCAGCCGCCGCAGAAGGGCGGGTGGCTGACGGCGCGCCATGGCAAGGGGCTTTATGTGTACTGCGCCTATGCCTGGTACCGACAGCTTCCCTATGCCGTTCCGGGCGGGGTGAGGCTGTTTGCCAACCTCGTCAGCCTTGGCGCGGCGGACAGTGCGTGGCGCGGGCAGTGACCGCCCGCTAGACGCCGAGCCGGTTCAAGCCGTCGAGCGCGGCGATTTTGTAGCATTCGGCCAGCGTCGGATAGTTGAAGACCGTATCGACGAAGTACTCGATGGTGCCACGGAAGCTGAGCACGGCCTGGCCGATGTGGACGAGTTCGCTGGCGCCTTCGCCGATGACGTGGACGCCGAGCAGTTCGTGTGTCTCTTGATGGAAGATGAGCTTCAGCAGCCCGGTGTTGTCGCCTATGATCTGGCCGCGGGCGATCTCGCGGTAGCGGGCCTTGCCGACTTCGTAGGGGATGTTGGCCTGGGTCAATTCCTCTTCACTGCGGCCGACCATCGAGATCTCCGGAATGGTGTAGATGCCGTAGGGTAGCAGGGAGGGAACGCTGTGGGCCTCCAGGCCGAAGGCGTGGCAGGCGGCCAGCCGGCCCTGTTCCATCGATGTGGAGGCGAGGCTCGGGAACCCGATGACATCGCCGACGGCGTAGATGTTCGGCGCGGCGGTCTGGAAGTTGGTGTTGACCTTGATGCGGCCACGGTCGTCCGGCGTGATGCCGGCGTTTTCCAGGCCGAGGCGGTGCGTGTTCCCGGTCCGTCCGATGGAGTAGAGCAGTTTTTCGGCGACGATCTGTTTGCCGCTCTCCGGGTGGATGCGCACGCGCTTGCCGTGTTCGTCGTTGACGGGTTCGATGGAGGAGACCTCTTCGCCGAGGCGGAGCGTGACGCGGTTCTCGCGCATCTGGTAGGCGAGGGACTCGGCGATTTCATCGTCGACGAAATCGAGCAGGATGGGGCGCTTGTCGATGAGCGTGATGCGCACGCCGAGCGCGGCGAAGATGGTGGTGTACTCGGTGCCGATGACGCCGGCGCCGACAACGGCGAGCGTGCGGGGCAGGCGGCTCTGGTCGAGCATCTCATCGCTCGTGAAGATGGTGTCGTGGTCGAAGGGGATTTTGTCGCTCTTGGTGGCGGCGGTGCCGACGGCGATGATGATCTTGTCGGCGGTGAGTTCCTTGGATCCGTGGTTATCGACCGAATCGACGCGGACGCGGTGGGGATCGATGAGGCTGCCCCAGCCCTCAATCAGTTCGATGCCGTTGCGGATGACCTGATGGCGCGTCACATCCTGCTCGTGCCGGATGACGTGGTTGGTCCGGAAGAGCAGGTCCTGCATGGTGATGTTCTGCTTCACCGAATAAGACGACCCGTAGAAACTGCGTTCCCGGTAGCCGGAAAGGTGCATGACGGCTTCGCGCAGCGTCTTGCTGGGAATGGTCCCGGTGTTGATGCAGGCGCCGCCGAGGACGGCCTTCTTCTCAATGATCGCGACCCGCTTTTCGAGCTTCGCGGCTTGGATGGCGGCCCGCTGCCCGCCCGGCCCTGAACCGATCACGATCAGGTCATAGTCATACAACATGCGTGGGTTCCCCCCTGTGGTCTAAACCTCCATTATCCACCCCCGGCGGCCCT
>CAZWDD010000531.1:0-2710 GCA_964632345.1 uncultured Solibacteraceae bacterium | reverse complement strand
AGCCCGCCAGCACGAAGCCGATGATGGCGACGAATCGTCGCACCCGCGCCGCCGGCAGGCGCCGGGCCAGCACCGAGCCGCCGAGGCCCCCGGCGATCGATCCGGCCACCATCACCGCGGCCAGCGGCCACGACACCTGCTGCCCTCCCGTCGCCGAGGCCAGTGCGAAGAGCGTCGCCGCGACGGCGTTGATCGCGAAGCCGAGCACGTTCTTGATGCCGTTGAGGCGATGGATGTCGCCGAGGTCGAGCAGACCCAGCACGGCGAGCATGAGGATGCCGATGCCGGCGCCGAAGTAGCCGCCGTAGATGCCGACCAGGAACTGGAAGAAGACGATGACGGCGAGGGTGCGGGGGGAAGGATTGTCGTGGGTATGGGCGCCGAAGTAGCGGGCCATGGGGCGTTGGAGCAGGATGAGAACACAGGCGGTGATGAGGAGCCAGGGGACGGCGTTGGCGAAGACGCGGCCGGGCAGGCGGGTGACGAGCAGGGAGCCGATGAGGCCGCCGAGGAGGCTGGGGGGGAGGAGGCGCAGGAGGTGGCGGCGGCAGAGGGCGAGTTCGGCGCGATAGCCGAGGCCGGAGGCGAGGGAGCCGGGAAAGAGGGCGAAGGTGCTGGTGGCGTTGGCGCCGACAGGGTCGAGGACGGCGAGCAGGCTGGGAAAGGTGAGGAGGGTACCGCCACCGGCGGCCGCATTAACGGCGCCGGCGGCGAAGGCGGCGGCGGCGAGGAACAGCCAGCTCAAAAGGGATAGTTCCATGACAAAGTGCAAGGGTAACAAACGGAATGCGGTTCAGACTTTTGCTGCCCCGTCCGAAAAGGGGAATAGAGCCAGCTATGCCCATCCTAGAACCGACCTTCGCCGATGTGATCGATCCCGGACAGTACGGGCTACGGGAGGCCGTGGCGGTGGCTCGGCAACTTCGGGAAAAGGGGATACCGGTGCCGGCGCGGCTGGCCAATGCGTTGCAGACCGAGACGGACCTGGGCCGGGCGGAGCGGGTGCTGGAGATTCTGCCGCATGTGACGCCGCGGGGGCAACTGGTGGAGATTCTGAATCAGGCGCTGCCGCTGACGGAGGCGCGCGTGCGATCCAAGGTTTGGAAGCTATATGTACAGGCGACGGAGGACCCAAGTTGGGCGCTGGAACACCTGGACGATCCGGACCCGCGGGTGGCGGCGAATATTGTGGAAGCGTTGTGGCGTTCGCCGATGAGCGAGGAGTTGCGGGAGGTATATGAACGGGCGGCGCGTCAGCCAAGGAACCGGGTGGCCAGTTGCGGCGTGGTGGGACTCTTGATGGCGGGAGGAGAGTCAGGACCGGCTCACGTGCGGCGGATGGTGGCAAGCGAGGACGCGGCGTTCCGCGCCAGCGGGGCGTGGGTGATCGGGAAGGCGTGCTGGGAGGGGGGCCGCGACTTGCTGGAACCGTTGCGCGCAGACGAGGACGTCAAAGTGCGGATGAACGCGGAGAAGGCGTTGGGGCGACTGAACCGGAAGCTGGCAGGCGCGGTATAGGCTAGGGCCACTGCAGATGGCGGTGGAGGAAGGCGAAGGCGCCGTGCCCCCAGATCTGGTGGATGCCGTTGAAGTATTCGATTTCGGCACGATCGGCGAGCTGCCACTGGGCGAATAGGCGGCGGACCTTGGCGAACTCGTAGGAGACCCACTCATCGATGCCGACGCCATCGGTATGGCCGCGTTCGACGAAGAAGGGGCGGGGGGCGATGAGCGTGGCCATTTCGGCGTGACCAAAGGTGTTGGCCTGGTTGAACTCGTGGATCTCGTACTCGCGGGTGAACTGGTAGGAAAAGGGCTGTTCGTCGGTGGTGATTTTCCAGGACCACTCGTTGAAATTGCCGGAGCAGACGACGGCCTTGATGCGGGGCTCCATGGCGGGGATGCGCATGGCGGTGAAGCCTCCGTAGCTTAGGCCGTAGAAGCCGATGCGGCCGGGGTCGACAAAGGGGAGGGTTTCCAGCCAGTCGATGGAGCGGCGATATTGGGCGGAGATGATGCTGAAGAGCGTCAACTGCAGGGGGTTGGCTTTGCGAGCCAACTGGCGGAAGCGTGTGCCGTGGATGTAGGGGTTCTGGGGGGCGAAGACGACGAAGCCGCGTTCAGCGAGGCGGGCGGCGAAGCGCTGGTAGGTGCGCATTTCGGTGGGGCTGGAGGGTTGAATGAGCTCCTGCGGACGGCCCTCGAGGCCGTGTTGGGCGATGACCAGGGGGCGGCGTTCACCGGGCTTGAGGCCTTTGGGGATGAGCAGAATGCCGTAGGCGAAGAGTTCGTCGCGAACCGGGAGATAGACCTCATGCCCTTCAAACAGATGGGTGTCATAGATGGGCCGAGTATGCGGTTGCAGCGGATCGGTGGGGGTAGGAGGTGCGCCGATGAGGCCGGTACGGAATTCGTTGTCATAGTGGGCGCGGGTTTCGGCCCAGGATTGCGGGGAGCCGAGATTGGCATTGGCCCAGAAGCGGGCGCGGGCGCGTTCGGCCTGGCGGACGACACTTTGCGTGAAGGCGGTGAGCTGGCGGACCTGGCGCTGCATACGGTCCGCCGCGGGTAGGGCGGACACCGGGACGGCGGGCTGCAAGGGTCGGCCGAGGAGGGCGGAGACGGCGGCGTCACCTGGCGATTCGACGAGGGTGAGACTGGGCGAAGCGGCGCGGCGAACTTCGGCGCGGACTTCGTCGATGGGGGGAGT
>CAZWDD010000530.1:0-2711 GCA_964632345.1 uncultured Solibacteraceae bacterium | reverse complement strand
CGGACTCTACTACCTCACGAACCTCCCCCCGGGCGAGTACGAGATCAGCGTCAGTAAACAAGGGTTTCGCCCCGCACGTGTCTCCGCCCTCCGCCTTACCGTCGGACTCACCGCTACAGTCCCGGTGACCCTCGACGTCGGCACCGTCACCGAAGCGGTTGAGGTCACCGCCACCGCGGTCCAGCTCGAGGCACAGACCTCCGGCCTTGGCAAAGTCGTCGAACAGCGTCGGGTCGTCGAACTCCCCCTGCTTGGCCGCAATCCCCTTGCCCTCGCCGCTACGGCACCAGGGGTACTGCCCACCGCCGGACAGCGCGGCACCGGCCAGGATATCGTCGGCGTCTCCACCACCTCCCAGATCAACGGCGGTCTCGCCCAGCAGAATGGCGTCCTCATCGACGGCGGAGAGTCCCGCGGCACCACCGAGTCCGGTAACGCCTACACGGTTCCCCTCGAGGCCGTCGGCGAGTTCAAGGTCGAAACCTCTACCTACTCCGCCGAGTTCGGGCGCGCCGCCGGAGGCATTGTCAACGTCGCGACCAAGTCGGGCACGAACCAGCTTCACGGCGTTCTCTATGAGTTCCTTCGCAACGATCACCTCAACGCCAACTCCTGGCAGAACAACCGCAACCGCGTTCCGAGGGGCCTGTTCCAACGCAATGAGTTCGGCGCAGGCGCCGGTGGCCGCGTTATTAAGGACCGCACCTTCTGGTTTGCCATCTACGAAGGTACCCGGCAAGGGAGCCCCGATCAGGCGCTCCTCACCGTCCCCACCGCACTCCAGCGCCAAGGGGACTTCTCCCAGACCTTCGACCGCACCGGCCGCCTGAACACCATCTACGATTACACCACCACCCGCCCCAATCCCGCTGGCGGCTTCATCCGTGACCCCTTCCCCGGCAATCGTATCCCCTCCAACCGCGTTCACCCCATCTCCGCCCGCGTGGTCCCTTTCTGGGGTGAGTCCAACCGTGCCGGCGAAGGCGCCGCCCTCGTCAACAACTACTTTCGGGTCGGAAAGGCGATCACCAACTCCGATTCTTGGTTCGGCCGCATCGACCACATCATCAACGACCGTCACCGATTGTACGGCCGCTACGGTGGCCGCGAGTTGAAGTCCTCCACTCAGGTCGCCCTAAACCCGGCTTTCCCCCCGCGCTCTCTCAGTTCGAACCCGGCCAATAGCGCCCTCATCTCTCTTACTTCCACCTTCAGCCCCACCATGATCGGCGAAGGCCGTATCTCTTACAACCGTCTCCAGTTCGACTCCCGCCCTTTAAGCGAAGGGTTCGATGTCGCTTCCCTCGGCTTCTCCAACGCCGTCACCCGCAACATTCTCTTCCAGCAGTTCCCCCAGATCTCAATCCAGACCTACGCCCAGGGCGCCGGGCTCGCCGTCACAGGCGCCGCCCCGAACGAGTTTGACCAACTCGGCGGCGTCGGCCGTAACCTGAACCCGCAGGACACCTGGCACGCTCAATACCACACCACCCTCATCAAAACCCGCCACAAGATCAAGGCCGGCTTCGAGCACCAGCTCATCAAGCTCAATGCCTTCAATTCCCAACAGTCCTCCGGACAATACATCTTCGACCGCCTCTACTCCCAGGGCCCGGACCCCACCGCCACCGCCCTCAACTCCGGCCACGGCTTCGCCAGCTTCCTGCTCGGCGTCCCCCAGGCCGGCGCCATCACCATCACCCGTCCCCTATTCCTCTACCAGCGCTACTGGGGCACCTACATCCAGGACGACTGGCGCGTCACCGACAAACTGACCCTCAATCTTGGACTGCGTTACGAATACACCACGCCCTACGCCGAGAAGTTCGGCCAGATCGGCTACATCGACTTTGACGCCACCGACCCTGTTTCCGGCGCAAAAGGCACCTTCAAGCTGATCGAGCCCGGCGGCTACCAGTCCGATCCCAACCGCAAGAACTTCTCCCCCCGCGTCGGTATCGCCTACCAGCTCAACCCGAAAACCGTAATCCGCACCGGCGCCGCCATCTTCTACGCCTCCTACGTCGGCGTCAATGCCGCCGCCACCGATTTCGGCAACGGCAGCTTCCTTTCCAACGCCCTCTTCCTTGGAGATCCCAACCCGCTCCCTAACACCCCGCCCGTCGGCTCCTCCTGGTCCAACCCCTTCGCCGGCGGCATCATCGTTCCGGACCGCAACACCAACTTCGCCGGCCAGAACGTCCGCGCCGACGTCCGCTACCGTCCCAACGCCTACCTCGGCAACTGGTCGTTCTCCATCCAGCGCATGCTCACCTCCAACACCATGTTTGAGGTCGCCTACGTCGGCTCCAAAACCACTCACCTCTACTGGAACCGCCAGCGCAACCAGAACGACCCGGCCCTCATGAGCCTTGGCAGCCAGCTCCTCCAGCCCGTCCCCAATCCGTTCTTCGGCAAGATCCCCTCCGGCCCGCTCTCCGGCAGGACCATCGCCGCCCGCCAGGCGCTCCGGCCCTACCCGCAATTCCTCGATCTCCTCATCTTCCGCGATCCCTACGGCGACATGAGCTACCAGAGTTGGTACATGCGCCTGGAAAAGCAGTACTCCAACGGCATGACCCTCTCGGCCTCCTTTACCGGATCGAAGACCATCGCCAATACGATGCAGTCCAACACCTGGGTCGTCGGCCCGTCAAACCATCTCTACGACGCCCGCTACAACAAGGGCATCGAAGCTAACGACATTCCCC
>CAZWDD010000529.1:0-2722 GCA_964632345.1 uncultured Solibacteraceae bacterium | reverse complement strand
TCGCATGTGACGTAGACATCGGGCAGGAAGTTCATCTCGATCCGCTTGAGGCCGTCGCCCTGGCCGGCTTCGCAGCGGCCCCCCTTGACATTAAAGCTGAAGCGGCCGGGCCGGTAGCCGCGCTCACGGGACTCCGGGAGCATGGCGAAGAGGTCGCGGATGGGGCTGAAGGTGCCAGTGTAGGTGGCGGGATTGCTGCGTGGAGTGCGGCCAATGGGGGATTGATCGATCTCGATGACTTTGTCGACGAGTTCGATGCCCTTGATACGCTTGTGGCGGCCGGGCTCGGTGCGGGCTCCGTAGAGTTCCCTGGCGAGGGCGTGATAGAGGATGTCGGTAATGAGCGTGGACTTGCCGCTGCCGCTGACGCCGGTGACGACGGTCATGGTGCCGAGGGGGAAGGCGGCGTCGATGTCCTTGAGGTTATGTTCTGTGGCGCCCTCGATGACGATGGACTTGCCGGAGCCGGCACGGCGGACGGCGGGCACGGGGATGGACCGGGTGCCCCTCATGTACTGTCCGGTGAGGGAGGCGGGGGTGTTCTCCACTTGGCGTGGAGTGCCGGCGGCAACCAGATGGCCGCCGAGGCGGCCGGCGCCGGGGCCGAGGTCGATGACGTAATCGGCGCGGTGGATGGTGTCTTCGTCGTGTTCGACGACGAGGACGGTGTTGCCGAGGTCTCGGAGCTGGCAGAGGGTGTCGAGAAGGCGGTCGTTATCGCGCGGGTGGAGGCCGATGGAGGGTTCGTCAAGAACGTAGAGAACGCCGCGCAGTTTGGAGCCGATTTGGGTGGCGAGGCGGATGCGCTGGGCTTCGCCGCCGGAGAGGGTGGCGGCGGAGCGGTGGAGGCTCAGGTATTCGAGGCCGACGGCGAGGAGGAACTCGAGACGGTGTTCGACTTCGTCGCGAATGCGGCTGGCGATGAGGGACTCGCGTTCGGTGAACTGCCAGGAGCGGGCGGCATCGAGGGCGCGGTTGAGGGGGAGGCTGGTGAACTCGGCGATGGAGACGCCTTTGACACGGACGGCGAGGGAGGCGGGCTTGAGGCGGAGTCCATTGCAGGCGGCGCAGGTGATGGGGGACATGTAGCCCATGAAGTAGTCGCTGGAGCCGCTGGGGCCGTCGCGGTACATGGCGTCGAGAATACGGATGATGCCGGGAAAGCCGTCGGCTCCTTCGAGGAGTATGTTCTGGTGGGGGCGGGGGAGAGAGGAAAAGGGCTTGTCGAGCTTGATTTTAAAGCGGCGGGCGGCGTCTTCGAGGCGGGCGGACATGACGGTGGAGGAGCCGCCCGGGCCGAGGCCGCCATCGAGTAGGGGGCGGGCCGGATCGACAATGAACTTATCGGGGTCAAAAGACCACTTGCTGCCGAGTCCATGGCAGGCGTCGCAGGCGCCGAAGGGGCTATTGAAGGAAAAGCTGCGGGGCTCGGGCAGGGGAACGCTTGCGCCGCATTCGGGGCAGGCGAGAATCTTGGAGTAGAGCCGCTCCTCGCCATTGACGACGGCGACGGTGACGAGTCCTGCGGCGAGTTTCATCGCCGTTTCGATGGAAGCCTCAAGGCGCTTTTCGATGCCGGGCTTGATGAGGAGACGGTCAACGACGACCTCGATGGTGTGATTGCGGCGGCGGTCGAGATTGATGTCCTCGTCAAGGGAGCGGAGTTCGCCATCGATGCGGGCGCGCATGAAGCCTTGGCGGAGGAATTTGTCGAGATCCTTACGGTACTCGCCTTTGCGGCCGCGAACGACGGGGGCGAGGATCATGACCCTCTCGTCCTGTTGGAGGGAGAGGACCTGATCGAGGATCTGCTGGGTGGACTGGGCTGAGATGGGCAGCTGGCAGGTGGGGCAGTGGGGGACACCGATGGAGGCATAGAGGAGCCGAAGGTAGTCGTAGACCTCGGTAACGGTGCCGACTGTCGAACGGGGGCTGCGGTTGGTGGTCTTCTGCTCGATGGAGATGGCGGGGCTGAGGCCGTCAATGGAATCGACGTCGGGGCGCTCCATCTGGTCGAGGAACTGCCGGGCGTACGGGGAGAGGGTCTCGACGTAGCGGCGTTGGCCTTCGGCGTAGATGGTGTCGAAGGCCAGGGACGATTTACCGGAGCCGGACAGGCCTGTGATAACGGTGAGGGTGTTGCGGGGGATGTCGACGCTAACGTTCTGCAGATTGTGCTGGCGGGCGCCGTGAACGGAGATTTTCTTGAGCATCGCTAGGAGGCTTTATCCTTGACCGCCTCATACTTGGACTTGGCCCAGGTGAGAAGGCGCTTCACAGGGGGGAAGTAATCACTGAGGATCATGAGGCCAGGGATGATGAAGACCCAGCCGGGCATGACGGGGAGGATTAATCCTACGATGCCGACAATGAGGAGACCGATGCCGGAAGCGATGCGGACGATGGCGCGCCAGCCCTTTTGCGGGGGGGCGGGCTGCACGGCGGTATCGGGAGAGGGATTGGACATGCGGCGCCTTCGTCGATTTTCGCATCCCAAGTCGGTTGCCCGTTGAAAAGATACGATGAGGCCGAATCTTTTTCCAACTTTTTTCTTTTTCCATTTGCAATTCTGACACTCCGTGGTAATCTGAAAGAGTTGCGCGACGGAAACGAGCGCACAAGGCGCTGGTCGAAATCGACGGTTCGATTGAGAGAAGCAGGCCAGCCAGACGCAGACTGGGTAGCGAAGAGGGCCTGGGTTTGTGGAGCGCGAAAGCGCGGG
>CAZWDD010000528.1:0-2722 GCA_964632345.1 uncultured Solibacteraceae bacterium | reverse complement strand
CTTCCAGCGACTGATTCGGCCACGCATCGGTGGTGATCGACGGCCATATCTTGGGCTGCATCTCGCGGCGTACGTACAGCAATCCGCACCCGGCAGGCGCGAAGAGCCACTTGTGCGGACTGCCTGCCATAAAGTCGCAATCCATTTCGTCGACGCGGAACGGAATTTGCCCGTGCATGTGCGCCCCGTCGACCAGCGTCAACACGCCCTTGGCCCGCGCCGCGCGGCAGATCTCGCGCACCGGCATCACCAGCCCGGTGGTGGTCACGATTCCGCTGAAACTCAATACTCGCGTGCGGGGCCCGATGGCCCCGATCATCAGTTCCGCCAACTGGCCGGGGTCCTTCGGCGGAAGCGGCAGCGCCACCTGCCGCACGCGGATGCCGTGGCGCTGTTCCCGCACCAGCCAGGCGCCGCGGCCCGACGGGTGTTCCTGATCGGTCATCACCACCTCATCGCCAACCTTCAGGTCCAGTCCCTGGGCGACGATGCTCATCGCCTCGGTGGCGTTATGGGTGAGGGCGAGGTCCCGCGCGTCACAGCCGATATAGTCCGCCAGCGCCTGGCGATGAGGGTCCATCTTCTCGTACCCCCAGCGCGGATACTCTTCCATATCGAGCGCCGCGCTACGTTCCAGGTACGTCCGCACGGCGTTCACCACTGGCTTTGGCGCAATGCCCAGGCTGCCATTATTGAGAAACGCGCGCCAGCCGGGCAGGTGGAACTGTTCATCCCGGATTCGCCGCCAGTAGGCCTCCGGGTCTTCGGCCGCCAGTGCGGCGGAGGGCAGCCCGGCCAGAGCGGAGAACAGGGTACGGCGTCGCATGCCCTATTTTACGCTCGCCACGCGGATGTTCGCCGTCTCGGTGATGATATCCGTGTAGATGTACTTCATCAACATGACGCGCAGCGCGAAGCGGGCGTGCATACGGCGCGCCACCCAGCGCCCATTGGACAACGGCGTGCGGTCCATTTCAAACCGGGAGCCCTTGTCGACACGTCCCAGGATGCCGAAGCCCATCGTCACCGTGTCGAACACGTCGGCCTCCACGCGCCGCACTTCCCTGCTCTGCACGTCAATCCAGGCCCGACCGTTCAGCTTCTGCAGGACGCGGGCCCGCATGCTGTTCGGCTTGTACCCCTCGCGCGGCGAGAAACGCAGCAGCATCGTCGGCCGGCCGTCCATCACGAGTTCCCGTTCCAGTTCAAAGACCAGCGCCTTGGGCACCTCGGCCACCATGCCCTCATAGCCACTTCGTTTCGGGGCCGAGCCGCGGCGCTGTATGGCCGCCTCCTCCATCTGGCGCCGCTCCCGCTCATCTACCGGCTGCCCGTTGCGTTCGGTCAGGAAGGTGACCAGCCGCCCGTCGAACGGCTCCCGGCGGAAGCGTTCCGAGGTGCGGGATTTCTCCCGGCCGCCGGAGTCGAGTTCCACGCGCAGCCGGGACTGCTCGTAGGTGCATTCGGCCAGGGCCTGCTCCCCCTCCCCCATTTTTCCCAATGCCTCGCGCGCAGCCTCCCGCCACGGCTCGCCCGCCAGGCTCGAAAGGGCCGCCACCGCCAAGAACAATGGAATTCCCATTCTTCTAGGATGCCTCGCGGCCAGACTCCGTTGCCTTTGCTACGATAATCGCAGTATGTCCCAAAGCCGACGCCACTTCCTTGAATCCGCCGCAATGGCCGCCCTTGCTGCCGCCACCGGCCATTCCGCTGAGAACGGCCAGATGCCCACCCGCGTTCTCGGCCGCACCGGGGAACGCGTCTCGGTGCTCGGACTCGGCGGAGGCAGCCGCTTCCTTGCCTACAAGGAGGAGGATAAGGCGCTGGAGGCGCTGAACGCCGCCATCGACCAGGGCATTCGCTACATCGACACCGCGCAAGCCTATGGCAATGGCGTCAGCGAAAGCCGCGTAGGCAAGGTCATGGCCAGCCGGCGGAAGGAGGTCTTTCTGGTCACCAAAATCCAGGAGCGCGATCCCGATAAGGCCATGGCGCGGCTGGAAGCCAGTTTCAAGAACCTCCGAACCGACCGGATCGACCTCGTTCACATCCACTCGCTGACCACGGATGACGACCTGGCCGTCATCGAGAAAAAAGGCGGCGTGCTGGAACGACTGCTGAAGATGCGCGACGGCAAGTCGGTGCGCTTCGTCGGCGTCACCAGCCACACGGATCCCACCGTGCTGAAAACCGCGCTCGAACGCCACGACTTCGACTGCACCCAGATGGCCTTAAATGCAGCGCTCGTGGGAATGAAGAACGGCGCTACCGGAATGGAGATCAACCCGGCCATGATCCCGAGTTTCGAATCCATCGCGCTGCCCGTCGCACTGCGGAAGAAGATGGGAGTGCTGGCGATGAAGGTCTACGCGGCCGACGGCATCATCGGCCAGGCGCCGCTTGAAAAACTGCTCTACTACGCGATGTCGCTGCCCGTATCGGCCTGCGTGGTGGGTATGCCGAAGCTACCGTTTATTCCGGAAAACGCTGCGCTCGCCCGCCGCTTCCGTCCGCTGCCGGACGCCGAACGCCAGGAGCTATCTCGCGCGCTATCCTCCCGCAACAAACAGGCTCTCGACAACTACTTCCGCCGGCACATCGACGCCTGATTACTGCGGGAGCACTGCGGTAATGGCACCATGTGACTTCCGGACGAAGTCGCGCGCCATCTCTTCAGCCTGCGCCACCTCGTTGTTAACCACCGGAACCGTGATTCGCACCA
>CAZWDD010000527.1:0-2733 GCA_964632345.1 uncultured Solibacteraceae bacterium | reverse complement strand
CGCCGCCTGCGTCTTCGGCGGCGTCCGGTTGATCTCATCGGCCAGCAGCACGTTCGTGAAAATCGGTCCCTGCACGAACGTCCACTGCCGCCGCCCCGTCGCCGAGTCTTCTTCAATGATGTCGGTGCCCGTAATATCGGTCGGCATCAGGTCCGGCGTGAACTGAATCCGCTTAAACGTCAGGCCCAGCGTATCGGCCAGCGTCTTCACCAGCAGCGTCTTCGCCGTCCCCGGCATCCCCGTAATCAGGCAGTGACCGCCCACGAACAGCGCGATCAGCACCTGGTTCACCACCTCCTCCTGCCCGACGATCACCCGCCGGACCTGCTCCACAATCTTGCTCTGCGCTTCCTGGAAACGCGACACACGGTTCCGCAACTCTTCGGTGTCCAGCGTGTTCGCAATCGATGTCGACATGATTATTTTGAGAGCTCCAAAAGTAATTTCTGCGCCGGACGATAGCTGGGCGCCGCTTCCAGCGCGAGGATGACGTTCTCGCGCGCTTCGTCTACTTGGCCGGCCGCCCGCAATGCCTTTGCTAGATTGTAGTAACTTCCAGCCACGTCCACGGGCTTCGATCCCACTACCGCGGTAAACTCCCGGATCGCCCGTTCCTTCTCCCCAACCTCCAGCCACAACTCGCCCTGCTTCCGGTGATACTCTTCCCCCTGCACCGGATATATGTAGTTGATCCGCTCCAGCGTCTCGGCCGCTTCCCGTTTCCGCCCCGCCGCCTCCTGCATCGCCGCCAGCTTCTTCAACGTCTCCGGCTCACGGCCCCCCGCCTTCGCCCATGCCTCCAGCACCGCCACGGCCTTCTCTGTATTCCCCAGTTTCTCCGCCGCTTCCGCCACTAACTCATATGCCGACCCCGCCTCCACGTAGTCCTCATACGCCTTCATCAACGGCTCGGCCGTCGCCATCACCTCGTCCCACTTCTTCGCTTTCGCCAGCGCCCCGGCCGCCGCCATCCCCTTCCGCCACTTGTCGTAGCCCCGCACCTGCGCCCCCACCTTCCCGTCCAGCCACGCCAGGAAATCCTTGTCGAACTGCTCGGTCTTCATCGCCAGGTGCGTCTCCACCACCTCCACCGTCCCCTTGCCCGTCGCAAAGTCCCGCAACATGTCCACCAGCTTCTGCCACCCCCACTTCTCATTGATGTAGTCGCAGATCTTCCCCGCCTGGAAGTAGCTCACCGTCACCTGCGCCGCATACTTCGGCCGCACGAATCCACGGTCCAGCGTCGCCACCGGCAGCAGCTTCTTCTCTTGAATCGCCTTGATCGTCGTCGGGTCCAGCCGGTCGCCCCACTCCTTATTCACCGCCGTCTCTTCATGCACCGCCAGCCCCTCGGTAAACCACCGCGGCACCTTGTGCTTCGTCACCGCCAGCGCATAAACATGGCTCAGCTCATGCCACAACGTCGACGCCCAGTGAAACGTCCCCGGCTTCCGCCCCGAAGGCGAATCCATCGCCACGATGTTGCCGAACGTCACCCCCAGCGCCCCCAGCCCCGGCAGTCCCATCGTCCGCACCGCAAAGTCCTCGTGGTCCGGATACACCTCCAGCTGCACCGGCTGCGTCAGCTTCATCTGATACTTCTTCTCAAACACGTTCGACGCCCGCTCCAACTCCGCCTCAAAGTACGGCCGCAACAGCTCGGCTTCCTTCTTGTGCACCCGCAGGATCAGCATCCCCTTCTTGAACGTCACGAAGTTCTTGTAGCTGTCCATCAGCTTCAGCGTGTTCGTCACCTGCGCCGTGCGCCAGTTGGCTTCGTAGCAGGCCTCCAGCAGCTTCCGCGCCTCGGCCTCCTCGCCCAGCCGCATCAGGTTCACGCCCAGCTCTGCCTTCGCCGGCAGATAGTCCGGCGTCTTCGCCAGCGCCTTCCGGTACAGAGCAATCCCCTCTTCATACCGCCGGTTGATGATGAAGATGTTCGCCGCCAGCGCGTAGCCTTCCCCATAGTTCGGGTTGATCTTCTCCAGCCGCTCCACCCACTCCGTCCCCGGCCGGTCGTTCAGCCACTCCACCGTCGCCCGCACAATCAACGCATCCAGCGCCTCATCGGAAATCGCCAGCGCCTTGTCGGCCTCTTCCACCGCCCGCTGCTCGTTGTACTCCTCCAGCGCAAACCGCGCCAGCATCTCCCGCGCCTCGAACAGCTTCGGGTCTTTTTCCAACGCCTTCTCGGCCAGCTCCACCGCCTTACTCTCAAACCCGCTCGACGCCAGGTACGCCAGCCCCACCAGCGCCGGCGGATACTCCGGGTTGATTTCCAACGCCTCCTGGAAAAGGTCCGCCGCGTCCTTCTTCTGCCCCCGCTCCAGGAACAGCCGGCCCCACCGCACCCGCAGCCCCGCGTCCTTCGGCTTGGCTGCCACCGCCCCCCGGAACTGCGTGTTCGCCGTCGTATGGTCGCCCAACCCCCAGAACGCCTCGGCCCGCTCCCCGGCGTCCCGCGATTGCGCCAGCCCCGCCCAGCACTCCTTCGCCTCCCCCACCCGGCCCCGCCTCTTATGCTCGCGGCACTCCTCCAACGTCGCCCCCGGCGCAAGTCCCGCAAACAGCATCAGAACAACCGCCGCCCGCCTCATCTGTCGATCTCCTCCTGCACCCGCGCCAGCTCCAGCACGCCGCGAGGCTCCGGACAGGTCACCACGGACACACTCGCCTTGGCCACGACAGCTCTTGTCTCGGCATCATACAGGATCGACACCAACCCACGCATGG
>CAZWDD010000526.1:0-2735 GCA_964632345.1 uncultured Solibacteraceae bacterium | reverse complement strand
CGGAAGCGGGGGCCGCGCGCAAGGGTACGGTTCTCCGGGTCGGCGGCGATCTGTGCGGGGTTCGCGGACGAGTCGCGCCGGTAGGCATCGCTCAGCACCATCAAGCGCAACATGTGCTTCACGTCCCAGCCGCTCTCCATGAGTTCAACTGCCAACCAGTCGAGCAACTCCGGGTGGGTGGGCTGCTCCCCCTGCAGTCCGAAGTCCTCCACCGTTCGCACCAGGCCGTAGCCGAAAAGCAACTGCCAGAGCTGATTGACGACGACGCGGGCCGTCAGGGGATTCTGCTTCGAGACGAGCCATTTCGCCAGGCCAAGCCGGTCCTTAGCCTGTCCCGCGGCCCCGATGGACGGCAGGACAGCGGGCTGCACCACATCGCCCTTCTTGTCCCATACGCCGCGCAGCAGCACATGGGTCTCGCGTGGAGCCGTCCGCTCGGCCAGAACCATCACGTCCACCTTCGCCGCAGCCTTCGTCTCCTCCCACTGGCGTGTGGCGCGGTCGAGCGCCGCCTTCGCTTGGACGTAAGGAGCGTGATCGGCCAGGAACTGTGTAAACAGGCGCTCCCGCAGCGCGGGGGTGAGCCCGGTCCGCGCCAGTTCTTCCAGAGGTGCGGGGCCAACGGACTGCACCGCCGGTCCGCGCTGATCGGTAACGGAGACGCGAAACCGCGCGATGTTGGCGTCACCGGCGGTGGAGCGCTGGCGCATCTCGAACATCAGCTCCTCATCCGGAGCCAGGAGCAACGGCTCCTCCAGTTCAAAGATGGCGGTGTGGGGCTTCGTACGGTCTCCGCCGAGAGTCGTCCAGCCGTTGCGCGGATCGTCATCGAGGGTGTCCTTCACCAGACCGTAGTTATTGTTCTTTGCCTTGTCCGCCTCGAAGTCGGCGACCGCGCCCCGGACGGCGACATCGCGGATCTGCGAACTGCCGGCCTGCCGCGTCTGCACCTTGACGTTGGTCAACAGGAACTCGCCCGACTTGCCGCGAGAGAGCTGCCCGTCCACCGGGAACACCTCCAGCTTCAGACCGGTGATCCGGGGCAACTTAACGCTGGCCGCCATCCGGTACTCATCCTGCTTCGGATTGGGGCCGCCGGCGTGAATGAGCCCATCGGCGGTCTGCGTCAGTTGCGTGCCCTCCGCGGAACCGAGTTGGACCATCCGCAGCGGCTGCCAGACCGATGCCACGCCCTTCTGCGCGGCCAGCCAGCGGAGGAACGGCGCTTCGGCTCTGCGGCGCTCGGCGGACTCCAGGGGCATCCGTTCCTCCACCAGTTTCCGCGCCTCGGCCACCGCGCGGGCTGTATGCGGTGACTCGTAGGGCAGGAACGGCCGGGCGCCCTTGCCTGCCTTGCCATCCTCGTCAACGCTGTTGAAGAAGGCGGAAAAGGCGTAGTAGTCGTGGTGGGTGATGGGGTCGAACTTGTGCGAATGGCACTGCGTGCAGCCGAGCGTCAGGCCGAGCCAGACGGTGCCGGTGGTGTTGACGCGGTCGAGAACATAGTCGATGCGGGACTCTTCCGGGTCGCGGCCACCCTCGCCGTTGGTCATGTGATTGCGGTGAAAGGCGGTAGCAATACGTTGCTCGGGCGCGGCGCCCGGCAGCAGATCCCCGGCAAACTGTTCGATGGTGAAGCGATCGAACGGCATGTTGCGATTGAACGCGGCGACAACCCAATCGCGCCAGGGCCAGTTGGTGCGGGTGGCGTCGGCCTGGAAGCCGTCGGTATCGGCGTAACGGGCCGCGTCGAGCCACCACATGGCCATGCGCTCCCCGAAGTGCTCGCTGGCCAGAAGGCGATCGACCAGCTTTTCGTAGGAGGGCTCGGCGAGCATCTCCTTCGTGGGCGGAAGGCCGGTCAGGTCGAACGACACTCGCCGGACGAGCGTGTGGCGAGGGGCTGGGCCGTTGAAGGTCTTCAGCCTGGCGTTGATGAAGGCGTCGATGTTCCCGCCCTTGCTGCGCGCGGGCAGTTCGAACGACCAGTGCCGTCCCCACGGCGCGCCCTGGGCGATCCAGGCGCGGACACGCCCGACCTCGTCAGCGGTTAGCCGCGCCTTATGCGAATACGATGGCGGCATCAGGCGGATCGGGTTTGTTTCGGTAATTCGCTTAACCAGCAGGCTTTCGTCCGGCTTGCCCGGGATGACTACTTTGGCCGTCGCGCCCTCGCGGGTATCGAGCCGCAGGTTCGCCATGCGGCTGGATTGGTCTGGTCCGTGGCAGCTGAGGCATTTGTCCGATAGCAGCGGCAGGATGTAACGGCTGAAGTTCACCGGATCCTGCGCCGCCGCGGGCAGGGCGGCCAGCAGCAGGTAGCGCCAAAACTCCATATAGCCAGACTATCGAAATCCGGCCCCCGGCAAATGGGCGATGATGCCAATCTGTTGTATTATTCTGCCATGGCCACGCAGTTCCCGGTTTCCTTGTACGCCACGGCCAGCCCGGTACACCAGGAGGTGTTCTACACCGTCCCGCGCGCCGGCCATATGATCGGAGGCCCGGAGCACCGCGTGCGTCGCGACCACTTCCCCGGCCATGAGCTGATCTACTGTATCCGTGGGTCTGGTTACGTACGTATCGAGGGAGTAAGGCACCGCGTGGAGCCGGGGGAACTGGCATGGATCAACTGCCACCACCCGCACGAGCACGGCGCGGCGCGGAGCGACCCGTGGGAGGTGTTCTGGATCCGCGCGGAGGGTCCGCGGCTAGAGCGGATGTGTACTATGCTC
>CAZWDD010000525.1:653-2741 GCA_964632345.1 uncultured Solibacteraceae bacterium | reverse complement strand
CTTCTAATGTTATAAACATACTACCCCCCCGGGGGAGGTGGCTTCTGCCGGTCCCCCAAACCGCCGTAAACCCACACCGGGGACGAGGCTTCAGCCCGTACCCAAAACGCCGGACCGCCAAACTCCCGGCAAACCAGACAAACCCCCACGGGGACGTGGCTTCAGCCCGTCCCCCAAACGCCGGAAACCCCAACCCCGGCAAACCAGACAAACCCCCAAGGGGACGTGGCTTCAGCCCGTCCCCAAAACGCCGGATCCCCAAAACCCGGCAAACCAGACAAACCCACACGGGGACGTGGCTTCAGCCCGTCCCCCAGACGCCGGATCCCCAAAACCCGGCCAGCTCTTTGAAAACCGAATATCCCCCTAACCGGAAGCAGGTTGACACCCGCTGCGCCCGGGAATGATCCTTGAGAAAGGCCGTTTTCTCCGGCCCTCCGGCTCCCCCAATATGGACCGCCTTCTCTCCATCATTTCCGGGCTCAGCATCCTCCTCATCGGAGTCGTCTTCTTCAATATCCGCCGCGCCCACATCCGCGTCGAATACTCCGTCAGCTGGCTCGGCGCCGCCGTCGTCATGCTCGTCCTCTCCCAGTGGCCCGCCGCCCTCAGCCAGTTCGGCCAGTGGATCGGCCTCGACAACCCGCCCCTCGACCTCCTCCTCATCGTCATCGCCCTCCTCATCGTCGTCTTCTTCCGCTTCTCCGTCGTCATCTCCGATCTCAAAGACGCCAATATCGCCCTCACCCAGAAATTGGCCATCCTCGAATATCAACTCCAATCGCTCCATGAAAAGCTCCAAACAACCGGCAGAAAGTAGCCCCGCCTGGCCCCTCCCCGTGGCCCTCCTCGTCGCTGCCTTCCTCCTCTACCAGATCTACAGCCCCGCCCTCGACGGCCCGTTCCTCTTCGACGACGTCTACCTCCCCTTCCTCGTCCCCAACTTCGCCCAGAACTCCCTCCTCAAGTGGATGGCCGGCGTCCGGCCCACCCTCCAACTCTCCTACTGGATCAACTATCAACTCGGCGGCCTCGCCCCCTACCCCTACCACCTCACCAACCTCCTCCTCCACGCCGCCTCCGCCTTCTTCGTCTGGGCCATCGCCCGCAAGCTCATCGGCGCCGTCACCCCCTCCCGCCCCCACGTCACCGCCTACGCCGCACTCGCCACCGCCATCTTCCTCCTCCACCCCCTCCAAACCGAGTCGGTCTCCTATATCGCCAGCCGCTCCGAAGTCCTCAGCGCCGTCTTCTTCCTCGCCGCCTGGGCCATCTTCCTCCACCGCCGCGAACCCGCCATCCGAATCCCGGAGGTCCTCCTCGTCCTCCTCTTCTTCGCCCTCGCCATCACCTCCAAGGAGCATGCCGCCGTCCTCCCCGCCGTCCTCCTCCTCACCGACTACTTCTTCAACCCCGGCTTCTCCCTCGATGGCATCAAACGCAACTGGCGCCTCTACGCCCCCCTCTTCGCCGGCGCCCTCCTCGGCGCCGCCGCCATCTTCCAACTCGTCCTCGGCAGCTCCACCTCCGCCGGCTTCGGCATGAAGGACCTCTCCCCCGCCGCCTACCTCTTCACCCAGTTCCGCTCCCTCCTCACCTACCTCCGCCTCTTCCTCCTCCCCGCCGGCCTCAACGTCGATCACGATGTCCCCATCTCCCACTCCCTCGGCGACCACCTCTCCTGGCTTGCCCTCTTGATCCTCCTCGCCCTCTCCGCCGCCGCCTGGCTCCTCCGCCGCCGCGCTCCCCTCGCCGCCTTCGGCTTCCTTACCTTCCTGCTCCTCCTCGCCCCCACCTCCTCCTTCGTCCCCATCCGCGACGTCCTCGTCGAACGCCGCATGTACATGGCCGTCTTCGCCTTGAGCCTCTGCCTCATCGACCTCCTCCGCTCCCGCGCCCTCCCCGTCCCCTCCATCGCCGGCCTCACCGTCGCCCTCGCCTTCCTCCTCTCCTTCCTCACCTGGCAGCGCAACCAGGTCTGGGCCGGCCCCATCCCCCACTGGCAGGACACCCCCGCCAACACCCCCCCCCACATCCGCCCCCCCAGCCAAAACCCCTACCCCGGCGACCAACCCCGCCCCAGCACCC
>CAZWDD010000525.1:0-638 GCA_964632345.1 uncultured Solibacteraceae bacterium | reverse complement strand
GCCGACGCCCTCCACCACTCCGCCGAAGCCGCCAAGCTCTCCCCCTCCCCCTCCTTTGACCTCTACGTCGATTGGGCCCTCGCCGCCGATTGCGCCAACCGCCCCGCCGACGCCCTCGCCCGCCTCCACGACGCCCTCCGCGTCGAAAACTCCGCCCACGCCTGGTCCCTCCTCGGCATGGTCCACGCCAAACAAGGCGACTTCGACAAAGCCTTCGACGCCCTCGCCAGCGCCCAGCGCCAGAACCCCGCCTTCCCCATGACCTACGCCTACCGCGGCAACGTCCACCTCGCCCGCCGCGAATGGCTCCTCGCCATCCCCCAGTTTGAACAGGCCCTCAAGCTCGACCCCTCCAACCCCGTCGCCTCCCAGGGCCTCGCCCGCGCCCGTGCCCAAGCCCGGAAGCCCTAAATGCCCCTCCACATCGGCGTCAACGCCCTCTTCCTCATCCCCGGCGGCGTCGGCGGCACCGAGATCTACCTCCGCCACCTCCTCGCCGCCATCGCCGCCCTCGGCCCCCCCCACCGCTTCACCGTCTTCCTCAATCAGGAGTCCGCCGCCGGCCTCGCCCCCGCCCACCCCTCCTTCCGCTCCATCCAACCCGGCGTCCGCGCCGCCTCCCGCCCCCGCCGCATCCT
>CAZWDD010000524.1:0-2768 GCA_964632345.1 uncultured Solibacteraceae bacterium | reverse complement strand
TGCAGACGCCATATCGGGTCCACGAAACGACCAACCGGCGAGCAGCGCCCCGTCCTGCAACAGAAGAACGCCGTCGTCGATGATCGAGTCGTAGAGAAGCAGGTCGGCCAGTCCGACGGCCTTGCGGCGATGTTCGATCACCATACGCTACCTCCACTTCCTTGGCGTCCCGACAGACGCGGCGTCGATTCCCGACTTCGCGGGATAGAACGGCCGATACTTCACATGGCGCACATAAACCAGCCGCATCAGCGGGTCAGCCTTGCCCATGCGCGACAGGACCGCGACCGCAAGTATCCATAACGTGATCCCGATGGCGAGTCCCCACCATGTGACGAGAGCAAAGATGAGCATGGCCGCGAGCATTCCGCAGAGCAGCACGAGTTCGCGGTCACAGCCCAGCAGTAGATTGGGCCGGTTGCAGGATTGATGGATGACGATTTCGCGCGGCTTTTCCATGTTGCCCCTCCGGCCCTCCCGTTCAAACGACCAGCGCGCCGCCGACGCCGAACAGCGAAGTCATGAAGCCCGCACCCAGCACCAGAAACGCAATCGCGAGTACGGCCACGCACGACCGGCGCGCGAACTCGCTCAACTCGCCGCCAAAGACGAGCGTGCCGCCGGCCACCATTAGCGCGATCAACGAAATCGAAAGCGCCACCGGGCCGGTGAGCGAAGTGGCCACGCGGCTTAGCGGCGTCTCCCACGGCAAGCCACCGCCGCCACCGCCGCCCGCGAGCGCCACTTGGGCGGCGAGCAATACGAAAAGCAGGACCGTCATGGCGTGACGCTTGCGACGGTCGAGAGTACAGACTTGAGTTGTCATCGTGCGCATCTCCTTTGCGATTGGACTAGACATACGTCACCTGATACTTGCCGGTGGCGGCGTCGAACCCGGTGACCACCATCAGTTCGCGGACCTTGCGGCCCGCGGGAAGTTCGCCGTCTTCGTCGATGAAGACGACAAGATCGACCGCCTCAGCGATGAGCGACTGCTGCGGCGCGGCGGTCGCCTCGGCGACTAGGCTTTCGAGGCGCACGAGCCCGCTCAGAGCGTCATTCGCGTGGACCGTCGCCACGCCGCCGGGATGGCCGGTGTTCCAGGCCTTGAGCATCACGTGCGCCTCGGCTCCGCGCACTTCGCCGACGATGATCCGTTTCGGCTTCAGGCGCATGCAGGCGCGCAGGCATTCCAGCATCGAGACGGATGCGAAGGCGCGCAGATCGACGTAGTTGTCCACCGGGCAGCGCAGCTCCATCGTGTCTTCGATGGTGATCACGCGGTCATTAGGATGAGTAGCGGCAATCGCTTCGAGGCACGCGTTCACGAGCGTCGTTTTGCCGCTGCCAGTGGAACCGACGATGAGAATGTTCTTGCGCTCGGCGATTGCCTTGCGCAGGATGTCGAAGTGCGAGACGCCTTCGAGTGTTGCGGCGAAGTTTTCGCGACGGCGGGCTCGGTTGCGTGGGTCTTCAATCCCGGTGAGAATGCCGGACTGCGCGTATTCGTTCAGTGAGAAGATCCGGCGGGGACGGAGCCGAATCGCAAAGGCTGGTTTGGGTACGACGGGAGGCAGCAACCCTTCAAAGCGGCTCCCATCAATGGGCAACTCGGTTTCGAGAATCGGCCGGTCATAGTTGACCACCGTGCCGCGTTGCGTCGCGATCGTGCCCATCGCCGCTTGCGCCTGCGTGGCGGATAGTTCGCCGATCTGCTTCCAGCCCTCGCCTTGCCGATTCACCCACACCTTGCCATCGGGATTGAGGCAGACGTCCTCGGACCGATGATCCGCCAGGGCTGCCAGGACCTGCTCGCCCAGTTCGCGACGGAGCTTTTCATCCAGCCGCGATTGCTGTTGGTCTCGACCGGCGATCTGAATCGGCGCTTGATTGGCTGCCATGAATGCCTCGCAAGAAACTATCTAGACGGTCCCGCCTAAGCAGTTTATAATTCCAATCGACCGGATCTGTCAAGGCCTTTTCTTTGCAGTAGTTACGCCTCGCAGCCGGTAGCAAAGGAGCGTCAAAATGCAGCGCACGCAAGAAGCGATCCAGAAGCACTTGGAGGCGATTCGGTCGCCTCTCTACGAAATCGGCGTCTTCTTTCCCGCCGCCTCGGCGGGTGCGGATTCGAAGATGCTGTTGCGCACTTGGGATGAGGCGACGATCTTGAAGTCCGTGCCGTGGCTCCGCGCGAAGAACGCGGAAGGTGCCGCGATCTACATCCGGCCCAAAGGCGAGCATCCCTACAGCCTCGTGGACGACCTCACGGCCGAAGCGGTGCAACGGATGGCGAAGGACGGCTTCACTCCGGCCATTGTGGTCGAAACATCACCAGGCAACTTCCAGGCGTGGGTCAATCACGGCGAGATGCTCGATCGCCGAACTTCCACGCAGGCGGCCCGTGCTCTGGCGGAGCGATTCGGCGGCGATCCCGGTGCCGCGGATTGGCGGCACTTCGGACGACTCGCGGGCTTCACGAATCGGAAGCCGGCCTATGCCGGAAGGGACGGGCTGTTTCCGTTCGTCCAGATCGTCGAATTCCAACCTGGCGTCTATCCGATGGCTCCCTGCTTCGTCGGCGAGATACGTTGCGCCGCGACTGAACAGGGCAAGGGATCGCGCAACGCTTCTGCCATTAGTCATAGTGGATCGCTATCTATCGACGACTTCCGCGCCGACCCTCGATACAGCGGTGACGGCAACCGAATCGATCTGGCCTATGCGCTCTACGCACTTGGACACGGCGGGACGGAGGACGCCGTCGG
>CAZWDD010000523.1:0-2770 GCA_964632345.1 uncultured Solibacteraceae bacterium | reverse complement strand
CCAGGTCGAACTCCCGCATCCCCAGCCGTCCCAGCGCCACCACCATCATCTGGGATCCGGCCGCGTAACCCTCCGGCGGCGGATGAGTCGCCATTACCGTACGGACGGCCAGTGCATAGGCCGCCGCCATCACCCGCTCGCTGATCTGCGACGACTCTTCCAGCGTTTCAAACACTTCACGCCGCAGGCAGACGCTCTCGCACTGCGTCCGCAACATCTCTCGCCGGAACCAGCGCCGCAACTCTCCGGCGTCTGCCGTCTCCGGCGGCGTACCCGGCCCGCTACCGAAAAGCGGGAACTCGTGCAGTAGTTCCGGCGTCCGTAACAGCTCTTCACTTAGGAATGGGCTCGCGTCGAAAACGTCAATCACCCGCTCGGCCAGCGTCGCATCCTGATCCAGCAGCCGCAGCGAGTCCGGCGTATGCCGGATCTGCTCCAGAAAGTGCTCGAATCTTGCCGCCCCGCGCGCAGGCGTCCGCCGCCCGATCGTCGCCGCCAGCCCCGGCGCTATCTGTGTCAGAAATCGCACCAGATTAGACATCGGCATTCCGCTGGATTCCTCCACCCCCCCCGATGGCTGCTGTGCGTGAATCACCCGCTCATACATCTCCGCCACTTCGTTTCGCCGTTCGGTCAACTCGGCCAGCAGCGCCGGTCCGCTCAGCCGTCCCGGCATCCGTCGGCCCACTGCTTCCAGCGCCTCGGACTCCAGCTCCAGCGCATGTGTCTGCCGGTCGTCGTAGAACTGCAGCCGGTGTTCCAGCGTCCGCAGAAACTGGTACGCCTCCGCCAGCCGCGCATACTCCTTGCCGGAGAGCAGCCCCTTGTCCCGCAGCCGCAGCAGGGCCAGCATCGTACCCCCGTGCCGCACCCATCGTTCCCGGCCGCCGTGCAGCCGCTGCAGGCACTGCACCAGAAACTCGATATCCCGGATGCCTCCCTTGCACAGCTTCACGTCGATCTCCTGCGCCCCCTGCCGTTCCCGCATCGCCAGCTTCTCATGCTGGCGCAGCCGCGCCTGGCTCACCGCTTCAATTGCCGAAAAGTCCAGCGTCGTCGCGTAGATCAGCGGCTCCACAAACTCCAGCAGCTCCCGGCCCGGGCCGCGCTCCCCCGCCGCCACCCGCGCCTTGATCAGCATCTGCAGCTCCCAGTCCCGCCCGCGCGACGCGTAGTAACGCTTCGCCGCCTCCAGCGACAGGCAGATCTCCCCCAGCCTCCCGTCCGGACGCAGCCGCAGGTCTACCCGGTAACAAAGGCCCTCTGCCGTATACCCCGACAGCAACTCCGTCAACTGATGGGACAGCTTCTGAAAAAACTCATGGTTCGAGATGCCCGCCGCTCCGTCCGTCTGACCGCTCGCGCTGTAGAGATACATCAGGTCGATGTCCGACGAGTAGTTCAACTCCTCTCCGCCCAGCTTCCCCATCGCCAGAATCGAGAAGCCCGCCGCCGCTCCCGCCTCGTCCCGCGGCACGCCGTAACGCGCCTCCAATGCCTGCCGGATGCGCCGGTAGCTCACCTCCACCACCGCGTCTGCCAGCGCCGACAGGTCCGCCGCCACCTCCGGCAGCGGCGCCAGCCCCCGCACGTCCCGCAGCAGAATGCGCAGCATCTCCCGCCGCCGGAATCGGGCCAGTACCAACGCTGCCGGCACTCCGTCCGGCGTCGCGCGCTCCAGCCGCTCCGCGATCGCCTCCACGCCCAGTTGCCGGTACAACTCGCCCGACGCGCACAACTCTTCCAGCAGCTCCGGCCGCCGCAGAACCTCCTCGGACAGAAACCGGCTCTGGCAGAACACCGCCATCAACGATTGCAATCCCGGCGCCGTCCGGGTCAGCCGCGCGAATGTCTCCGCCGATTCCTCCAGTAGCCGCGTCAGATAATCCAACGCCCGGTCCGGGTCCGCCGATCCCTCCAGTAGATGACGAATCCGCGACACCGTTTCCTCCGGCACTCGCTCCGTCAGCCATGCCGCATGGGCCCGCGCCCGCTCCGGTTGCCGGAATCCGATTTCAGTCAGCCAGGCCGCCATCCTGCTTCGCTACGCCACATCCGTCAGCAAAGTCACCGGGTCCCCCGGCCGGATCGTCCCCAGCGTCACAATCGAAAGGTAGAATCCCGCCAGTCCCCATTTTTCCGACGCGGCATTTCCTCCTTTTACCTCGTTGTCGTAAACCGCCTTCTGAATACCCGGCCCATAAGGGTCCAGCGTCCGGCAAGGCTCCCGCATCTTGGTCACCTCCACCTCTATCTCGCCCATCCGCCACCGCTGCCCCAGTCGCACCGTCCGCCGGTCGATTCCCTCCGTCGTGACGTTCTCTCCCAGCGCTCCCGCATACACCGGGAATCCGGCCGCCCTCAGCTCCTCCAGCCCCTCAGCCGTGATCCAGAGTAGCGCCTGCCTCGGTCCCCCGTGGTACTTCGTGTTCTTCTGAATGTCGCCCAGAATCCCCACCGGGCCCACCTCGGCCTCCAGCACCGGATGCTTCGGCACCCCGCCCCGCGACGCGCTTACCTGTTGGATTCGTCCGCTCATCGGTCCTTCGCTTACAACCGGCAGATCAGCAGTTCGCGCTCATAAACCATCTCCGGAGGCAGATGGTCATGCAGATCGATGAACAACTCCTCCTGCCCGATCACCTCCTGCCGCCACTGCTCCCGGTCAAACGCCTGCAGCCGGTCGAACTCTTCCTGCGTGAACTTCAGCCCGCGCCATTCCAGGTCTTCGTACCGTGGCATCCAGCCGATCGGCGTCAGCAGCGCGCCC
>CAZWDD010000522.1:0-2785 GCA_964632345.1 uncultured Solibacteraceae bacterium | reverse complement strand
CGCCCCACGGTGCGACTGAGCAGGTACGGAAGCGCGTATCCCATCCGGCCATTATTGATCACAGCCACGTACGCACCTGGATTTATGCCCGATCTACCTGCTACCTGCGCATTGATCTGCTGCATTCCGTCTCCACCGGCGACGGCGAGAATGGGATACTCGAGCCCATTGCCAATCACCTTCGTCCCGGCCAGTTCGGTGGGAAGCGGAGTGGATGGGGCCTGCACGATTCCGCTGGCACTGGTCAGGCCCGTGCCGAAGATACTGAAGAGCCCGCCCGCGTGCGGCAATGCGGAAACGAAACTGGCCGCATTGACGACGTTGACCGCTTTGAAGCGCGGACCGTCGCCATCAAAGCGCAGTTTGGCGAACATGGCATGTCCGTATGGATCGATGGTCTTTGTGCTCGACGGGGGCAGCAACCCCATGCCGGCGACAAAGAGACTGCCGTCCGGCCCGAAGCGAAGGGCACGGACCGAAGAGTCGCTATATGCGCGGATACCGAATTCGGTGCCGAGCAGGATATTCCGCCCTTCTGCGTCCAGGTGGAAGAGGTAGGCGGCCCGGCACACGTCGCGGGGACCGGGAGGCGAAAGGTAGCAGGAGGTGTTAGGCATCGGGTCAGAGTCCTGCAACTCGTTCCGCATGAAGCCCGGTGATAGCGTGGCGCCGCCCGCGAGCACTTCGCCTTTGCTGTTGACGGCAATGGCGTGGACCGAATTCAGCATGACTGGCTGCGGAGGGATCCCGCGGAAGAGGTAGAGCAACCGGTCCCCATCCGGGGTCAGCTTGGCAATCAGAGTTCGGCCGATAAGATGTTTGAAATCGGGCGGCTCGGTTGAGGGCTCCCTGGACCCGAAGTCGGTTGTATCGGCAGCGTCGCCGCCGACAAAGAGCGACCCGTCCGGCCCGCGCGCGAGAGCGCGAAGCCGGTCCGCGCCGGAGCCGCCGAGGAAGGTGGAAAAGTCCGCGGCACTGCCGGTTTCGTTCAGGCGGAGCAGGAACCCGTCGGAGCGAAGGGAGGGAGAGTCGCTATCCCAGGGATGGGTTTTCTTGATTGGCTGGAGGGCGCCGGGGGTGGTGGGGAAGTCCGGAGAGTCGGTGGTACCGACGACGGTGGCGCGGCCCCGTTCGTCGAGCACGAGCCCGGCGGCGTAGTCGACGGAAGAGCCGGAAAGGTAGGTGAGATAGGCGAAGGCGCTTCCGTCCGGCGTCAGCTTGCCGGCAAAGGCGTCGGTGCAGAAGGCGTAATCTCCGCCGCAAGCCGGGGTTTTCGGCGTGGGCTGCCAGGCGCCCGGCGTAGCGGGGATGGGTTCGGTGGCGGTGACGCCGGCGAAATAGACGCTGCGATCGGGTCCGACGGCGATTGCGGTGCCGGCACTGGCGTACAGATAGAAGTCATCCAGCCAGGTGGAGGTGCCGCCAAAGGTGAGGGAATAGAGGAGTTCCGTGCCGGTGGAGTTGATCTTGGCGACGAAGATGCCGCCTGGGGGCACGTTGGGGCCGTTGCGGCGGGGGAACCCCCGCGTGGCCTGGCCGGTGACGTAGATATTGCCGGCGTCATCGAGCGCCATGGCGCGGCCTTCGCCGCCGCCGAGATAGACGGCGAAGACGAAATCCGTACCGTCCTTGGACATCTTGGCGACGAAGGCGCGTTCGCCTTCACCGCCCTGGCGCAGGGAGCGGTCGAGGACGCCGGGCCGGGCGGGCAGGGATTTGGGGTCGGTGACGCTACCGGTGAGATAGAGATGGCCTTCCGGGTCGACGTCCATGCCGAAGATGCGGCCGCCGCCGGCACCGAGTGAACCCCGCGCGAACCCCTGGCGGTGGGAGCCGCCGAAAATACCGGTATAGACGATGTAGGGATCGATGACGAGCGGGAGGGAGCGGTTATAGGCACCGACCTGGAAGCCGAAGGAGGCGCCGCGGCGGACGAAGCGGCCGGGCACGCGGCGGCCGGCCTGGTGGAGGCGGGGCGCGGTATGCCGGAGGGTGGCGGCGTTGCGCTGGATCAGGAGGTCGCCACGCGGGTCAATGGCGGCCCTGGCGCGAGGATAGTGGAAGCGAATCCGCTCCGGCCGGGCGCCGGGAGCGACCTCCCAGTCGTATTCCAACTGCTCACCGCGGAAGTAGACGAGCAGGTCGATGCCCGGATAGACGGCACGGTAGCGCACGGCGCGAAAGGTGCGGATGCCCGCAATGGAACTGCCGGCGGTGAAGTAGGAGACCTGGCCCTGGAGGGGCTGTTCGCCTTCGATTCGCGGGCGGGGGTTGGCGCCGGTCCAGGCGAAGCGGAGATCGGCCGCCGGGGACGAGAGGTCCAGCGAAGTTGGGCGGAGCAGGAGAATGCCGGTGCCGGTGCGGGCGAAAAACGGGGCGTCGACGCCGGGCAACTGGCCGCGATTCTCCTCAAAATGGAAGGGCAGATGACGGGAGGAATCGTGGACAGCCGCGGCGGCGGAAGCCAGCAGCAGGGGCAGCAGGGCGAGTGGTTTCATGGGCCGGACTCCAGAAGGGAACAGCGGCCCGAGAACAGGAGTCGCCCGAAAGGGCACGCCGCACCCCACACATGGGCCGTCCGCAGTTGGTGAAGTTCCGGCCCATTGCTGGAGGGTATCGGATTCCCGATCCGCGGGCAAGGGGAGGCAGGGCGGATTGGGGGTGTGCCGGCTAGAGGGGGATGGGGCGGAGAGAGGAGAGAACGGCGTCGAAGGCGGCGTCGAGCTTTTGGGCGAGGTCCGGGGACTCGGCGGAGGCGACGACCTGGATGCGGGGGCGGGAGGGG
>CAZWDD010000521.1:0-2813 GCA_964632345.1 uncultured Solibacteraceae bacterium | reverse complement strand
GGTCGCCAGTTCGTCGGCCGATGGTAGCGGCTCATCGACCACCATCACATCGCTCTCCAACTCGGGAGGTAGCGTAGCGCCCGGTGAACAGAGCATTACAAGGCATTGGCCGCCCGCTTTGAACGGGTCACGGACATTCCAGATTGCCTGCACAACGTCCGGCTCATTCCAGAACCGATGAGCGTTGGAAAGGAACAGGACTGCGTCCTCTTGTTCCAAACGACGGGCCGCAGCCAGGCAATCGGAAGGACCAATCGCCGTCGATTCGCCAAAGCGATCGGTCGCAATTTGCTTGCCGGTGTGATTGAGTCCGCGAAGGCCAGACATCAGGTCCCATATCAGCAAAGCGGTTTGATCGCCGACGGCAGACCGGACTTGACCAATGGCACTGGCTGGATCTGCCGTACGAACCGCGAGGAGCGGGGTGCCGGCCGTGCGCGCAGCCTTAAGCAGGCTGCGGAATTCATGAGTAGAACGAACCATAGATCTCTTCCTCCAAATGGAATTGAGTGCGTGACCCACAGCCGATAGCGACGGAATACCTCGCAGCTATCGGATTCGGACGTGGTGCCCTTTGGCGAGCCGCGCGCCGGCTAAACCGGCCCCGTTAACCAGCGCTGCCCTTACGGCTGATGTGTTGATCTGCCAGTCTTCACCGACCAGGACAAACTCCAGCCGACGACGAATCTCGCCCTCGGCCAGCTGGTAGGCGATTTCTTGAAGCTCTGTCTTTGTGAAGCTGAGCTGAGTCTCCCGAAAACTGTCCGCGAGTTGGAGCGGGTCGTCGATGACAACCGATGGGTTGCCGTTCGGCTGGAGGGCAATGGATGCTTTGTCGCCGTCCAACTTCTTCTGTTCCCGCGTGAGCATGAAGCTGATCAGCATGTTCTTCAGCCGGGTCACGCGCGCTTCAGCGGACTTCCGGCGAGCAGAAAGCCGATCCACTTCTTCAGCGCAGATCTTGGCAATTGACTCCTGCCAGCGCCAGTAGGATGCGATGCGGTCCACCTTCCCGCGGAACGCCTCCAAGTACGCCGTGATCTCCTGGAGCAATTCAGCCGAGACAGCGCCACTTTCTGACGCCTCTTCGTCGGCCCGCTCCATCAATTCGACAAATCTCTCGTCCAGATCGAAGAGCGTTCTTGGATCCCGGTCTGCCTTGACGGCTGTTCGGCGACGAATGCACTCGGCAAGGTCTGCAACTCGGTCACGAATTGCCATAGGAAGCTGTCCATTGACAGCTTCCTGCGACGCATCGGCTAAGAGCTGGGTCAGGCGCGCGCCAAGGTCAAATACCGACTCTGCGGGCGGGCCGCCTGCGACATCATTCAGCGAACTCATCAGTTACCTCCAGGAAAAGAACGCTCGTCAGAAGAGCGACATTTGTTGCATGGCTCCCAACGGCCGAATACGCCATTCCGTCGAAGGCTCTGCCGCGCACTCCTCTGCATCGCCCGGCGAAGCGGAGTCGGCCAGAAACAGTGCGGGTTCGTCCGACGGCCGCGCGATAGGCTCGCGCTGAGATTGAAGGGCTTTCCAGACAGCGGCCGCCTCTTCCCCAACGCCCTGGCGGTTGACCAACTCGCGAGCCATCGCCGTGAGCAGGTCGCCGTCATCCTCCATGGATTGAAGCCCATCGGATTGAAGCTTTCCCTCCATTGCCAATGAGACTAAGAGCTTCTTTCCCATCAGCCGCAGACAGCTTTCCTGGGCGGTTCCTACATAGCTGAGGAAGCCAACGCGGACAGGGTGTTTCTGGCCAATGCGCCAGCTCCGCCGGCTCGCCTGACGAAGGACATAGGTGGAGTAGCCCGTCTCGTAGAACAAAATGGTCGGAAAGTCGAGCAGATCGAGCCCAGTCTGAACCAGCTTCGGATGACAGATGCAGACTTGCATCCCGCTCTTCAATTGGCGCTCGTACCAAGCCTCCCGCTGCTCCGGCGGAACCTCCGCCCGAAGAACTTCGACGCGGATCCCCTCATTTCGAAGCAGATCCTGCAACCTGCGGGTGACATCCCGCTTCTGCGTGTAGACCGCAAAGACCTGGACCTTTCTCCCGGCGGCAAGCTCACGCTTGCATTCCTCCACCAGTCGCCGCTCTTTGGCGTAGACAACGGCTTCGTCGAGTTCGGCCGGCTCAGAGATTACAAAACGCTCGCGCTCTCCGGTCTCTTCGTTTCGACAATAGCCAAAGAGCGTGCCTATCTGGAAGGGGCGATCCGGGTAGAGCAGTAGCGCGTTCATGGCCGTGCTGATCACCGACGCATTGCCATGATGGTCGGAAATGGCTGCTTTGATGTCGTCTTCGAGCTTGGAGTATGCCGCCCGAAGCGGCTCGTCCATCTCGACGGAGATCAGCACTTCCTCGTAGGCTGGCAGCGCATCAGAAATGTCCTCCAGTGACACGAAAGCAGCCAGATTCATCAAATACTTGCCGAACAGGAGCGGAGAGGCGCCTGGTCTCCGTTTAATGCTGGTTGTGACCTTCGCCTTGGAGCAGGCGTTTTGCGCTGGCTCAATCGTGGTCACCTTCTCAAGGACTCCATAGGCTTCAGAGAACTGCCGAACTCCAGCCTCTCCATGGTCGAAGCCTTCGGCTTTCATACTCCTGGCATCAAGGCGGTAGAGGATGGAGAATAGCTCGTCGGCGTAGCCTCCGAGAAGCGTTCCGGTCAGCACTACGGTCCGTCCGCAAACCGATGCGATCGTTCCCAGGGCGTTGCCTTGAGCAGTATCCGATCCCTTCAGTTCATGGACTTCGTCGGCGATGCCATAGTCGAAGAAGCCATTGAGATACCGCCCGATGAACTCGA
>CAZWDD010000520.1:0-2813 GCA_964632345.1 uncultured Solibacteraceae bacterium | reverse complement strand
GCTTGATCGGCCACAGCAGCCGCCGCGCCTTGTCCAGGTTCGCGTTGTCCGGCCAGCTGTTCAGCGGGTCAAATCGCTGCTGCCCGCCGTCGGCGCCTCCGCGCCCGTCGTTCACGCGGTACGTTCCCGCGCTGTGCCACGCCATCCGGATGAACAGCGGCCCATAGTTGCCATAATCAGCCGGCCACCAGTCCTGCGACGTCGTCAGGACCTTCCGGATATCGTCTTTTACTACTTTCAAGTCAAGGCTCGCAAAGGCCTTCGCGTAATTGAAATCTTTCCCCAGTGGATTCGACTCCACTCCGTTCTGCCGCAGCGGCGACAGGTCCAACTGGTCCGGCCACCAATATTTATTCGGCATCGGCGGCTGAGCGTTGACTGCGTTCGTCAACACGAAGGCCGCTGCGGTAACAGCAGCTGTGCTGAGCAGGGACTTCAGGTTTCTGTGCATGAACTTCTCCTTTAACGAACGAGATCTTCGTTCCGCCCTCAGTGTAGTCCCATACACCCTGAAATAGGACCTATATCTCCAATAGGTATTTCCTATGTCACGTTTCTCATCCTTCCAACCCCACTGCCCGCCCCTCTCCATCCACGTCCAGGTGCAGCGCCGCCGGCTCCTTCCCCAACCCCGGCATCAGGGACATACTCCCCGCTACCGCCGTCACAAACCCCGCCCCTGCTCGCAGAAACGCATCGCTCACCGTAAACCCGAACCCCTCCGGCGCCCCGCCCAGCTTCGCATCGTCGCTGAAGGAATACTGCGTCTTCGCCATGCACACCGGCAGATGCCCGAACCCCGCCTCCTCCCACCGCCGCAGCTTCCGCGCCGCCGCCGTTTCAATCGTCACCTCCCCCGCCCGGTAAATCCGCGTCGCCACCGTCCGTATCTTCTCCACCAGCCCCATCTCCGTCCCATACAGCGGACGCGCCTCCCCGCCCCCCGCCGCCGCCACCTTGTCCGCCAGCTCCATTCCCCCTTCCCCGCCCCGTCCGTACACATCGCTCACCGCGCACGCCACTCCCAACTCCTCCTCGCAGTAACGCCGCAGCCACGCCAAATCCTCCTCCCCATCCCCCGGAAACCGGTTCAACGCCACCACCACCGGCACCCCGAATCCCCGCACATTCTCCACATGCCGCGCCAGGTTCCCCACCCCCGCCGCCACGCTCCCGTCGGCCCCCTGCGCCGACACCGCGCGCACGCTCGCCACCATCACGGCCACGTCCGGCCGCAGCCCCGACGCCGGCATCACAATATCGAAAAACTTCTCCGCCCCCAGGTCCGCCGCAAACCCCGTCTCGTTCACCACATACTCCGCCAGCCCCAGCCCCATCCGGATCGACGCCACGCTCGCCGTCCCATGCGCAATGTTCGCAAACGGCCCCGTATGCACCAGCGCCGGCGTCCCCTCCGTCGTCTGCGCCAGGTTCGGATGCAGCGCCTCGGCCAGCAGCATCACCAGCGATCCCGTCATCCCCAGGTCCGCCACCCGCACCATCCGCCCGCCCCTCGTCGACCCGATCACAATCGCCCCGATCCGCCTCCGCAGGTCCTCCAACGACTCCGCCAATCCCAGCACCGCCATCATCTCCGACGCCGCCGTAATCACAAACTCCGTCTCCCGCGGCCCCCCGTTCGCCCGTCCGCCCAACCCCGTAATCACCCGCCGCAGCGCCCGGTCGTTCACATCTACCGCCCGCGGCCAGTCAATCGACAGCGGGTCCAAATCCAGCGCATTCCCGTGGTAAAGGTGCGCCTCAATCAACGCCGCCAGCGTATTCTGCGCCGCCGCCACCGCATGAAAATCCCCCGTGAAATGCACGTTGATCCGGTCATGCGGCACCACCTGCGCCAGCCCCCCGCCCGTCGCCCCGCCCTTCATCCCGAACACCGGTCCCAGCGACGGCTGCCGCAGCGTCACCACCGCGCGCTTCCCGATCTTCTCCAGCCCCTGCGCCAGCCCGATCGCCGTCACCGTCTTCCCCTCGCCCTGCTTGGTTGGCGTAATCGCCGTAACAAGCACCAGCTTCCCCCGCTGCCCCCCGGCGATCCGCCCCAGTAACTCCAGCCGCACCTTCGCCATGTAAGGTCCATAACTGTGCACATACTCCGCCGGCACGCCCAGCCTCTCGGCCACTTCCAGAATCGGTCGCATAGGTTTGATTCCAGCTTACGTGACTCCCGTCACGGAACCCACCCCCACCCCATGGCAACAAGAGGGCATGTCAACCGCCCCCCTTCCCCGCGAGCACGGCGCCAGGGGCCACCTCCACCCGCCCTTACACGCCGGCGCCATCCTCACCCGCCAGTGGGATTGGCTCCTCCTCCCCGCCCTCGGCCTCGTCCTTTTCGGCTTCCTCCTCCGCGAACCCCTTACCGTGCTCGCCCGCCAGCAGTTCGTCTGGCGCGACCGCAACCCTCAAACTTCCGTCGCCGCCCGCTGGCTCGCCGTCGAGGCTGCCGGCGCCCTCGCCTGCCTCCTCTCACTCGCCGCCTTCCGCCCCCTCCCCTGGCTACACTCCCTCGCCATCGGCGCCCTCGCTCACACCGCCCGCGCCGTCACTCTCACCATCCGCAACCTCCAGCGCTCTATCCTCCTTCAGATCCTCTCCGCCGCCGGCCTCGGCACCACCGCCCTGCTCGCCATCTTCGCCGTCACCGGCCGCGTCCCCCTCTGGGGCTGGCAGCTCTGGGCCGTCCTCACCCTCCACGGCGCCGTCTCCATCCTCGCCGTCCACACCCGCCTCAAGCAGAAAACGGCCGCCCGCAAAGGCACCCCTCCTCCCCTCTCCCCCCGCGTCTGCCGCGC
>CAZWDD010000519.1:0-2840 GCA_964632345.1 uncultured Solibacteraceae bacterium | reverse complement strand
GATTGCGGTCAACTCATCAATCACGCCATCGATCGTTTGCGCTTCCGGCATTACGCTGCATTGTATGCCAGCGAACCTGCTTACACTAAGAGTCTGCATGCGAACCGTACTGTTGCTTCTGTCCGCCGCCTCCCTCCTCGCGCAGCGCCCCGCCGCCGAGCCCCCTGCCTTTCCCCTCTGGAATGGTCCCGCGCCGCTCGCGCAAGGCTCCGAAGAGAAGGACGTGCCCACTCTCACGCCGTGGCTCGCGCGGGTTCCCAACGGAAAGGCCGTCGTGGTCTGTCCGGGCGGGGGCTATCGCGCGCTGGCCGTCGATCACGAAGGCCGGCAGATCGCGCAGTGGCTGAACTCGCAAGGCATCTCCGCCTTCGTGCTCCGCTACCGCCTTGGCCCGAAGTACCGCCACCCGGTGATGCTCGGCGACGCCCAGCGCGCCATCCGTACCGTGCGCGCCCGCGCCGCCGAGTTCCGCGTGAATCCGTCGAAGATTGGCATCATGGGCTTCAGCGCTGGCGGACATCTTTCGGCCACTGCCGCGACGCACTTCGACGCCGGTGCGCCCGCCAGCGAAGATATCATTGAGCGCGTGAGTTCGCGGCCGGACTTTGCCGTCCTCGCCTATCCGGTCATCACCCTCACAGACGAGCCCTACGTCCACAAAGGCAGCCGCCTCAACCTACTCGGCGAGAACCCGGACCCGAAGCTCGTCGAGAATCTCTCCAACGAAAAGGCCGTGACCGCCGAGACGCCCCCCACCTTCCTGTTTCACACGAACGCCGACACCGGTGTGCCGCCGGAGAACAGCGTTCTCTTCTATCTGGCTCTTCGCAAGCATGGCGTTCCAGCCGAATTGCATATCTATGAGAACGGCCCCCACGGCGTCGGCCTCGCCTGGAGCGATCTAGCGCTCAGTTCCTGGCCGGCTCGCCTCGCTGACTGGCTGCGGGCTCGCTAGCGGCCGGCTGGCCGAATGCTCGGCCCGTCGCCGACAGAGCGAACTCGAGCAGTCCCTGGCAACTCCCCCGCTCCTCATCCGCGGGAATCGCTATGCCCAGGAAGCGTAGCGCACGGGCCAGCGCCGCGGGGGACCCGGCGGGGTCTACTGGCGGAGCGTTGGTCTGCTTGCTGAGTTTATTGCCTTCCGCGTTCAGCGCAACGGGAAGGTGCAGGTAGTCCGGTGTGGGAACACCGAGTTGTTGCTGGAGGAAGATCTGCCGGGCTGTCGAATCGAGCAGATCGGCGCCGCGGACAACGTCAGTGATTCCCTGCTCGGCGTCGTCGACGACCACGGCCAGTTGATAGGCGTACAGGCCGTCGCCGCGGCGTAGGATGAAATCACCGCACGTTTCGGAAAGGATCTCAGAAAACGCGCCGAGGCGCCGGTCCTGAAAGGTAATCGGCGTGCCGTCCACGCGCAGGCGGATCGCACGGGCCAGCCGGCCCGCGGGCAGCCCATCCCGGCACCCCCCTATACACCGGCCCCCGCCCTCTCTGCGGGAGCAGCCGCACGCATACACCTTGTCCCCGAGCCGCTGGACGGCCCCGGCGTAGAGCGCGTGGCGCCGTGTCTGCCAGACCACCTCTTCATCCCACGTCAGCCCGTAGGCTTCCAATGTCCGGAGAATGAGCGAATCGGCGCCGGGAACGATACGTGTCTCGTCGATGTCTTCCATACGGACGAGCCACCTGCCGCCAGCCCGCCGGGCGTCGAGCCACGATCCGGCTGCGGCAACGAGTGAGCCGAAATGCAGCGGCCCGGTGGGGGAGGGAGCGAACCGGCCGCGGTAGGAATCAGGCATCCACCTTCAGTTTCTCGCGAAGGTAGCGCAGGCTGATCGCCGCGCTCTCCTTGGGTGGGCGCGCGGGCGAGGTATCGAGTTCCGTAGTTAGCCAACCCTGCCACCCGATGTTGTCTAGGTGCTTCTTCAGACTGAGAAAATCCACGCCGCCGGAGCCGAGGGGAAAGAAGGGAGGATCGGCCATCATATCGGGCGGACGTTCCAGGCGTGTCTTCGCCCCGCCATAGGTCTCCGGTTTGGTGTCCTTCAGGTGGAACTCTACCGTCCGGTGGTGGAGTTTAAAGGCAAGCGCAACAGGATCGATGCCCGCAAGCGTGATGTGGCCCGTGTCGAGAACGAAGGCGACGGTCTTGGCGTCCGTGTGCGAGAGGACATAATCGATCTCTCGCTGGTTTTCAAACTGGCTCCACATGTGGGCATGGATGGCAAGGCGAACGTCTTCGGCGGCGGTTCGTTTGCCGAGTTGGTTGACGGTCTCGGCCATGTGTTTCAGGTCCTCGGCGCTGGTGCCCGTGGGGCGCCGCGGTCCGAGGTTGATCTTCAAATGGGTACCGCCAAGGGCGCGCACAAACCGCGCCAGCCGCGTGTGTTCGTCCAGAATCTGCGTGCGCTTCGTGGGATCTTCAAAGTGCATCTCCATGGGCCCGGAGTTGGAGACGGTGATAAACGAGACCCCGATCTGACGGGCTCGCGCGACGGCCTCCTGCGGCTTGTCCAGATAATCGCGGACGTAGCTGAAGAAGGTTTCCACATGGCGGTAGCCTGCCTCGTGGGACTCGCGCGACGCCAGCCAGAAGTCCCTTTCCCATCCGCCCCGGGTATTGTTCGTGACGCCGACGCGGTAGACCGGCTTGGCGGCGGCGGATGGTACCGCGGGCATGGAGGCGAGGCAGAGGGCAGCGCGGCGCGTGAGCATGGGGGGAAGATATCACAGGCGGCTACTCGCCGCGCAGGACTACCGCCGGGTTGACCGCCGCGGCGCGGCGAGCCGGTAGCCACGCGGCCAGAAAGACCACCACCGCCATCACTCCGGCAGCGGCG
>CAZWDD010000518.1:0-2854 GCA_964632345.1 uncultured Solibacteraceae bacterium | reverse complement strand
CCGCTCTTCACGTCGAGTGCCGCGAATAGCGTCGTCGTGCCATGCCGCTTGTAGTCGTGGGTCATCGTGGCGGCGCGGCCCTTCTTGAGAGGAAGGCCAGGCTGGGTGCGATCGAGCGCCTGGATCTGGCTCTTCTCGTCGACGCACAACATCAGCGCCCGGTCCGGCGGGTTCATGTAGAGGCCGACGACGTCCGTGACCTTCTCCTCGAACATCGGATCGCCCGACACCTTGAACTTGGCGACGAGGTGCGGCTTCAGACCGGCCTCTTTCCAGATGCGCTGTACGGCGGTGTGGCTGATGCCGGCGGCCTTGCCCATCGTGCGCACGCTCCAGTGCGTGGCGTTCGGAGGCGTCTCGGAGGCCGTCATCTTCAACACCTTGAGCTTCACCTTCTGCGACAACGGCTTCCTGCCTGGAGGCCGCGTCTTGTCGCGCATGAGGCCGTCGACGCCTTCGGCCGCAAAGCGCGCCTGCCAGCGCCACACGCACGGCTTCGACTTTCCCGTCGCGCGTGCGATCGCCTTGACAGGGTCGCCGTCGGCTGTGGCCAGCACAATTTGCGCCCGCCACACGACCTTCGCCGCCGTGTTGCGATCCGCCACCAAGCTCTTGAGGCGAGCCCGTTCTTCAGCCGTAACAGTGATCTCTGTTTTCATGCCCCCAGCTTGAATGATTTGCAAAGCCATGGGAATCCACTGTCAGTGACGGAACACTAACGCACCGGGTACCTGTCAGGTTGAAGCGAGCAGTGGCACCACACGAACCTTAACCTGCCACAGTTCCGTTAGACTCTTTTGAGACTTGCCTATCCGGTTGTTACCCACACCCACTAAATGTAGGGAGGGTCCATTCTCCCGAGTAGAGCCCGTCGAAGGTCGGCGCTGCGGCCCCGCCGGCCATTCCGAGCAGTGAGCGGAACGCGTTGAACGGATAGGAGCGCCGATTGAAGCGGAACGTGAACTCGTTGAGGTAGGCTTGCAGATGCTTGGCACTGACGCCGTGATGGATGCCATTGATCCAGGTCTTCAGATTGGCGAAGACCAAGTGGATGATCGGCAGGAATTCCTCTGCGATCTCCGGGTCTCCGCATTCGGCGACCGCGTGATGGTCGAATCCGCGCTTGCGAAGCCCGGCATAGCCGCTCCAGTCGTCGGTTACGATCAGCGATCCGGGAGCAACGGCGTTCTCGACGAAACTGCCGAGTGAATTGGCGCTGCGGTCGGGGACGACGGCGAGACGAACGCGTCCCGCGTAGCGACCGTCTTTCCGATTATCGAGTTTGGTTCCCGGCTTGCGGCGACGCACCTCTACGGCGCAGGAGACGAGAACCTTGTGATGGACACCCCTGCCTTCGCCTCGGGTGCGTCCTCCAACCCACGTTTCATCCACTTCGACATGCTCTTGCGGCTTGCCGCCAATCTTGTCGCGCTCTGGGCGCACCATCGCGGCGCGGAGCTTGTGAAGAATGCCGAAGGCAGTCTCATAGCGCGACAGGCCGAGTTGCCGTTGAAACTGAACGGCCGACATTCCGGGCGTTTGGCTGGCCATCAGGTAAGCCGCCCAGAACCAGGTCGACAACGGCGTGTGACTGCGCTCCATGATAGTCCCGGCCATCAGGCTTACGTCTTTGCGACAGGCGCGGCAGCGCAGAACACCGGGGCGCGCTTCGAACCGAAATGGTTCGCCGACAACCCCACATCTCGGGCAGACGAACCCACCATGCCAGCGGGCCTTTTCGAGATATGCAGCGCAGGCCGCGTCGTCGGGAAAAAAGCGCTGAAATTCCGGCAACGACTGCGGAAACGCCAGATCTTCACGGGCCAGGACATCCATACCAAACGCTAGATCTAGTGGGTATGGGAGTCAACCGGATAGGCATGGTTCATTCTTCCAGCACCTGTATTCTTCGGCCTTACCGTACAGGGCCTCGGCTTTGTGCCCTCGATCTTCCTGACGGCGATCATCGCAGCCATGGCGTCACTCAAGATGAAGCTGCCCTGGGCCCTGCTGCTGGCCGTCGTTCTGACGGTCTTTTCCACCCTGGTGTTCAGCTACGGGTTGGGCCTGCCCTTCCGGCGCTTCGGGCCCTGGCTTCCATTCATCTGAGAACCGACATGGAACTCCTCTCGAACCTTGCCCTGGGCTTTGCGACCGCCACCACACCGGAGAACCTGCTGTTCTGCCTTATCGGCGTGCTTCTCGGAACGCTGATCGGCGTGCTGCCGGGGATCGGGGCCACGGCGACAATCGCCATGCTGCTGCCGATCACCTTCCAGCTGGAGCCCGTCTCCTCTCTCATCATGCTGGCCGGCATCTATTACGGGGCTCAGTACGGCGGATCGACCACGGCCATCCTCATCAACATGCCGGGCGAATCCTCCTCAGCGGTCACCGCCATCGACGGCTACCAGATGGCGAGGCGCGGCAAGGCCGGAACGGCACTCGCGGTCGCGGCGCTCGGCTCATTTTTCGCAGGCACCGTTGCGACACTGCTGGTGGCGATCTTCGCGCCGCCGCTCACCGTCGTTGCGCTGAAATTCGGCGCTGCGGAGTATTTCTCGCTCATGGTGCTGGGGCTCGTCTCCGCCGTGGCCCTGGCGCATGGATCGATCCTGAAGGCGCTGGCCATGGTGGTGCTGGGGCTGCTGCTGGGCCTCGTCGGCACCGACATCTACAGCGGCACGCCGCGCTTCAACATGGGGATAACCGAATATGCCGACGGGCTGAACTTCGTGGCACTCGCGGTGGGCGTCTTCGGTATTGCGGAAATCCTTCGCAACCTCGAGGGCGACCAGGACCGCAGCGTGCTGGGCACGAAACTCGGAGGACTTTTCCCCTCCCGCGAGGACCT
>CAZWDD010000517.1:0-2906 GCA_964632345.1 uncultured Solibacteraceae bacterium | reverse complement strand
GAGATCTCCTCGAACGTCCCCGGTATCCGCGTCTGTGAGCATCTGCCCAACATCGCGAAGATCATGGACAAGGTCACCGTTCTGCGCTCCATGAAGTCCCGCGAGAATAATCACGAACGGGCCATCAACTACCTCCTCACCGGTTACCTCCCGCTCCCCACCATCGAGTTCGCCTCCATCGGCAGCGTCATCTCCAAGGTGAAAGGTCCCCGCAACGGCATGCCGCCCTACGTCGCCGTGCCCAATACCTTCCCCAGCTACGGCGCCGGCTTTCTCGGCGGCGAGTACAACCCTTTCATTTCCGGCGACGCCAACGTCACCGGCTATCGCCAGCGCGATCTCACGCTTCCTGCCGATGTCGATTGGAACCGCCTCTCCTCCCGCGCCCACCTCGTCAAGCAGATGGACGCCAAGTTCCGCGCCATTGATGCCAGCCCGGAGTTCGCCGCTCTCGATGAGTACTCGAAAAAGGCCTACGAACTCATCCAGTCCCCCGCCGCCAAGAAGGCCTTCGATGTTGGCGCCGAACCCGATGCCCTCCGCGAACGCTATGGCCGCACCCCGGTCGGCCAGGGCGCGTTGCTCGCCCGCCGCCTGGTCGAATCCGGCGTCCGCTTCGTCACCGTGGCCAAGGGCTGGCTCAACTACGACACCCACGGCGATAACTTCAACATCTGCAAGAAGGCCCTCTTCCCGGAGTTCGACAAAGCCTTCGCCAGCCTCGTCACGGACCTGCATGACCGCGGGATGCTCGATTCCACGCTCGTCATCGCCATGGGCGAATTCGGACGCACCCCGAAGATCAACGACGGCGCCGGCCGCGATCATCACTGCAAAGCCTGGTCCGTCGCCTTCGCCGGCGGCGGCATTCCCGGCGGCCGCCTCCTCGGCGCCACCGATTCCACCGCCACCGAAGTCACCGATCTTCCCGTTGAGCCAGAGGATCTCATGTTCACCCTCTACTCCCGCTTCGGTATCGATCCCAACCACGAGTTCCAGTCCTCCATCGGCCGGCCCGTCAAGGTCGCCAACGGCGGCAAGCTGATCCCCGGCCTGTTCGCCTGAAGCGGATCGCCCGCGCTAACAGATATGCCCGCCCGTCGTGCCCACGGCCACGACGTACAGCGACTGGCTCGCCGTCATAAACAACCGGTTCCGCCTCACCCCGCCGAAGCAGACATTCGCACAGTTCTCTGGCAGCCGGATCATCCCGATTCTCTCGCCCCCCGGCGTGATTACCTGCACGCCCGGCCGCGCGCCTGCCCAGATGTTCCCATCCGCATCGCACCGGATCCCGTCCGCCGCCGTCGCCGCGCCGGTTCCGGGAATATCCAGCGCAATAAATCGCTTCCCGTTCCGCAGGGACTCCCCGTCAACGTCCCACACCTTCATGTCCCGCCCCGCGGCGCCCGTGTCGGCCACGTAGAGTCTCTTGTAGTCCGGTGAAAAACAGATGCCGTTCGGCGCGCTGACATCCTCGGTCACCTTCGTGATCCGGCCCGTCTTGCCGTCCACCCGGTACACCGCCTCCTTCAGTTCCTTCGGCGACTTGTACCCTTCATAGTCGCCGTTGATCCCGTACGGCGGATCCGTGAACCAGATACTCCCGTCCGGATGCACCACCAGGTCGTTCGGCGAGTTCAACCGTTTCCCCTCGAACCGCTCGGCGATCGTGGTTACCGTCCCATTGCTCTCATACCGCACCACCCGCCGCCCGCCGTGCTCACACGACAACTGCCGCCCCTCATAGTCAAACGTGTTGCCGTTGCTGTAGCCGGCCGGATTCCGGAACGTCGTCACCCGGCGGTCGTCGTCGATCCACCGCAGTTGGACGTTGTTCGGAATGTCGCTCCACACCAGGTACTTGCCCACGCCGTTCCACGCCGGTCCCTCAGCCCACTCCGTGCCCGTATACAGCCGCCGGATGCTCGTGTTCCCGATCATGTACTTCCGGAACCGCGGATCCAACGCCACGACGTCCGGGTCCGGATACTGCACCGGTACCCGCCCCGTCCAGTCCCTCACCACCGGCGCCGGCGCCTGCGCCAGTCCCGCCGCTTTCAACCAGTCCCGCCGTGTCCAATTCTGCATACCCGCTACTCTAATACGCCGTCATCTCTCCCGCGCGCACGCCAACGGCCATATACTCAGGAAACCCATGCGTCTTCTGCTCATCTTCTTCACGGTTCCGCTCCTTGCTCAGACCACGCTCTCCAATCCCTCCATCCCCTTCCGTACGCCGGAGAAGCCCTACGTCATACTCAGGCGCGGTCCCGTCGAAATTGTCGTCGTCACCAATGAAGCGGTCCGCGATGAGGTGCTCCCGGACCATCGCGCCGGCTACTCCGGCATCGCGAAGATCACCCACAAGGCACAACTGCAGCCGCTCTTCGTGCCTGCCTACGCCGGCCTCAACTTTGAACACATTCTCGACGGCCGCGCCAACGCTGAACGCAGGGTCCAGTTTGAACCGCGCAATCATCCCATGGAACTCCGCGTCATCAACAACCACACCGCTGAGCTCTGCCAGTCCCCCACCTTCCACCTCGCCGTCGCCTCCTGCCAGCGCTACGAACTGCTCCCCGATGGTGTCATCGATCTCACCATCGACGTGCGGCCCACCCAGGCCCGGTTCCCCAACAACTACATCAACCTCTTCTGGGCCTCCTACATCCATCAGCCCGAGTCGCTCGATATCCACTTCCGCGGCCCCGGCCGGGAATGGATCCGCGGCGTGACACCCGCCCATGGCGAACGCTCCACCCACCCCGGCGCGAACGATTCCCGCCAGTTTCCACACGATGAGCCCTTCCCGCTGACTCTCGTGTTCTCCCTCTCCAACCATCGCTTCGCCGAACCCTGGTACTTCGGCCTCGCCCGCGGCATGGCCTTCGTCCAGATGTTCC
>CAZWDD010000516.1:2542-2931 GCA_964632345.1 uncultured Solibacteraceae bacterium | reverse complement strand
GTGTTCCAACGGAGGGAGCGGGACGGGATCGATTATGTGCGTGCGTCGCCGGCGGAGATCTGGCGGGCGACGAATTTTCAGCGGCTGCGGTTCACTGGGGTGGAGTTGACGGCGGGAACAGTGGTGCGGCGGGTGCACCGGGTGGAGTTCGCCTATACGGGGCTGCGGGGGGCGCAGGGGGCGCTGGACGGGTTGCAGTCGAAGTACGTGTTCAACTATCCGCGGCATGCGGGGCTGGCGACGTGGCAGGCGGCGGTGGGGAAGGGGATGGTGGCGCGGAGCCGGGTGGGGGTGCTGGAGCGGCTGGGGCGTTCGCCGTACGCGGTGTGGGAGGTGTTTGCGGCTTGGCAGAAGGGGTATCTGCAGCCGTATGTGCAGCTGACGACCCT
>CAZWDD010000516.1:0-2532 GCA_964632345.1 uncultured Solibacteraceae bacterium | reverse complement strand
GCGTTGCCGGGGCGGGGTAATCGGGGGCGGGGTGGACGTGGTCTGGACGAAGCGTTGACGGCGGTTACGGGGGGCGGTGGGATACAATCAGAATCGGTGTTTCGCGTACTTCTCGCATGCGCGCTTGGCGCGCCGATGGTTCTCGCTCAGGCCCGGCCCGCGCAGCCGGGGCAGTTGGACGCGAGCCCGGCGCTATTCAGCGTGATGGCGGCGCTGCAGGCGGCCGGGTATGGGACCGAAGAAGACTCGGCGAACAACCATCCGCTGCGGGCGGCGGTGAAGAAGCATCTGGTGGAGCGGAAGCTGGGGACGATGCAGGAGTTGAAGGAGTATCTGGACCGGCGGAAGGTGGCCGGGAGGCCGCTGGAGTTGAGCCGGTTCATTTCGTTTGCGCTGTCGGTGGACGGGCCGCCGAACTTCAACTACAAGTTTGCGGCGCATGAGATGCCGCCGGACCTGGCGGTGCTGGAGGGGTTCGACCGGCTGATGACGCGGTTCCACCGCGAGGCGGAGATGGACAAGATCTGGGAGCAGGCGCAGCCGGCGATCGAAGAAGTGCTGGCCGGCTACCAGGAGCCGTTCATTCAGACGATCCGGGAAGTGAATGGCTATCTGCGGAACCCGACGAGCGGGTACGTGGGGCGGCGGTTTCAGATCTTCGTGGAACTGCTGGGGCCGCCGAGCCAGATTCAGACGCGGGAGTACAAAGACGATTACTACATCGTGCTGACACCATCGGCCGAGCCGCAGCTGGACTATCTGCGCTATGCCTATATCCGGTATCTGCTGGATCCGCTGTCGTTCAAATTCATCGCGAACCTGGAGAAGAAGAAGCCGCTGCTGGACCTGGCGGGCGGGGCGCCGGCGCTGGAGGAGTACTACAAGAACGACTTCCAACTGCTGACAACGGCGTGCCTGGCCAAGGCGGTGGAGGCGCGGCTGAAGAAGGGCGAGGGGCCGAAGATGGCCGAGCAGGCGATGCGGGAGGGGTTCATTCTGACGCCTTATTTCTACGAGGCGCTGGGCGTGTATGAGAAGCAGGAAGTGTCGATGCGGCTGTACTATCCGGAGCTGATCGACGCGATCGATGTGAAGAAGGAAGACAAGCGGCTGGCGGGGGTGGAGTTCGTGAGTGAGCGGCCGGTGAAGACGATCCGTGCGTCGCGGCGGGAGATGGAAAAGCCGGTGGAGCTGACCGGGGTGTTCCAGACGCTGAACGAGGGTGAGGATCTGTACCGGGCGAAGAAGTACGCCGAGGCGAAGCCGGTGTTTCTGCGGGCGCTGCAGGAGACGCCGGAACGGCCATTGCATGCCAAGGCCTACTACGGGCTGGCGCGGATTGCGGTGATGCAGCGGGACCCGGAGCTGGCGGTGAAACTCTTTGAGAAGGTGCTCGATCTTGATCCTGACGATACAATCCGGTCGTTGAGCCATGTGAATCTGGGTCATTTGTGGGCTGTGCATAACGAGCAGGAGAAGGCGGTGGAGCAGTACCAGGCGGCGCTGGCCGTGAAGGGAATTCCACCGGCGATCCAGAAGGCGGCGGAGAAAGCGCTGCAAGACATTTCCAAACCTGAAAAGAAAAAGGAGAACTGATGTTGAAGAAATCAATCCTGCGGCTGGTGACCGGATGCGTGGCCGCGGCCGCGCTGTTGATGGCGCAGAAGCAGCCGCAGCCGAAGTCGCAGAAGGAAGTGGACGCGCTGAACGCGATGTTCCAGGCGCCGGACAACGACACGCGGATCAAGGCGGCGAACGAGCTGTTGACGAAGTTTGCCGATACGGACTTCAAGCCGCTGGCGCTGTACATGATCGCCAATGCGTACAACGACAAGAAGGACGCGACGAACACGATCATCTTCGCCGAGCGGATGGTGGAGGCGGACAAGGCGAGCGCGCTGTCGGCGCATTCGCGGGTGATGATCGCGACGTCGCTGGCGATGAACACGAAGGAGTTCGACTTCGACAAGGAAGAGAAGCTGGGGCGGGCCGATAAGCTGGCCAAGGAAGCGATTGAAGTGCTGAAGACGGCGCCGAAGTTCAACCCGGGCCTGTCGGACGAGCAGTGGGAGCAGGCCAAGCGCAATTATGTGGGCGAGGCCTACATTGCGATGGGGCTTTCGGCGACGGTGCGGAAGAACTGGAACGGCGCGATTGAAGCTTATAAGGCGGCGGCGGAGCAGGATCCGGGCAACGGGCCGGCGCTGGTGCGGATGGGCGCGGCGCAGGCGAGCGCGGGCAAGCATGATGACGCGATCGCGACGTTCGACAAGGTGATTGCGATGGAGGGGATGGATGCCTCGATCGTGAACATCGCCAAGGGGGAGAAGGAGAAGTCGGTAAAGGCGAAGGGAGCGAAGTAGCTTTTGTCGACGGCGGCGGATCAGGAAGCACTGCTGGAGCGGATCGGATACGAGTTCCGCGACCGGGGAGTCCTGATCCGCGCGCTGACGCACAAGTCGCACGGGGCCGAGGGGGAGACGGCGCCGAAGACGACGGAATCGGACAACGAGCAGTTGGAGTTTTTCGGGG
>CAZWDD010000515.1:0-2941 GCA_964632345.1 uncultured Solibacteraceae bacterium | reverse complement strand
TTTCCCCGCTCCTGTCTGGCGTACGGACTCACCCAGTCCGGCAATTCACACAGGAACACACACAATGAACCGCTCCATGAAATGGACCATTTTTCCTCTGTTCGTCGGTAGCTCTCTGTTCGCTCAGGAACTGACCCCGCTTCAGTTCAAACGGCTTTGCGAAACAAGCCCTTTGAACACCTTTACCCTGACGGCGCCGACAAAAATCCTCGGCACGGCGCCCACCGTCACCGGTATCGATACGGCCTGCCGGGTCAACTTCGCCAACGGCGCGAAACTCGAGGCGGACCAGTCTGCGTTCCGCTTCGCCGGGCCCCTGGTGTTTCAGGCCGGCCCCAACGCCGAGGTCACTCTCGTGAAGAGCTTCCTGGAAGCCCCGAGCATTCAGATCACGGAAGGGATCAGCTCCTCGCTTATTCTGAGTGAATCCTCGGTGAAGGCCAACGCCGGCAACATCACCATCGCCCTCGGCGCCAACGGACAGGTGACGGGATCCATGCCCTATGCCATGCTCCGCAACGCCCTGGAAGCCGAAGGATCGATCTCGATCAGCGGCGGCGCCCGGGCCACGTTCTCCCTCCAGTCCACCAACGCTGTCGCCGGCGCCGCCATCAACCTGAATTTCGCCGGCACCGAAGGCACCCTGGCCCTGCAGGACTCCATCGTCACCGCCTCCGGCGGCCCCTTCTCGGCCGTCTCCACCGGCACGTTTGCCAACTTCGATATCTCCTCGGCCACCATCAACGCCGCCTCCGGCATCACCCTTTCGGCCCGCGGCCGTGAGGGCAAAGTCAACCTGTCCACCGTCGGAATCAACGCTGGTCTGGGTTCGGTCCAGATCGACGCCGGCGTCGGCGCGAACCGTTCCGGAGCCGTCAAGATCGTCTCCGGCAACATCATCTCCGGCGGCGGCGTCACGATCCTTGCCTCCCGCAACTCGACCCTCGGCGAAGCGGTCCTGGAGGTCTCCACCGTCCAGGCAAACGGCGACGTTCGCGTCGAGTCCGGCAGCGGCGGCACCACCACCGTGCTCAACAACGGGATCACCTCGCCGAGCCTGATCCGTGTCTTCGCACCGGTCAACGGCTCCTGCGTCGCGGAAAACAACCGCGCCGTAGCCCCCACCCTCCGGCTCTGCCGCTAACCCGAAGCGGGGACGCCGCCACCCGGTGGCGTCCCCGCCTAGAGTCCCTCCGCCGGCAGTCCCGCCCGCCGCAAGGCAGCCCGCACCTCTTCCACCTCGCCTGGAACCTTTGCGTTCTCCCGATTCTCACTCCTTACCCGCCTGGCCTCCTCCACCGCCGCCGCCCCCAACACGCGCAACTCCTTCTCCGCCCAGCCCAGACGACGTCCGGCCTCGGCCTGCCGCGCCAGCGCCCGCATCAGCGTCCGGTCGATCATCGGCGTCAGCGGCGCCATTTCGCGCACCCGCCGCATCGCTTCGATCGCCGCACCAAGACGCCTGGCCCCCTCCGCCGGCCGTCCCATGTCCAGCAAAATTCGCCCCTCTTCGTACAGCCCTCGCGCCGCAATCGAAGTCCGGTCGGACCTGAACGTCCCCGGCACAAGAGAGTCGGCCAGCAGTTCCCGAGCCTCTTCCAACTCCCGCAGCGCGCCCGCCAGATCCCCGTTCTCCCGCAGCGCCCAGGCAAGAGCGGCTTTCATTCCGGCCAGTGTCATATCCTGATTGACCAGCTCGGGATGTTCCCGGTGCAGCCGCCTGGAAACCTCCACCGCCTCCCGCCGCAGCGCGATTGTCTCCTCGATTCGGCCCCTGTGCAGCATCACCCGCGAAAGGGTGGCGTTCATATCCGCCCGGTACACCTGCCACTGCACTTCGTGCGATCGGAACGGGTGCGCCAAGCCCCTCACCTGCTTCTCAATCGCGAGTCCCGGCCGCAGAACCGCCTCGGCCTCGTCGTAGCGACCCGCCTCCACCAGCACCCCGGCCAGCGAATGCCGCAGAAAGCATTCCCCCAGCAGAAAGGCCTCGTCCTCCGGCAGTTTCGGCGCCGCCAGTTCGGACAGCCGGATGCCGGCCCGCAGAATCCGCTCCGTTACCGCCAGATCCCCGGAAGCCGTCACCGCCGGATGCCCTGCCATCACTCCGAGTGTCGCTGCGTAGTCGGTAAACAGCCGCAGGTCGGACTTCGGCAGCGAACCCAATACCGTCAGGCGCTCCATCGACTCGGCCGCCTCTCGGAGCGCCGGCCCCAGTTCCGGAGGAATCCGCCGCGGCAGGTCCCCGCTCAACTGGGTCGCGCGCTGGCACCGGGCGAGGGCCAGGTCGCGCTCCAGTTGTCTTCGCTCCTGGCTTTGATTGTCCATCCAGGCCCAGCCAAGCGCACCGCCGAAGACAACCGCCAGGCACGCCAATCCCGTCACCAGGCGGTTCCGCCGGCACACCCGCCAGGCACGGACCCACGCCGGCACCGGCCGCGTCGCCACCGGTTCCCCCGCCAGAAATCGATGCAGATCCTCCCGCAGATCGTCCACCGACGGGTACCTGCCGTCCGGCTCGCGCGCCAGGCACCGCAACAGAATCGCCTCCAGGTCCCGGTCCAGTTGGGGAATAACGCTTGCAGGTCGCGGCACCTCATCCTCCAAAACTGCCCGGCTCATCCGCGCCGTTGACCGCTCCAGATCCTGCCACGGACGCTTCCCGCACACCAGCTCGTAAAGCATCACCCCCAGCGCATATTGATCCACTGCTGTCGATAGCCCCGTCCGTCCTTCCAGTTGCTCCGGACTCGCATACGCCCACGTCATTCCGGCCGGTTCGGCCTGCGTGGTGGCCGCGGCCCCTTCGGCCTCTTCGGCCAAGAGCTTGGCCACTCCGAAGTCCAGCAGTTTCGGCCGCCCCGCCCCGTCCACCAGTAGGTTGCCGGGTTTCAGGTCCCGGTGGATCACCAGATTTCGATGCGCGAACGCCACCGCGTCG
>CAZWDD010000514.1:0-2944 GCA_964632345.1 uncultured Solibacteraceae bacterium | reverse complement strand
AGCCCAGCCCACTGCAACCGAGCGCCGCGCGGCGGCCACGCCACCCCCTTCCCCGCCCGCGCCACCTCTCTCGCAACCGCCACCCCAACCCCCTTCTGCATCCTCTCCCCCGCCGCATCGAACTCCTTCGCCGCCCTACGTATCTCATCGGCCACTCCGCGAACCGCCTCCTCCAGCATCAGCCGGTTCAGCGTCACAATCACCATCGCCGGATCGTTCGCGTCCACCTTCACCCCATGCCGCGCCACCGCCTCCGCCATCAGCCGGTTGATGTCCATGGCCTATTGAAACGCCAGCCCGTCCAACTGGTCGAACAGCTCCCGCTGCATCACCTTCAACCGTTGCCGCATCATGATCGGGAACCCCGCCGACTCAATCGCCTCCTGCAATGTCAGCTTCCGCGTAATCACGTCCTCAATGTCCCGCCCGAACGTATCCTGGTTCCGCCGCGGAATCACCACTGACCCCAGCACCCGCCCCGCATTCTCCGCATACACCGGCATCTCATGCAGTTGCCGGCCCTCCCTCTCAATCCGTCCGAAATACTCATTGATCCACAGCACAATGTTCTGCTCCTCCGACGTTTGCGCCAGCCGGGCAAACCCGCTCAGCGTATCCGCCAGCGCCTGCCCGCCGGTGATCACGCAATGCACATACAGCTTCCTCCGCGAGTCCCGCAGCATCGCCATCGCATTGTTCTCCAGCATGTAGTTCCACAGCGGAATGAACGTCGAGGCCCCGTTGTCCACAATGAACGTACCCGGCTGCGTCAGCAGGTTCTCCATCAACCCATCGAACGCGCGCTGGTCCACCGAGCCATCCCGCAACAACTCCATCCGGTCCGCCCCCAGCTCCCGATACTGCGAGAACGTCTGGTTCACCGGGTCTGTATCAATACACCGCACCGGCACGCTCCGCCGGTGCCGGAAGTATTGCGCCAGCAGTGACGCGGCCAGGCTCTTCCCCACTCCGCCCTTCCCCTGCAACGAGAAGTGGATCTCGCCCTCGAACCCAACCCCGCTCCCTTTCGCTCCAGCCATCTTCCGCCTCCTCATTTCTTCCCGAACAGTTCCTCGTCCGACATCGTCCCGCTATAGTCGAAACCCGGCCGGTTCCGCGCAGCTCGATGCAAATTGGCCAGCGGATCACCACTCGCCGGCCCGGTCGTCGCCTTTTCCCCAGCCTTCGGCGGCGCGGGTCGATCGTTCGCCGTCCCCGCCCTCCGCAGATTCGCAATCGCCCAGCACAGTGTCGAATACGGGATCGGGACGCCATCCGCTCCCAGCCGAGCCTGTATCGCCCGAACCGAATGCCCCGCATCGAGACACGCCCGGATCGACGGCCACAAATAGCGGATCAATCCCACCCGCCTCGCGGGGACCTCGGCGGCCAGCTCCGCCAATCGCGGCAGTTCCTCAGGCTTCGGCATCGGCAACACGTCTGTCTAGACATTTACAGCAAATTCCAACCAAATACAAGCTAGCTTGGGCATGTTCCAAGGAATTCCAACTTGTTCTAAGGAATTCCAGGAACTTCCAATCCCCCCGCTTCCAACCCCGTGAATGACGGCAAAACAGGTGATAGTGGAACATAAAGGGGAGCCCGGGTGGCGGCGCGTTTTTTGTTGCCTATCTGTCCTGTTTGCCGTACTATACCCTTACGGCGCAGGCTAGCCTGCTAGCCGTAAGGTAGCCGTATGCCGAAAACACAGCGTTTTGAACTGAAGATCCGTCCGGAACATGCCGCCGCCGCCCGCAAGGCCGCCCAGGCCCGCGGCTTCGATTCGGTCTCCTCCTACTTCCGCGCCCTGCTCGACCAGGACGCTCGCCAGCACCAGCATCACGACCAGTTGGAGACCGCCGTCGCCACCAGCATCGACCGTGTCGCCAAGGAAATGCGCCGGCTCCACAACGCCAACCAGGCGCTCTTCGCCCTTACCGATAGCCTCGTCCGCCTCTTCCTGACCTGTACGCCCGAGCCACCGGCCGACGCGCTCGACGCCACCAAGCGCCGCGCCAAACTCCGCTACGAGCGGTTCATGCTCTCCGTCGCCAAGAACATGACGGGCGACGCCCGAGCTGCCCTGCTCGACGTGATCAAAGGAGGCCCCGATGCCTGACGAAGAGTCGATCAAGCTCCGTCCCCGACGGCCAAAGGTCCTCCGCGACGAGAGCAAGTCCTGGTCCAGCGCCTTCAAGGGCCTGATGCGCATCGCCCGCATGACCAGCACCCGGCAGCATTCGAGCCGTGCCGCCATCCGCCCCCGCAAACCCCACAAACAGCGCTGCGCCGTGCGCGTGACCTACTCGCCAAACCAAGTCCGCGGCCAGTGGGCCGCCCATGGCCGCTACATCGCCCGCGAAAGCGCGAACGCCGGCGGCGTCGGATTCAACATGAGCAGCGACGATGTCGCCATCCCAGCAACCCTCGCCGGCTGGCAGAAATCCGGTGACCGTCGGCTCTTCAAAATGATCGTCTCCCCGGAGTTCGGCGAACGCCAGGACCTGAAGAAACATACCCGCGACCTCATCACCCGCCTATCCCAAGACCTGAACACGGACCTCGAATGGGTCGCCGTCGCCCACTTCAACACCGGCCACCCCCACGTCCACATCGCCCTCCGCGGCGTCACCCCCGCCGGTAACCTCCGCCTCCCCCGAGACGTAATCAAACACACCATCCGCCGCCACGCCGAAGACCTCTGCACCGAACAACTCGGTTTCCGCACCGTCAACGACGCCATCGAATCCGAACGCCGCGAGATCAACGCCCTCCACGTCACCTCCCTCGACCGCGAGATCCAAAAGCGGATGACGCCAACCACGACGCCAGTTGGAGCTAAATTGGACGGTGATGACCCAAGTGCCGGACGTCCAACCGCCGGATTGGTGGCGCCAACACGTCGGCCTCGCTCGATTTGAGCTGCTCGGTAGGGGTACTTTGT
>CAZWDD010000513.1:0-2953 GCA_964632345.1 uncultured Solibacteraceae bacterium | reverse complement strand
GTCGGCGGTGTTGAAGTCGGTGAGCGGGTTTGAGATGTTCCGCAAGTCGCGTGGCCGGATTTCGCCGCGGAGCGTGGTGGACTTTCTGGTGCTGGATCCGGACTTTCCGCGTTCGATCCGGCATTCGATCCGGATCGCGATGGACTCGATGCGGGCCATCTGTGGCTCCGATGGTTATCGGTCAGTGGAGGGCTTGGCGCTGCTGCACCGGGAGTTGGAAGAGAAACACGTTGACCAACTGATCCTGGCGGGACTGCATGAGTACCTGGACCAGTTTCAGTATCGACTGAACGGAGTGGGGGCCAGTCTGCAGGAAGACTTCTTTGCGTTGCGCGCACCGCGGCAGACGCAGTCGCAGTCGGCGGGCGCTGACTGATGGCGATCCGGGTAGCGCTGCATCACAAGACTGTATACGAGTACGACCGGCTGGTGACATTGGGGCCGCAGATCGTACGCCTACGTCCGGCACCGCATTGCCGGACATCCATCGTGAGTTATTCGTTGAAGGTGGAACCGGCCAGGCAGTTCATCAACTGGCAGCAGGATCCGCAGAGTAACTATCTGGCGCGGTTTGTCTTTCCGGAGCCGACGCGCCGCTTCTCGCTGGAAGTAGACCTGGTGGCGGACATGACCGTCATCAACCCGTTCGACTTCTTCCTGGAGCCTTATGCTGAGAAGTTCCCGTTTGCCTATGAGCCTTGGGAGGAGCGGGAGTTGCGGCCGTTTCTGGAGAAACTGCCTGCGGGCCCGTTGTTGATGGCGTATCTGGCAACGGTGTCGCGGGTGCCGAAGCAATCGGTGAACTTCCTGGTGGAGTTGAATCAGCGGCTGCAGACTGAGATCCGGTACCTGATCCGGATGGAGCCGGGCGTGCAAACGCCTGAGGAGACGCTGGGGTCGCGAAGCGGGTCGTGCCGGGATTCGGCGTGGCTGATTGTGCAGATCATCCGTCACCTCGGGCTGGCGGCGCGTTTTGTTTCCGGGTATCTGATTCAACTGAAGCCGGACGTGGCGGCGCTCGACGGGCCGTCGGGCGCGGCGGAAGACTTCACGGACCTCCATGCCTGGGCAGAGGTGTATCTGCCGGGGGCGGGCTGGGTGGGGCTGGATCCGACGTCCGGACTATTTGCCGGGGAGGGGCATATTCCGCTGGCGGCGACGCCGGACCCTCAGACGGCGGCGCCGGTGACCGGGATGGTCAGCCCGTGCGAGGTGGAGTTCGGGCACGAGATGTGGGTGACGCGGGTGCATGAGGACCCGCGCGTGACGAAGCCGTACAGCGACACGCAGTGGGACAGCATTCTGGCGTTGGGCGACCGCGTGGATGCCGAACTGATGGCGGGCGATGTGCGGTTGACGATGGGCGGGGAACCGACGTTCGTATCGATTGACGATATGGACGGCGAAGAGTGGAACACCGCGGCGCTAGGACCGCGGAAACAGGCGCTGGCGACGGAGCTGATCTTCCGGCTGCGGGACCGGTTTGCCATCGGCGGGCTGATGCATTTTGGTCAGGGGAAGTGGTACCCGGGTGAACAACTGCCGCGCTGGGCGTATACGTGTTATTGGCGAACGGACGGGCAGCCGTTGTGGCACGACGCGGCGCTGATAGGCCAGCCGTCGCAGGACTACGGATTTGGCGATGCCGAAGCGCATCTGTTCGCCGAGACGCTGGCGAAGCGCCTGGCGATTGGGCCGGAGTTCCTGGTGACGGCCTATGAGGACCCGGTGACGTTCCTGGTCCGCGAACGGGACCTGCCCGTGAACGTGACGCCGGAAGACAACCGGCTGGACGACCCGCAGGAGCGGGACCGCCTGCGGCGTGTCTTTACGCGCGGACTGGGGCAGCCGGTGGGCTACGTGTTACCGATCCAGCGCGGATGGGGAAAAAACGGGCCGGAGTGGCAGAGCGGGCTATGGATGCTGCGGGCACAACATCTGTTTCTGATACCGGGCGACTCGCCTGTTGGTTTCCGTCTGCCGCTGGACCGCTTGCCATGGGAGCCCGAACCGGCACGGCAACAGGTGTGGACGGTGGACCCGCTGGCGCCTGCCGATCCGCTGCCGGTGCCGCCGCGGCAGTTGGACGCGGCTCGTCGGGGTGCGGCGGAGCCTGCCTTGCAGCGGCGGGGAAGAGAATTGCCCCCGCTGCCGCCGGGGACGCCGGTGGTGCGGACGGCGGTGGCCATTGAGCCGCGCGACGGAAAGATCTTCGTGTTTCTGCCGCCCGTGGGGTCGGCCGAGGAGTATGTGGAGTTGGTGGCGGCGATTGAAGACGCGGCGGCCAGCCTGCGGATGCCCGTGCTGTTGGAGGGCTACACACCGCCGCCCGATGCGCGGTTGCGGAGCATGAAGGTGACACCGGACCCTGGTGTGATTGAAGTGAACACGGACCCGGCGGCATCGTGGCGGGAGCTGGTAGAGAAGACCACAATTCTCTACGAGGAAGCGCGGCTGTCGCGGCTGGGGACCGAGAAGTTCATGCTGGACGGACGACACACGGGGACCGGGGGCGGCAATCATGTGGTGCTGGGTGGGCCGGTTGCATCGGATTCGCCTTTCCTGCGACGGCCGGATCTGCTGCGCAGCCTATTGGCTTTCTGGTTGTATCATCCGTCTTTGTCGTTCCTGTTTTCCGGTGTGTTCATCGGGCCGACGAGCCAGGCGCCGCGCGTGGATGAGGGGCGCGCGGATGCGGTGTATGAGCTGGAGATCGCGTTTCAGTTGGTTGAGGAAAATCGACCTTGTCCCCCATGGTTGACGGACCGGATCTTCCGCAATCTTTTGGTGGACGTGACGGGAAATACGCACCGGGCCGAGTTCTGCATCGACAAGCTGTACTCGCCGGACAGTTCGACCGGACGGTTGGGCCTGCTGGAGCTGCGCGCGTTTGAAATGCCTCCCCACGCACGGATGAGCCTGGCGCAGCAGTTGCTGGTGCGGACTCTGATCG
>CAZWDD010000512.1:0-2973 GCA_964632345.1 uncultured Solibacteraceae bacterium | reverse complement strand
TTGATGTCGATCACCTTATCGAGGAACCGCACGGCGATCCTCACCGTCTCGGCCAGCTTGTCGAAGTCGAACTCCCCTTCGCGCACGTAGCGCGCCAGGTTGACCGAACCCAGATTGCACACCGCCGTCTCGGCCTGATTGGTGATCTCAGTAATCTCCGTGCACAGGTTCGACAGGTGGACCACATTGTTGCCCTGCCCCGTCTGATTGTTTTTCAGGTTGCAGGCATCCTTGAACGTCATCCAGCCGTTGCCGGTCTCCGCCAGCGTCTTCATCATCCGCGCATAGAGCTCGCGCGCCTTGGTCTGGCGCATGTAGAGCCCCTTCTGTTCCGCCTCCGTGTAGGCCTGCTCGAACTCGGCGCCATAAAGATCGGTGAAGTGCGGCACCACCTTCGGGTCAAAAAGTGACCAAGCGCCGTCCTCGTCCACGCGCCTCATGAACAGGTCCGGAATCCAGTTGGCCAGGTTCAGGTTATAGGTGCGCCGCGCTTCGTCGCCCGTGTTGTCGCGCAGCTCCAAGAACTCCTCGATATCCGCATGCCACGGCTCAAGATACACGCACGCCGCGCCCTTCCGCTTGCCGCCCTGGTTCACCGCGCATACCGAACTGTCCAGCGTCTTCAGCCACGGCACAATCCCGTTGGACTTGCCGTTCGTCCCGCGAATCAGCGATCCGCGCGCCCGGATGCGGTGATACGCCAGCCCGATCCCGCCCGCGAACTTCGACAGCATCGCCACGTCCTTATAGCGATCGTAGATGCTTTCCAGGTTATCTTCAGGAGAATCCAGCAGATAACAGCTCGACATCTGCGGATGCTTCGTCCCCGAGTTGAACAGCGTCGGCGAACTCGGCATGTAGTCGTGCGCCGAAATCAGCCGGTAGAATTCAATCGCCTCCTGCACGTTCACGCTTAGCCCGCACGCCACACGGAGGAAGAAGTACTGCGGCGTTTCAATTACGTCGCGCGCTTCCGGGTTCTTTAGCAGGTACCGGTCGTAGACCGTCCGCAGGCCGAAGTACTCGAACAGGTCGGTGTTCCGCTCATCAATCGCGCTGTTGAGCTTCCGCGCGTTCGCCTTGACGAACTCGTAGCACTCCTCACCGATCAGACCGTACTTGTACCCGGTCTCGATCGACTGAGAGAACGAATAGATATTCTGCGCCGCCACCTCCTTGTCCACGAAGTTGGCCAGCAGGCGCGCCGCCAGGCGCGAATACTCGGGCTCCTCGGCGATCAACGACGCCGCCGTCTGGATGTTCAGCTGATCCAATTCCCGGGTCGTCGACCCGTCATATAGCCCGCCAATGGTCTTCACAGCGATCCGCATCGGATCCACCTGCGTCAGCCCCGCGGCGCACAACTGCACCGCTCGGATAATCTTGGAGACATCTACCGGCTCCAACGAGCCATTGCGTTTTTTCACACGCATGGCTGCATCCGGCGACTGCGGCCGGATATCCGGAAATAACTGCTGCGCTGTCGGCGTAGTACTAGGGGAAAGCTTGGGTGCCGTCGTCGCCATCTATGATCACCTTGGGGGAGGATTTGGGAAGGAAAATGAGGCCTGCCAGTCTTATCCGCGCGACTTTTCGCTGCGGGTCAGACTGGAAAGATCAGGGAAAGTGCTTACCAAGAGGCGAGGGGAGACTACCCTAGCCCGTTCTACCAACTAGCGCGGTATCTCGGTAACGAACTACAGCATACAGCACTCTTTTCCGTTCGATCAACTACTAATTGTGGTTTTCCTCAACTATTCCACAATATAGCGTAGGTGGTTGGAAATATTGAAGTTAAGGCGAACACCTGAGTTCCGCCGCCATCCGCCGCAGTTCACGCGCCGCTTCAACGCCCCCACGCATCGTCATGATGTTGAAACACTTAGAACCCCCATCGCCCCGCTCCGACCCATCGGACCCGCCCCGGCCCCGGATCGCAAAATATTACCGCCGCACTGCCCCAGACGCCGGCAATCGGCGCCCGCCCGGGCACAACCGCTAGGCACTCCCGAACCGTGGTGGCAAATCGGCCGCGCCTTTCCGCTCAGCCGAACGGCCAGACCCGCTCGATCGTCTTCGACAGCATCCACATCTTGTCGTCCTCGTTCAGGAACTTCATCTCGTCCCGGACCACGCTCAGCGTCTGCGTATAGGTGGCATGCGGCAGGCAGACCGGCCAATCGGTGGCCCACATCAGCCGCTGCGGCCCGAACGTCTCGTGCAGCCGCTTGACGTGCGCCTGCGCGTCGGTCCAGGGGTAGGGCTGTTTGGAGAGCGACCAGGTATGGGAGATCTTGACGAACACCTTCGGATGGCGCCGCAGGGCGATCAACTTGTCCAGTTCCTGCGGCTTGTCCACCGGCGTGTCGGCCATATGGTCGATTACCACCGTCAGGTCCGGAAACTGGTCGATCAGCGTCCCGATCTCGGGCATTCGCGAATAAGGCGCCAACAGCGTCATCGGCACCTTTAGCTCCTCGCATCTCTTGAACAGCGGCTTCATCAGCGGGCCGGCAATCCAGTCGCCGGAGGCGTTCGCCGCCGGGCTCAACCGCACGCCGCGGCAGCCGGCCTCGGTCAACTCGGCCAGGTGCTCGGGCGCATCCGGATTCTCCGGATTCACGCGGCACACGCCCTGGAAGTACTGCGGATACTGTTTCAGCGTATGCAGCAGGAACGAGTTGTCGAACATATAATGACGGACCTGGATGATCACGGTCTTCGCCACGCCGTGCGCCTTCATCAGCTCGATCAGCATCTCGGGCGACTTGTCATCTTTCGGATGCGTCGGATTCCCCTTCCAGTACGGGAAACGCGGGTCACTCTTGTAGACGTGGACGTGTGGGTCAATGATGCGGTAGTTGGGTGCGGCGCTCATGGTAGTGGCTGTCGTGGTTGCGGCGGCGATCAGTTCTCGGCGAGTCATGATGTGGGAACCGTGCCTGAAACTATATCCCAAGCCCGAGGGTCGCC
>CAZWDD010000511.1:0-2979 GCA_964632345.1 uncultured Solibacteraceae bacterium | reverse complement strand
GATCTTTCCGCCCTCGACCCCGAAGAGGTGGATATTGCTTTCGATCAGGGCGAAATCGACGTCGAAGGCGGTCCCCGGCAGGTCGATGTCGACGTGGAACAGCTTGTAGTCCCAGTCGCGCACGAAGAACTGCATGTAGAGCCGCTTGTCGCGGTTCTCGGTCACCACCCAGCGGAAATTGGTCTTGATCGACCGTTCGCGCTCGGTCGCATAGATGAAGGGGCGCCACGAGAAGCCGTTCTCGTCCCAGAACTTCGGGATCTGCGGCGCGCCGTTTTCGTATTGCGTGTTGCGGCCGGCGATGTTCGGATCGTAGGGCGACAGGAAGGGCGCGAAGATCCCCATCAGGACCATCAGCACCAGGGCCCAGGCGGCAATCATGGCTGTGCGGTTCGACCGGAAACGCGACCAGATCAGCTCGCCCTGCGAGGCGGTGTAATACGCCTCCTTCGCGCGCTGGTCGACGCCGCCGACCGTCTTTGCCCTTCGGAACATGGCCTACCCCATCATCCCGCGCCGAACCCGCGGATCGAGAAGCGCGAGCAGGACGTCGGTCACGAAATTGAGAAACACGATGCTGGCGGTCAGGAGGAAGATGATCGCCCCGGCCAGCTGCTGGTCGTTGGACCGCGCGAGGGATTCGAAAAGAAGCGCACCGGCTTCGGTCAGCGTCAGGATCAGCGCGACGATTGGCAGTTCGTTGAAGATCCGGTTCAGGTCGAAGCCCAGCGAGTTGACGACCGGCCCCAGCGCATGGCGCGCCGGATATCGCCAGAGCAGCCGCGCACCCGAAACCCCCCGGGCCGACGCGGCTGTGACATAAAGCTTGCCGATCTCGTCAAGCATCAGCGCCCGAACGGTCTGCAAGGCAAAGGCCGTGGCCGACCAGCCCAGGATGAAGATCGGCAGCCACGCGCGCGACAAGAAATCCCCGAACTTCTCCCAGCTCCAGGCCGCATCGCGATACTCCTTCGAAAAGAGCCCGGTGAGCGAGTCTCCGAAGAACACCGTGGAAAACAGCATGATCATCAGAGCCAGCAGGAAATTCGGCAGAGCCAGCCCCAGATAGCTCACGAAGCGCAGGGTATTGTTGGTCAACGCGCTTCCGGAACTGGCGGTCAGGATGCCGATCGGCACCGCGATGCCATAGGACAGGATCAGCGCGGCAAGACAAATCCCCAGCGATATCCAGAACTTGTCCGACAGCAGCTGGTTGATGTTCACCCTCAGGATGCAGCTGTCGCCAAACTCCCCGTAGATGAAGACATTGCCGACCCATTTCCCCCAGCGTTCCAGGAACGGGCGATCCAGCCCGAGCCGGCGTTCCTCCGCCTCGATGTCGGCGATGGTGATCTGGGAGCCCTGGGTATTCTTGAAGGCGAGGTAGCGCTCCGCGCAGCTGCCCGGAACCAGCTCCATCAGTGTGAAGACGATGAGCGACACCGTCAGGAGTGTCACGAGCGCCATGAACGCACGCGTCATGACGAACTGGGCGAACTGGATCATCGGGCAGGGCTCGCTTTCGCCGCAAGGCGGAGATCGGCCGGAGGCGTTTCGCCCCCGGCCGGGTCATTTCAGCTTCACTCGTCGAAGAACCACTGGTGCGCCCGGTAGGGAAACGTCCGGTAGTATTCGTAGGAAGCGGTCTTGAACTCGGGCACGTTCTTAAGCGCGTTCCGGGAATAGATCGGATCGGGCGTCAGAGCGGTGCCGATGAAGATCAGGTTCGAGGTCATGTTCTCGACCATCCGCGCGCCGAGTGCCGCAAATTCCGGCGTGCCCGAGGGCGTCGACTGGAATGCGTTGATGTCGGCGATCAGCTGCTTGACGTAATCCGGCGGCTCGAGCCCGTTCGCGCCGTTCGAATCCACCCATTCCGCCCAGCGCATTGCCGTGCGGTGGCCGAAATAGTTCTCGAACGGCGGCGCCCAGAGTTCGTTGTTGCCGAGGATGATGCCGAGCGGCTGGCCCTTTTCCCACAGCCCGACGTCGAGCTGGTTCGAGGACTGGGACGAGCGGTATTCGTCCGGCGTCACTTCCTTGACCGTCGAGTTGATGCCGACTTCCTTCCAGTACTGGCCGAAAAGCTCGACCACCTGGCCGGCGATGCCCTGCGTGGCGAACTGGAGGTTCAGCACCAGCGGATCGCCGTTCGGCAGGTCGCGGAAGCCGTCGCCGTTCTTGTCGACCAGCCCGATCTCGTCGAGAAGCGCCTTGGCGCCTTCCGGGTCGTATTCGGTGGCATAGGTCAGCCACTTCGGGTCGACGAATTCCGGCGCCGGCGAGAAGCCGATGTACTGCTGGATCGTGCCCTGACCGAAATAGGCGACCTCGTTCAGGTCCTCGCGATTGATGGCGATGGACATGGCGCGGCGGAAGCGGACGTCGCCGAAGACGGCGCGCTTGGCGTCATCCTCGATGGTCTGGTTGAACGAGACCGTGTGCATCGCGATCTTCGGCTTCAGCTGGATCGTGTAGCCACCCTTTTCCTGGTTCTCCAGCAGAAGGGGAGCGTCGGCCAGTTGAAGCGACTGGCTCTTGTAATCGACCTCGCCGTTGATCAGCTTGAGCAGCCGAACTTCCTGGTCGTTGGCGAAAAGCTCGTCCAGTTCGTTGATGTAGGGCAGCTGGTTGCCCGCGGTGTCGACCATGAAGAAATAGGGGTTGGCCACGAAGCGCCGCCCCTCGGTGTTCTCGCGGATGACGAAGTGGCTTTCCAGCGTCGGCATCGCATCGGCCGGCATCATCGCCACCTTGTCGGGCGAATTCAGCATCGGCGTCCCGGTGTCGGTCCAGTCCGAATTGCCGTAGTAGGCCATGATCACGGCATAGCCGTTCTCGAAGCCCATGCTCTGCGCCAGCTTGTCGGCATCCGGGTTGATGTCCGGATGGAAGCGGCCGAGGAAGTGCTTGGGCTGGAAGCCCTGGCCGAAATGCGTGGCGACGTGCGCCAGCAGACCCGGCTTCGGCGCCGGCAAC
>CAZWDD010000510.1:0-2985 GCA_964632345.1 uncultured Solibacteraceae bacterium | reverse complement strand
ACAAACCAAACCACTTCCTGCCATCCTCCCCACGCTCCAAAACCACCTTTCCCCTTGCCCCCCGTGCCATCCTCAAACCAGAGGAGAAAACCATTCCATGCGCCGCCGCGCCACCCGAAAAACGAATAAAAAAATCGCAGGACCGTCCCAGAAGTGATTGAAAACAAACAACCGCATGTCGGACGGTCCTACCCCCACCACGGCTCGCCGGCCACCAGTTGGCTCTTTAGGTAATCGAAGTCCAAGTCCAGCCCCAGCCCGGCCCCGGCCGGGACGCTCAGTTGGCTGTTCTTCACCACCGGCGCGTTGCCCTTCACCATCTTTTCCACGTGCCGCGTCGGCCGCCCCAGCGCGCTCTCGCTCCGGTAGAAGTTCTGAATCGCGCTCCCGAAATGCGCGCTCGCATAGGTCAGCACAATCGACCCCACATTATGCAGCGCCACCGGCGTCCGCGTCTGGTACGCATAATCGGCGATCTTCCGCGCCCCGGTCAGCCCGCCGCAGAACGCCAGATCCGGGTGAATAATGTCGCACGACTGCGCGTCGATAAACGGCTTGAAACCGCGCACCATCTCCAATTTTTCCCCGGTTAAAATGGGGATCCGCGTCGCCCGTTTCAACGCCGCCCATCCCTCATGGTGCGGCACGTTGATCGGGTCTTCCAGAAACAGCGGGTTCATCGGCTCCACGGCCTTGGCAATGCCCATCGCGCTCGGCGTATCCGGCTCGTTGTGGCAGTGCACGGCGATGTCGATCTCCTCGCCCACCGCCTCGCGCACGTTCATGTACGCCCGCGCCACGTCGCGCAGTTGTTTGCCCGTCAGCGTCGCCGCGTAGCGCGCCGATGGCACCCCCAGCGTCGAGTCGATCCCGATCTTGAACGTGTTGAACCCCTCCGGCGCCGCCTTGATATACGCCGCCCAGTCCCGGCAGGATGCCTTGTCCAGCATCTTCAACTCCCGCGATCCGTGCGAATACATCGGAATCGCATCCCGGAACGGCCCGCCCAGCAGCACGTTCACCGGCCGGTCCAGGATCTTCCCCGCCAGGTCCCACAGCGCCATGTCGATCCCGCTGATCGTCGGAATGTGCGCCATGTACGTATGCATCAGCGTCGTCAGGTTATGGAAATGCACCTCGATCGCCAGCGGGTCCCGGCCGATCAGGTGCTGCTGCATCGTCGCGATCCGCGCCCGCGCCATCGGGCCCGTCGCCCCGGCTTCCCCATAGCCGCTGATCCCGGCGTCCGTGTCCACCCGGATCAGGCAGTTGCCCGCTATGTTCTGGATTGCCATCGCGTGAATGGCCGTGATCTTCACCTTCCCCCGCAGCGGCGCCGCCGCAGCCGCCAGGGCGGGGAAGAGAGGCATCGCGCGCAACAGTTCTCGGCGTGTCAGTATCATGCGGCAAAATGCTATCACGTATCCTGTCGAGTAGGAATGTTCACCCTCCTCCTCCTCTCCGCCGCCGTCACCGTCACCCCCCAGGGCGGCGTCCGCGCTCTGGAGGCCGCCCGCGACGCCGCTCGCGCCTCCGGCCAGCCCGCCCACGTCACCCTCGCCCCCGGTGACTACTTTGTCGATCATCCCATCCGCTTCGACTCCCGCGATCCCGCCGGCTCCACCTACTCCGCCTCCCCCGGCGCCCGCCTCATCGGCGGCCTCCGCCTCCGCCAGTGGAGCCCCGTTCGCGACCGCCAGCTCCTCCAGCGCCTCCCGCCCGCCGCTCGCCCTCACGTCCGCGTCGCCGCCGTCCCCAACCTCGCCCCCCTCCAGGCCCGCGGCTTCGGCCGCCCCCACATCCCCTCCCACTCCGAGCTCTTCTTGAACGGCCAGCGCATGACCGTCGCCCGCTGGCCCAATGCCGACTTCGCCCGCATCGAAGCCTCCCTCGATCCCGACGCTCCCGACGACGGCCACGGCCGCAAACTCGGCCGCCTCCCCAACGGCTTCCGCTACGAAGGCGATCGCCCCAGCTCCTGGCGCAACGACGGCAACATCTGGATCCACGGCTACTGGGCCTGGGACTGGGCCGATAGCTACGAACGCGTGGCCTCGCTCGATCCCGCCTCCCGCTCCCTCCTCACCGCCCCGCCCCACGGCCTCTACGGCTTCCGCGAACGCCAGCGCTACTACTTCCTCAACGTCCTCGAGGAGCTCGACTCCCCCGGCGAGTACTACCTCGATATCCCCAACGGCCGCGTCTACTTCTGGCCCCCGGCCAGTCTCAAGAACGCCGAGCTGTTCCTGTCCACCCTCGACGCGCCCGTGCTCCACCTGAAGGACGCCCGCCAACTCACCTTCCAGAACTTCCGCATCGAAGCCACCCGCGGCCACGGCATCGTCATCGAGGGCGGCGAGCAGGTCCTCTTCCGCAACGCCTCGCTTACGAACATCGGCAACTCCGCCATCCTCGTCGAGGGCGGCTCCCGTCATGCCATCGAACGCTGCCACATCGCCTTCACCGGCGATAGCGCCATCGAAGTCACCGGCGGCGATCGCGCCACCCTCACGCCATCCGCCCACCGCGTCGAGGACTGCGATATCCATCACATGGGCCAGTGGGTCCGTACCTACAACCCTGCCGTCAAGATCAGCGGCGTCGGCAACCGCGTCTCCCACAACCACATCCACGACGCGCCCCACGCCGGCATCCTCATCACCGGCAACGATCACCTCATCGAGTTCAACAACATCCACCACCTCGCCCTCGAAACCGGCGACGTCGGCGCCATCTACATCGGCCGCGACTACACCGAACGCGGCACCGTCATCCGCCACAACTATATCCACGACCTCGGCGGCTACGGCTTCGGCTCCATGGCCGTCTACCTCGATGACTGCTCCTCCGGCATCACCGTCACCGGCAACATCTTCCACAACCTCAAGTACGGCGCCTTCGTCGGCGGCGGGCGCGACAACCGCATCGAGGACAACGTCTTCGTCGCCTGCAAACCCGCCATCCGCGTCGACGCCCGCGGCATCG
>CAZWDD010000509.1:0-2998 GCA_964632345.1 uncultured Solibacteraceae bacterium | reverse complement strand
TACAGCAAAGCGTTGGGCGGATGGCAGGCGGCGTCCTGGCTCGACCTCAGTGGCAGCTTCCTTTACAGCCAGCCCAAGACCGACGTTGTCTACAACCAGCTGAACAAGGGGCTGTTCGCCGGGTTTGACTCCCTGCTTTTCGCCGATCAGCAATCACTGCGGTGGGTCGCCGCCTCGCGCCAGCCCCACTCCTCGGGCAGCGCCATGGCCGAGATCCGTCCCCATGAACGCATCCGGATCATGGAGAGCTACTTCACGGACCGTTTTCACAATGCTTCCACATTCGACCGGTTGGTTTGGAATCAAAGTCAGCAACAACTCGATGTCATGGTCGAGGCCTCCCGCTGGCTTACCCTGCGCGGCGGCCACCGCTATTCATGGGGCGATGGTTCGTCGCGCGGGGGCCTTTTGAGCCCCACCGGTACCGATATCTCCCGCCTCCGCCGGCACTCCTTTACCGGCGGCGGCACCCTCCGCGTCAAGTCGCGCCTCACGTTGTTCGGCGACGTGGAACGGGCTCGTTCCAGCGAAGTGCTCTTCCGGACCAGCCTCGGCGACTACGAAAAGTACCGTGCCCGCGCCCGCTACGATGTCTCGTCGAATTTGAATCTACAGTTCAACTTCGGCGCCATCAACAACGACAACCCCCCGCAGTTCGGCCGCTTCAACCTACGGCAACGGCAGACCGCGGCCGCAATTCACTGGTTGCCGCGCGGCGGCAAGCAACTCCGCCTCATCGGTGAGTACGCCCGCTCCTCCATGCGGACTGTCATCGACTACAGCGTGCCCCAGACCTTCGGCCGGGAGATCTCCCGCTACGTGGATAACGGTCACACTTTCTCCGGAATGGCCGATATGGGATTACCGGGTAAAGTAACGCTGAGCGCGGGCGGGGCAATGTTCCGTTCCTCCGGCAGCCGCCCCTCCCACTTCTATCAACCGCAAATTCGTCTGACCGCTCCTGTCAGCAAGCGTGTCCATCTGATTGCTGATTACCGTTGGTTCTCGTTCTCGCAACCGTTCTTCCGTGTTGAACTTTTCCGGACTCACCAGTTTATGGCGGGCTTCCGATTACTGCAGTAACAAATGAAGTTGTTCCAATCCAATCCAATCCCCATGAGGAGGGTCCCATGAAACTCGTTCGAGTCCTGCTGCCCGCTGCGCTGGTCGCCTTCGGATTCTTTGTCACCACGTCGACGGCCGATGCCACGCCTGACCTGACGAAGAAAGAAAAGACGGCCTGCAAGACGTGCCATAGCGTCGCCAAGCCGACCAAGGAAGCTCCCGGTCTCAACAAGGTCGGTGAGTGCTACCAGAAGTCGAAGGATCTGGCAAAGTGCAAGAGCTAAGCATCCCCTAGCTCTGATCCGAAAAGGCCGGGACCTCCCGGCCTTTTCCATTTCTTGCCTAGACCCCCATCGTCACGCTCAACTGCCCGTACTGCACGCCTTTCGTGGCAATCAGGCGGTCCGCCATTCCCCGCACCTTCCCCGATGGCCCTTTCATCACAATCACCTCCAGGCAGAGGTCATGGTCCAGATGAACGTGCAGCGTGGAGATGATCAGGTCGTGGTGGTCGTGCTGGATCGCCGTCAGGCGATCGGAGAGTTGACGGACGTGGTGGTCATAAACCAGTGTTAATGTCCCCACGATACGGGCCTCGGGCTTCTCCGCCGTCTCCTGCGCAATTGTCCGCCGGATCAGATCGCGAAACGCCTCCGAACGGTTGACGTACCCGTGCCGCTCAATGTGCGCGTCGAAGCTCTCCAGCAGATCGGCCGGAATGGCCACGCCGATTCGTTCCAGGTCACCCATCCCTTCATGTTACGCCGGGCCGGCGCTGCGAATTAACGGTACACTGCCAGAATGACGCCGACCCGACGCCAATTTCTCGCTGCCTCCGGTTCCGCCGCGCTCTTCGCGCAGACCGGATTTGACACCGTTATCAACAACGGCCGCGTAATCGATCCAGCCTCTGGATTGGACGCCGTGCGGTCGCTCGGCATTCGAAACGGAGTGGTGGCTGCGATCAGCCCCACCGCGCTGCGGGGCCGGAAGCAGATCGACGCGCGCGGCCTGGTGGTTTCGCCCGGCTTCATCGATCTCCACTGCCACGGACAGACCGACGAGAACTATCGCTACAAGGCGCGCGACGGCGTCACTACCGCGCTCGAACTGGAGATCGGCGTCTCGCCCATGAAGAAGTGGGTTGATGAACGGCGCGGCAAGGCGCTGATTCACTACGGCGCATCGGTGGGACACGTCCCGGCTCGCATGACAGCCACCAACGACACCAGCGACTGGCTGCCCGCCGGACCCGCGGCCACCCGCGCCGCTACCGACCCGGAGCAGATCCGGACCCTCGAACTCCTGCGCGAGGGCCTGCGCGAAGGCGGCGTCGGCATCGGTATGGGCATCGCATACACGCCATTCGCGTCCCGCGCGGAGATCCTCGACGTCTTCCGCGTCGCCGCCCAGGCCAAGGTTCCCATCTTCGTCCACATGCGTGGCGCCGGTCGCAAGGACCCCGGCGTTGTTGAGAGTCTGCAGGAGATGATCTCCGACGCTGCCATCGCCGGTGCCGCCGTCCACATCGTCCATTTGAACTCCTCCTCCGGCCGCGCCTTTGAACTCGGACTGTCGATCGTCCGCGGCGCGCGGCAACGCGGCATTGATATCACCTCCGAGGCCTACCCCTACATCGCCGGCATGACCCGTCTCGATTCGGCCATCTTCAATCCCGGTTTCCGGGAAGCCCTCGATATCGACTACAAGGACATCATGTGGGTGGAGACCGGCGAACGCTTAAACGAAAAGACCTTCCACGAACGCCGGAAACAGGGCGGCACCGTCATCACCTTCACCATGCGCGAGGAGGATATCGATCAGGCCATGGCCGCTCCCGATATCATCGTCGCCAGCGACGGATGGATCACCAATGGTAAGGGCCACCCACGCGCCGCGGGAAGCTACGCGCGCGTCCTCTCGCATTATGTGC
>CAZWDD010000508.1:0-3003 GCA_964632345.1 uncultured Solibacteraceae bacterium | reverse complement strand
CCTGGTCCTTGTCGACTTCCAGTTCGCCGTTCGGAGCGAGGGAAACCTTATACCACGCGAGCGGCTTAGGCGCCGGGCCGCCGGTGACGTTGCCGTCCTGGTCGTAGCGCGAGCCGTGGCAGGGGCAGGAATACCCGGTGTCGGCCGTGCTCACGATGCAGCCCAGATGGGTACAGGTGGTGGAGAGAGCGGCAAACTTGTTGCCGTCCCGCACCAGACAGATCCGCCGGTCCTCGAGAGCGAGCTTGGTGCCCGACGGGAAGTCCTCCGGTTTACCGACATTGAACCGTGACGGCTGGCCGTAGGTGGCCCGCGGCTTAATGAAGACAAAGTTCGAAAACGCGCTCAGCACCGCCGAGCCGATCAGCCCGAAACTGCTCAAAAACGTCAATACGCGGCGCCGTCCGCCGGCATCTTCCTGGCTGGCCGGCTTGTGCGTGGTCTCGTTACCCATTCGGTCTCTCCTGTGTCGGCTTTGCGGAGTCCACCACTTCTTCCAGATCGGACCAGAAGACCTGATACTTGGTCTCCTCCAGATCGCGGAAGTAGTCCCGCTTAACGGAGAAGACAAACACGCACGCCGCTCCGAGCCCCATAAGGAGGCTGGCAACGATGGCAATCCAGGTCTGCTCCATGCCGACAAGAGCGTTGCAGACGAATGCCCAAATCCGGCGCACGCATTTTCAGGCACTTACGAGCAGCGGTGGGGCATATCCCCCAGCCAAAGGGTTTGCCCAGGTAGCGAAATCCCCCTACGGAGGGCACAACCGAAAAAAAAGCGGCCTCCGCGAACGGAGGCCGCCACTTTGTTTGTCGCGTGCGATCAGACTTTGGCCGGCACGATGTAGGGCGCGCGGTAGGCGCGGGTCAACATCTTGTTGGCTTCCGGATCGCCCTTGACGCTCCAGGTTTTCTCGTCCCAGTGGAGCGTGCGGCCGACGCGGTAGGAGACGTTGGCCAGGTGCATCAGGACACAGGACATGGCGCCTTCCTCGATCTCGGCCGTAAGGTCGGTGTGCTTGCGGCTGCGCACGCCGTGGATGAAGTTCTCAAAGTGCTTGTCGCGTTCTGAACGGGACGGCCCGGGCTGCTGGTCGCGGCCCATGTAGCTGTAGTACTTGTTGTAGCCGTCGATGGCGAGATAGCCCTTGGAACCGAAGAAGGTATTGCCGATGGTGTTGCCGGGCCGTTCGCCGCCGATGCCGGCTTCGTGGTGGCTGTACCAGTGACGGACCTCCATGGTCATCATCTTGGGGCGGCCGTTGACCACAAACTCATAGGAGGCGGTGATGGTGTTGGGGGTCTCCTGGTCATCGTCGAACATGAACTTGCCGCCGATGGCGCTGACCTTGGTGGGGTGGGTGACGCCGAGGCCCCAGCGGGCGATATCGACTTCGTGGATACCCTGGTTGCCGAGGTCGCCGTTACCGGTATCCCAGAACCAGTGCCAGTTGTAGTGGAAGCGGTTCTTGGTGAAGGGCCGCATGGGGGCGGGTCCGGTCCAGAGGTCGTAATCGACACCGGGGGGCACCTGCTCGACGGGGGTCTTGCCGATGGTGTTGCGGGCCTTGAAGCAGAGACCGCGCGCCATGTAGATTTCGCCGAACTCGCCTTCCTTCATCTTCTGCACGGCTTCCTGGAGGGCGGGTGAGGAGCGGCTCTGGCTGCCCATCTGCACCATGCGGCCGTACTTCCGCGCGGCGGCGACGATCTGGCGGGATTCGAACACGTTGTGGGAGCAGGGCTTTTCGACGTAGACGTCCTTGCCGGCCTGGCAGGCCCAGATGGTCTGGAGCGCATGCCAGTGGTTGGGCGTGGCGATGGACACGGCGTCGATGCTCTTGTCCTCAAGCACCTTGCGGATGTCGCGGAAGACGGGCGGGGCGGTGAGCCCGCGCTTCTGGAGGGCGCCGACGTAGCGCTCTGAGTGCGAATCGTCGACGTCGACCAAGCCGCCCAGGGCGACGTTGGGGATGGATGTCCACGCGCTCATGTGGCTGTTGCCGCGGCCTCCGCAGCCGACCACGGCCACGCGGACCGTTTCATTTGGGCTTTTCGATGGTTTTACTGTCTGCGCGGCCAGGGCCGTGGAACTGAAGATGAAGTAACGCCTGTTCATGAATCTCCTCGGGGCGGACGTTGCCGCCGCCTATGTAGGAATCATATACCGGCCGGGAGTTTCCGGTACTCGATGTTCCGCAGACGCCCGACGGTAGAGTAGGACATGAAGCCGAGCGGGACGCAGAGTTCGGTCTCGCCGGGGCGCAGTTCGACGCGGCGTCCCTCGATATCGGCATCGACGACGAGCGCATTGTCGATCCAACCGCGAATGCGCTTTTCGGTGACTTCGAGGCGGAAAGAGTACCAACGGCCGGGCTCGAAATCGCGGGCGGTGGAGGTGTCGTTTTCCGATGCGTCGTCGCCGTCGAGGCTCGACAGCCCGACCACGGAACCACCCCAGCCGCCGTTGACCCAGGTGCAGTGGGAATCGCCGACGGGAAAGGTGATGGCGCCGAAGAAGTCGTTGCCTTCGATCCTGGCGGCGTCGAAACGGATCTCGTAGCCGGACTGGGGGAACTCGCCTGTCCAGGTGACGCCGGTGAGGCGGCCTCTGCCGAGTTCAATGGTTCCATCGGCAACGCGGACGGCGCCGCGGGACCGGAAAGGGGTCTCGCGCCAACCGTTGAGCGTGGCGCCATCGAAGAGCCGCACCCACTCGGCGCCCGGCAGTGCGGACACGCCGAGCAGAGCCAGAAGCAGGAAGCGGAAACGATTCGCCATGCGACGATTATGAAGCAACGTGGCCGCCGGCGGAAAGCACGCGGAGAATGGCCGCGCCGTGGCGGGTGGCGGCGCGCGGCCCGACCCCGCCGACCTGGAGCAGTTCCTCTTCGGTAGCGGGCATGGCCGCGGCGATACCGGTGAGCGCCTTGTCGGTAAGTACGCGGAAGGCGGGCACACCCTCCTTCTTCGCCACGCCCATCCGCCATTTCTTGAGTGCCT
>CAZWDD010000507.1:0-3028 GCA_964632345.1 uncultured Solibacteraceae bacterium | reverse complement strand
ATCGCCATCCGTTCCCCGTAGTGCGGCGACGCCAGCAGCCGGTCCACCTGCTTCTCATACGCGTTTGCCGACTTGTCTTTCAGAAACGCATCCACCTCCGCCGGCGTCGGCGGCAGTCCCGTCAGGTCGAAGCTCAGCCGCCGCAGCAGCGTAACCCGGTCGGCCTCGGCATTCGGCGTCAGCTTCTCCTGCTCCAGTTTCGCCATCACGAAATGGTCGATCGCGTTCTTCACCCATTTCCGGTTCTTCACCGCCGGCAGCGGCTCCCGCTGTGGCTTCTCGTACGCCCAGTGCATCTTCCACTCGGCGCCCTCTTGAATCCAACGCTTCACCAGTTCAATCTGCTGCGGCGTGATCGTCCGCCCCGTCGACGGCGGCGGCATCCGCCGCTTCGGGTCCGCGTGCGCCATCCGCAGATAGATCCGGCTCTGCTCCGGGTTGCCCGCCCGCAGCGCTGCCAGCGCCCCTTCCTTCGTGTCCAGCCGGATGCCCGCCATCCGCGTCGTATCGTCCGGCCCGTGGCAGGCGAAACAGTTGTCCGATAGGATCGGCCGGATGTCCCGGTTGAAGTCGATTCCCTTGGCGTCGGCGCCGGAGAGCAATATGCCCCCCGCCGCCAGCATGGCGAGAGCAATGCGCGGTTTCACGCCTCTATTTCATCAGAAATTCATTGATAGAATCCGGGACGTGCGCCTCCTGCTTCTTCTCCCTCTCTCCCTCCTCGCCGCAGCCCAGGTGCCCTTCGCCGTCGCTGACCTCAAGACCGGCGAAGCCCGCACTGTCGAACTGCCCGGTGGGCTCGCCGTTCCCGTTCGCATCCTCCGCATTGCCGAAACCCGCGACGCCGCCCAGAACGCCGTCCGCGAAGCCCGTGTCACCGCCTCCGTCGACGGTGTCGAAATCGAACTCCGCTGCGCCAACTACGAACTCCCCCGTCCCGCCCGCCGCGTCCAGGTCGATTGTCCCGTCACCGCCGCCTACCTAGCCAACAGCACCATCGACCACTGGGGCCTCCGCGCCGACGCCCGCCTCCGCCTCTGGCCCGCCGCCTCCCCATGGATGCCTCCCGGCGAAATCGGCTACCCCCTCAAACAGCGCTGGTTCCTCACCCACACGCAGATGGCAAACGAACCCACCTATGCCGATCGCGGCGAACAGCAGTCGCGCAAAAAGGTCTACTATCACGCCGGCCTCGATCTCGGCGGCGCCGAGGCACTCGCCCAGGTTGTCGCCGCCACCGATGGCCTCATCGTCTCCCTCGGCAAGGAGGTCCTGCCCGAACATAAATCCGGCACGCCCGTCGCCCCCCGTTACGATGTCATCTACCTCCGCGACAAACGCGGCTGGTACTACCGCTACAGCCACCTCTACTCCTTCGATCCCTCCCTCAAACTCGGCGCCGAAATCAAACAGGGCGCCAAACTCGGCCTCCTCGGCAAGGAGGGCGGCAGCGGCGGCTGGACCCATCTCCACTTCGAAATCAAGAGCCGCCAACCCTCCGGCGAATGGGGCACCCAGGAAGGCTATGCGTTTCTCTGGGAAGCCTACATCCGCGAATTTAGCCCGGATATAATTGCCGTCGCCCGCCCCCATCGCTATGCCCGCGCCGGCGACGAAGTCCTCCTCGATGGCTCCCGCTCCTGGGCCCGCGACGGCAAGCCCTCCTTCCACTGGAAGCTCTCCGACGGCCGCACGGCCGACGCTCCCTCCATCCGCCGCCGCTACCTCAAGCCCGGCACCTATAGCGAAATCCTCGAAGTGAAGGATGCCCACGGCCATGTTGCCTACGACTTCGCCACCGTCAATGTCTACGGCGACGACGACCCCATCGCCATCAACGCCTCCTATTTCCCTTCGCTCGATCTCAAGCGCGGCCAGCCCGTGACCTTCAAGGTCCGCACCTTCGGCACCACCAGCGGCGAGGAGACCTGGGACTTCGGTGACGGATCCCCGCGCCGTTCAACCAAGTCCGATGGCAACGTCGAAAAACTCGCCCCCAACGGCTACGCCGTCATCGAGCACACCTACAAAAAGCCCGGCGACTACATCGTCACCATTAAGAACGGCGCCGCCACCACCCACCTCTGGGTCCCCGTCCGCTAGCGCCAGCAGCGGAATACCTTCGCCTCAAACGGCGCGAACGTCTCCCGCGCCCCAATCGAGCACGAGCGGAACCCCGTGTTCCAGATCGAGACCTCAACCGGGTTCTTGTCCTCGTTCACCGCAATCACCACCGCCCCGTCCTTCGATGGCCGCATCGTATACGCAATCCCCCGGTCCAGCGAATGCCCCGTGTCGAAGTATTCAAGCATCAGTTTTCGATCCACCGGCCGCGCCGCCAACTCCGCCGCCAACCCCTTCAACTCCGCCGCCACCGTCCGCGCCGCCTCCCACGCCGGATTGTCCGCCGCGCCCAGGTGTAGCCCCCAGTACAGGATCCCGTTCGCCCCATGGACAATCGACTGATACGCCATGAACCGCGCCTGCTCCTTCGTCGGGTACAGAATCATCTTCGGGTCCGGCTGCTTCTGTATCGTCTCCCACGCAAACCCCTGCAGCACCATCAGCACCGGCTTGCCCGGCCCGGCCACCTGCCGCATCTTGTCCGCGTACTGCCCCACCTGGCTGATCGTCTCGTTCAGAAAGTCGCCCTGCTGCCCGTCCGGCCACAGCGCGTACTGGTTCCGGATCCCGCGCGGAATCACCGGGTAGACGTCGGTGGCCATCGCGTCCGTGCCGTCGTTGTATCGCCGCAGCGTGGAAATCAGGTTCGTCGGCGAATGGTTCAGATAGAACAGGTGCTTCGGGTCGATCGACTGTATGTATTTCCGCGTGACAATAATCCGCTCGGCCGGCGTCCGGATCTCCCGCGGCTTCTTCCACACGAACGTCGGCTCGTCCTCCGTCTCCCAGAACAGCAGCGCCGGCTCACCCCGCAATGTTTCCACCGTCTTCCGGATCGCCGCTTCATTGTTCCCGTTCAATGTCCCCGTCGTCACCCACGCCCAGTAGCCGTGCTCCGCCGCTT
>CAZWDD010000506.1:323-3030 GCA_964632345.1 uncultured Solibacteraceae bacterium | reverse complement strand
CTTGATGGCGGTGAGTGCGTCGAGCAGCTCAGCCTTCGGAATCGTCACGGTAGTACTTGAAGCCCTCGGCTTCGTAGCGGTCGCTGTCATTGCTGGAATCCTTTCGCTTTTGACAAACATTCACCCCCACGGCAACGCCGAGGAAAAAGGTGAGTACGTTGAAGAGCATCCCCAGGGCGATGCACGTGAACTCAGAGATGTTCATGCGGCACCGCCTTTCTGCGGCCCGTAGTGCATGTGGAACAGCAGGGCGTTGTCGCCCTCGAGCTGCTCGTTCTGGTGGGTAAGACGATGGTTCTCGCGTACCACCTGGCGGATCGTGTCGGCGGCCCAGCCGCAGATCTGCTGCGTTGCCTGGTCCAGGTGCGGGTTCCAAGCGTGCATGGCCAGCATGTCCGCTAGGACCAGCGGGGCCGGCGGCGGCGTTTCTTCCCGAATGCTCATGCCACGTCCTCCTGACGTTGTTGTGACTCGCCGGTCAAGCCGGCGGCGGAACCCCCCTCCCCCTCACCCGACCCATTAGGCACGGCCGTGGCGGTCTCCTGACCGCCATCGGGCCGTGCCCTAATGAAATCCCCATTGGTAGTTAAAGAACTACCAATGGGATTAATAGTATTGCGCGCACATAGTGTGCGCAGTCCGCGCACGGGTCGTGTCCGGACTGCGCACGGCTCGTGCGCGGACTGCGCACCACTCGTGTCCGGGGCGCGCACGGCTCGTGTCCGGGACTGCGCACCACTCGTGTCCGGGGCGCGCACGAGCGGTGCGCGCTCGCAGACCCCGTAGAGAGTCGCTCCAGCCCCCTCGGGCTTGCCCAGAATCTCCAGAATCCCACGGTCTAACAGCTGGGCAATGCCCCTGCGGACGGTCGTGGGATGCACTCCGAACAGGCTGGCGACCCTCCGCATGGAGAACCGGACCTCGCCGGTCGTCCAGTCGGCCGCGTAGAAGACGTAGTTGGACACCAGGCGGCCCTCGCTGCGGAGGGCGGCTATGGAGCCGTCCTTCATCATCGCCAGCCAGCGGCGTCGTGTTTCGAACTTGGCGGGGTCTTTCTCTGCCATCAGATGGCCCCCCAGTTTTGGCCGGTGCCGTTGGTCGAGAACTCAGGAAACTCTGGGATCTCGCTGGCGTCCTCAAAGAACTGGTACTTGCCGTGGAACCAGAACTCCACGTCGGCCATCTGGCCCTGCCGCAGCTTCTTACACCGCCACTCAACCTTGATCTCTCCATCGGGCCCGACCTCCCCGGCCCGGTGACCGAACAGGAAGTTGTCCACGTCGAAGTCGATCTGGTTCGACCCTTTGCCGATGTTGCCGATCTCTGTGTTGGCGTCGCAGCCCTTGGCGATGTTGGTGACCAGGAGCGTGGCGATGTTCCTTGAGGTGGTGAGCTCGCGGAGCTTGAGCAGCACGTCGTTGATCTCGCCGGTCTTGTCTTGAAAGTGCCGGGTCGAGCGGACCAGCTGGAGATAGTCCACCACCAATAGGACAGGGCTGTCCTTGACCAAAGCCCGCTCGATCTTGTCGATGACAAGCGGGGCCTCGATCATCTTGAGCCGCCGGCCGACCACCTTGCCCAGGTCGTCGGCCACAGCACCGCTGGGCTCACGCTTGTGGATCACGTCCTGGAGCGTCAGTTCGTGATCGGCTCCGCCGAAGTTGGTGATGGCCCTGGCTGCCAAGGCGGCGCGGGTCATCTCGCCCAAGCACCAGGCCGCCACCATGTCCGGGTTATGGACCAGGCACTGCACCACCAGCTGCAGCGCGAGGGCCGACTTGCCGACGCCGGGGGCGGCCGCCAAGGCCGTCATCTGTCCGAGCGGCAGGCCGCCGTCAAACAGCTTGTCGAGGGCCGGCAGGCCGGTTTTGATAGCCGGCGTCTCCTCCTGCTTCCGCCACGCCTCAATGGCGTCAAGCAGGGTGGGAGTCGGATCCTCTTCTACAACATCGGCCGCACGGCCAAGCAGCTGCCGCGCTTCCTCTCGCATCACGAGTGAAGGAATGCCACTGTCGGCAGCCGCCATGTAGACAAGCGTTCCAACGCTGCTGCGAGAGTCGAATCTAGACCAGCGGTCTTGACACTCTTCCAGGCTGAACTCGCTCCATTGCGAAGACCACTTAATCCAGTCGTCACGCAAAGACTCAGATGTCCCTTTGCACGCATAGCCAACGGCTCGCCAATCGTCTCCGGATTTCGCCCGGAAGCTGCCAATGTATTTCAGGCACACTCGCGCCAACTCGATATTCAACTCAGCATCAGATTCAAACTGAGTGGGCACATTTGATAGAGGAACATGACGCCGGCCTCCAAAGTAGTTTTCATTTAGCCATGCCATACCTTGGCGAATGTCAATCACATCGCCGTCTGTCACCGGCTTTCCAGTGAACGTAAACCACCTGTTCTCGCTGTATCGCTCGATTCCGCCATCGTCGTCAGGAAGCTCAACTCGAGTGCGGCCAATAATCTTGTCGGCACGGCCAATGAAATGCAGCCCAAGGCCAGAAGGAGTCTCTTCGCAGAAAGAACCGCTGAATGACTTGGCTATCGCACGAGCCCAAGGTTTCAGCCAACCCTGTTCGTCATACGAGCTATCTAAGTCAATGCCTACGATGTCGTCCGCGTCCGAAAACACAAAGCCGACGCCAAGGCCCTCGCGTTCAGAAGCCTCCGTCATCACAGAAGCAAACGTCCTCCAAGCTGAAGG
>CAZWDD010000506.1:0-309 GCA_964632345.1 uncultured Solibacteraceae bacterium | reverse complement strand
CGTAGTCAGTGCCCTTCCCGATCGGAACTTTGCGTGGCTTCTTGCCATCGCCGCCGTCCATGTAGTCCCAACAAATCCACCTAGGAATGTCTCTCAAGATTTGAGGGATCGCCGCCGGGGAGATCGGCGGCTGGGCTGTTTTTAGTCGCTTAAATGATGTCATGCGGTCTTCTCCAACAGTTGCTTTCTTTCGGCCACGTGATGTTCTGCGTGCCACCGAGACGACACAACTACGAGAGTTGCCATCTGCTCATGAAATCGCTTCCATGACTCGCACAGTTCTCCAGGCGCAATCTCGTATCCGCCTGC
>CAZWDD010000505.1:0-3043 GCA_964632345.1 uncultured Solibacteraceae bacterium | reverse complement strand
CCCCGCGTTCACCATCTTCCCCACCGCCATCCCCAGCGCGATGAATGCCCCCGTAATCGCCGTCGACCGCGTCCCACCATCGGCCTGCAGCACGACGCAGTCCAGCACAAACGAACGCTCCCCCAGCCCGCGCAAATCCACCACGCCCCGCAGCGCCCGCCCGATCAGCCGCTGTATCTCCATCGTCCGCCCGCTCTCCCGCCCCTTCTTCACCTCCCGCGACGTCCGCGTCACCGTCGCCCGCGGCAGCATCGCATACTCCGCTGTCACCCATCCCTGCCCGCTCCCGCGCAGGAAATGCGGCACCGTATCCTCCACCGTCGCCGCGCACAGCACCCGCGTGTTCCCCACCGAGATCAGCACGGACCCCTCCGCCGTCAGCAGATAGTCCGCCTCCACTGTCACCGGACGCAGTTGCCCCGGCTCTCTTCCGTCTACTCGCATCGTTGCGCGCTCCTCAATTCGCCGACTTGAGCATAGCCGAAAACAGCCAGCCCAATAGCAATATCCCGCCAATCACCAGCAGCAGACACGGAATCGCGCCCTTTGCATCCCGCACATGATCGGTCTTCTTCGGCTCCTGCCCCTTTTTACGGGACTCCAGCCCCCTCACCGGTTTCAACTTCGCCATAAATGCCGCAAGTCCTGTTCTACCATGGAAGCGCATGCCGTTCTCCCGCCGGTATCTTTTTCTCCTCCCTCTCCTCGCCTCCTGCGGCCCTTCAACCCCCGCCGTCTCCGAACCGCCCCCCACCATCCACGGCGGCTGGAAACGCACCGCTATCGAAGAACTCCCCCCCTCCGCCGCCCCCGAATCCGTCCGCTCCCTCAACCCCCTCAAGGTCTGGCGCGCCACCTACCAGGGTCCCCACGACATCTCCGCCACCTGGATCCTCTACCCCGGCGAAACCGTCGCCTTTGAAGCCATCCAGAAAATCAACAAAGGCCCCTCCATCCGCCCCTTCTACCGCGGCCCCCACTTCGTCGTCCTCCATGCCGAAGGCGTCCCCCCGCAAGCCCTCGGCGACTTCCAGGAAGGAGTCACCAAAGCCCTCCCGTGACGCGCTCCTCCTCCCCGGACCGCCTCTTCGAACAGTCGCTGCTCGCCATGCTCGTCAGCGGCTTCCTCGCCCTCGCCTCCACCGGCGAACTCTCTCCCATCGTCCTCGCCCTCTCCGGCATCGCCTTCGCCGCGCGCCTGCTCCTCCTCTTCTGGCAGCGCTCCCTCCCCCTCCCCCCCGTCCTCGTCAACACCCTCGTCATCCTCTACACCGGCTTCTACCCCATCGACGCCGTCTATCTCTCCCCCGATTTCCTCGCCCCCACCGTCCGCCTCATCTGCTTCCTCACCGTCGTCAAAGGCCTCACCTTCCGCACCGATCGCGATGCCCTCTACGCCGTCCTCATCGGCTTCACCCAACTCCTCGCCGCCGCCCTCCTGTCCACCTCCCTTCTCTTCTTCCTCTTCCTCGCCCTCTTCCTCTTCTCCGGCGTCGCCGCCTTCGCCGCCTGGGAAATCCGCCGCGGCGCCCGCGGCGCCCGCCCCGCCTCCTCCGGCTCCCCCCGCCGCTTCCATCGCCGCATCCTCTCCGTCAGCTTCATCACCTCCTTCGGCATCCTCTTCTTCACCGTCGGCCTCTTCTTCATCCTCCCCCGCACCGCCCGCGCCGCCCTCCAGAACCTCGTCACCAATAAGTTCCACCTCCCCGGCTTCGGCGGCGAAGTCGACCTCCGCAAAATCGGCGAAATCCAGACCAGCAGCCGCACCGTCATGTACGTCCGCTTCCCCGGTCAGGGCGAGCTCCTCAACCTCCGCTGGCGCGGCTCCGCCATGTCCCGCTTCGATGGCCGCCGCTGGACCACCTCCGGCGACATGGCCGAACAGCTCCGCCTCCGCTACGGCGCCGCCGCCATCCCCAACCGTACCCACGGCGGCCGCCAGGGCCTCCGCGCCAAATATGAGGTCCAGCTCACCGAAACCGGCATGAACGCCTTCTTCGTCGCCGGCATCCCCGAGTTCCTCGAAGCCAACGTCAACTCCGTCGCCCTCCTCTCCAACGGCTCCCTCCGCTCCCTCTCCGACCTTCCCCCCGTCCTCCGCTACTCCGTCACCGCCTTCTTCGATCACTACGGCGGCGACGGCTCCCCCGGCCTCACCCGCGAGGAACGCCGCCGCCTCATCGAACTCCCCGCCGGCTTCAACTACCGCATCCTCGAACTCGCCCACCGCCACGCCGGCACCGAAAACAACCCCGACCTCCAGGCCCGCCGCCTCGTCTCCTACCTCCAGTCCAACTTCGGCTACACCCTCGAACTCCCCGCCTCCGACCTCCCCGACCCCATCTCCCACTTCCTCTTCGAACGCCGCCAGGGCCACTGCGAATACTTCGCCTCCTCCCTCGCCCTCATGCTCCGCTCCATCGGCATCCCCGCCCGCGTCGTCACCGGCTTCCAGGGCGGCACTCTTAACCCCGTCTCCGGCTGGTACACCGTCCGCGCCAGCGATGCCCACTCCTGGGTCGAAGCCTTCATCCCCGGCAACGGCTGGACCGCCTATGACCCTACCCCCGCCGCCGCCCGCGTCCAGCCCTTTGCCGCCTTCCGCCGCATCACCGACCTCATCGAAGCAGCCGACCTCTTCTGGCAGGACTGGGTCGTCCAATACGATCTCGACCGCCAGTTCCGCCTCGCCAGCCACCTCGAACAGTCCCGCTTCGGCACCCGCGCCCGCGGCTTCACCCTCGCCATCGACCAGCTCAAATCCGCCGCCCTCGCCGCCTTCGCCTGGTCAAAAGCCCGCCTCCTCCCCCTCGCCTCCCTCTTTACCTCCGCCCTCCTCGTCTGGCTCCTCGGCCCCCTCGCCCTCCGCCGCCTCCGCGACTCCCGCCAGCGCAAACGCCTCCAGTCCGGCCGCGCCGCCGCCTCCGACGCCACCCTCCTCTACCAGCAGCTCCTCGACCTCCTCGAATCCCGCCAGATCCGCAAACCCGCCTGGTTCACCCCCAACGAGTTCGCCGCCAAACTTCCCCCCTCCGAACTCTCC
>CAZWDD010000504.1:0-3048 GCA_964632345.1 uncultured Solibacteraceae bacterium | reverse complement strand
ATCGGCAAGCAGAATTCGATAAGACATCTAGGTCAGACTCCTGGTGGCAAGCGGTTCCGGAACCGCGTCGATGGGCAACGACAACGCAATGCGGGCGCCGCGGCCTGGGGAGGTATCGATCGTGAGCGTTCCGCCCAGCGCGTGCGCGCGCTCCTTCATCCCGAGGATGCCGGAGCCGGAGGCCGGCAGCCCCCGGTGGTCGAGCGCAAAACCGTCACCGTCATCGCGGATCTCCAGCATCACCATCCCCTCGTGTTGCTGCAGCACAACATGGACGGCGGCAGCGCGGGCGTACTTCTCACAGTTATTCAAGGCTTCCTGCGCAATCCGGTACACGCAGGTCTTCACGGCATCGGGCAGCGATTCACCCACATCGGCGCCGGTAAAGCGGACGCGCACGCCGCTGCGCCGCGAAAACTGATCGAGCTGCCACTGCAGCGCCGGCCCCAGCCCGAGGTCGTCGAGCAGCGACGGCCGCAGCATCAGCGAAATGTCCCGCACCATATGCGTTGTCGATTCCACCAGTTGGCGGGCATGGCCGAGCTGCGCGCGCAGCACCGGATCGGCGGCATGCGTCAGGGCCAGCGAAAGCTCCATGCGCAGCGCCGTCAGCGTCTGGCCCACCTCGTCGTGAAGCTCCTGCGAGAGCGCTCTCCGCTCCTGCTCCTGCACCTCGAGCACCCGCGCCGAAAGTGCTTCGAGTTCCCGGTTCGCCTGCGCGATCTCCGAGTAGTGGCGGTGGCGTTCCGCTTCCAGCCGCGAGGCGTAGCGCACCGTGAAGAAACCGATGAGCAGCGCACAGACGATAGCCGCGGCCGTCAGGGACCGCAGGTCGCGCGCCGCCTGGCGGCGCGCCTCGGCCGCACCCGCCTGCGAGCCGGCCAGCTCCTGGCGGATGTCCCGGCGCATGTCCTCCAGCGTGGAGAGCAGCGCAAGGCGGCGCGGAATCAACACCCGCTCGATCAGCCGTGGGGAGGCCGCGGTGTTGGCCACCATCGAGAGTTCATTGAAGAACCCGTCAAACTCCGCGCGCAGCCCAGCGGCCCCTTTGCCCGTTCTGGCCGGCGCCAGCCGGACCACCGCCGGATAGGCAATGCCGCGGAGTTCTTCGATCTGTGCGAGCAGTTCGGCGCGGCCGGTGGCGTCCGGTTCAAGGAAGTAGTCGCGCGAGTAGATACCACCCAACCAGACCGTCCGGCGGAGCGCGGAGATGGCGTCGTCCATCTCAATGAAAACCCGGTAGGCGGCCGTCTGCCGGTCCGTTCCGGACGACTCCAGCCGGTCGGCCTTGACCGCCGCGTAGGACAGGAGAACCAGGATGACAAGGAACCCGCCGCAGAGGACCTGTGTGCTGTTGAGCTTGCGCATGAAACCGCCGTCGCTACCCTCAGAGTACAACCGCGCGCCAGCGGATGGAGCGCGTGTACTGGAAATCCTGTATTGCCCCAGGTGCGCCCCGCGTTCGTAAATGTAAACAAGTCGTGACTGGGGACAACTTAAGAAGTAATGTGGGCTGGGCGGCGGGATTGTGCCTGCTGGCGGCGCTTGCCTACTGGCCGGTGTTCGTGCAGCCCTACCTGTCGGACGACTACATCCAGATCGAGTTGGGCCGCTGGTACGGCGCGGCGGAGAACTGGGGCAAGCTGCTGGCCGACCCGCTCTACCGCTGCCGCGCGACATCGATCGTGGTGACCCATTGGACCGAGCAGCTCTTCGGCATCGGGCCGCTCCCCTACTATGCGTCGATGGTGCTGCTCCATGTCCTGAACAGCCTGCTGGTGTGGATGGTGGGTTGGCGCGTGGGGCTGGGCGGCGCGCGGTCGTACCTGGCGGCGGTGGTGTTCGCCGTCTACGCCGGCCACCAGGAAGCGGTGATGTGGTACGCGGCACTGCCGGAGCTGCTGGTGTTTCTGTTCTGCGGACTGTTCCTGCTGGCGTGGAACGGCTATGTGCGGAACGGCGGGTGGTGGCGGTACGCGCTGGCGGCGGTGTGTTTCGTGCTGGCGTTAGGTTCGAAGGAGGCCGGCGTGGTGGTGGTGCCGGTGGCGGCGCTGATGGCGTGGCGCGGCGGGCGGAGCATCTGGACGGCGGCGCCGCTGGCGCTGGCGGCGGCCGGTTACGCCGGGCTGATCTTCGCGGCCAAGAGCGACCATCTGCATCTGAACGACGGCACGTTTTCGCTGCGCGCGCCGTTCCCGCTGATCTGGGCGCGGAGCATGGGCCGGCTGTTCTGGTTCTGGGGCGTGCTGGCGATGGTGGCGGTCTACTTCTGGCGCCGGGCGGAACTGCGGCGGCTGGCCGGGCCGGCGGTGTGGGCAAGCGTAGCGCTGCTGCCGTTCAGCTTCCTGCTCTACATGCCGGTGGTGCCGAGCCGGCATCTGTATCTGGCCAGCGGCGCACTGGGGTTCTTTGTGGTGGCGGGGCTGATGGCGGCTCGGAAGCGCTTCCGGGCGCACCGCCTGGTGTTGCCGGCGCTGCTCGGTTGCATGATCGCCTACGACGCGACGTATCTGTGGACAAAGAAGCGGCGGCAGTTTCTGGCGCGGACGGAGGCGACCGAGGATCTGCTGAAGCTGGTGGAGAGCACGAGCGCGCCGATCTATGTGACGTGTTTCCCGTACGGGCCGGACGTGGCGCGGGCGTCGATTGAGATCGTGTTGAAGCGGCCGGCGACGATGCTGGTGTGGAACGCGGAGCCGCCGGCGGGCGCGGTCACTTACTGCGCGAAGCACCCGTAGGGAAACGCGGCCCGATGCGGTCGACGGGGATGGGCGTGTGCGGCGCGCCGGGCGGAGTGGTGTAGGCCCCGGTGGCGGGGTTGAAGAAGGCCGCGCCGTCGATGGTGGTGTTGTCGGCGACGTTGGTGACGAAGGGTTGGGCGCCCTGGCGGTAGACGATGCCTTCGCCGCTGATGAGGTTGCGGCGGATGACGTTGCCTTCCGGCGGCGCGCCGCCGGTTTTCGAGAAGTAGGGGAGAACGGTCTTCAGTTCGGGGTAGCGTTCGAAGTAGAGGGGCGGGGCGGCCTCGACTTTGGGGCGCATGGTGTT
>CAZWDD010000503.1:0-3060 GCA_964632345.1 uncultured Solibacteraceae bacterium | reverse complement strand
TGGAATTCGACAGAACGGATGCCTAAACCATCTGGAAGCACGACTGCACCACGACTGCGATCTTCGTAGTACTGCAACTCTCCGTACTCGGAGACTTCCCGAACATTCCTCGAGATCTTTCCCGGCCCGCACTTAACCCACTTATAGTGTTTCCGTTGAAACTGAAGGCCCAATAGCCGCTCCACCTCCGCCTTTTCTTTGGTTCTATCGAAATGGATGATCACCGTGAACACTCTTCCGGTCTTTCGCGGATACCATACCTCCAGCGCCCACTCTCTGCCTTTCTTGGGTTTAAACCACAAACCATCGACGCCATCTTCAACCACGAACTCTTTGTCGGCTCTTCCCCACGTTCGAATCACGTCACGCTTGAACGATTTTCCCGGCGTAATCCCGTCGATTGTCCCAACTCGAAACGGATCCGGCTTCCCCTCGGCCCTTCCTTCCGGAACGAGTAGCAAACTGATACCAGCCACCCCCAGCAGAAGTCGCATCGAAAACCGCCTGGCCCTAAGCGCCGAGGAGCACCGGGACACAACCCACGCCCCGCCAACCCTGCACGTCTCGTCAACTCCGGGTCCCTCCGTCCGTCCGCAATTTGGGCCGCTCGCAGGACTCCTCGTTTCCAGTTTCATCTCAGCTCCTACTGCCCGAAAATCCTCTCCCTAATCTCGATTGGCACACGGCACCCCTGGCCAGGAGAGACGATCGCCGACCCCGCCATCCTGGCCTTAACGAAAGCAACTGCCAGATACGTAGCCCGGTCGTCCAGTTTCGCGGCAATCTTGCCTTCCGCATCCCTTGCCACGTCCTGGACAGGAAAATCAACATCCAGCGAAACCAATCGGACTCGATCCGCGTTCGTAAGGCCCCGTCCGCCGCCACTCGCCAGCACAGATTCACATCTTCTCTTGCTGCTTCCGAAGTTCAGTCCAATCGCCAGAAAGAAGCGCGCGGAAATGGGCTGCTTTCCGGTAACGTCGATGATTCGAGTCGCACTCAGGAAACCCGCCGCGAACACTCGGATCAGATACTGGCCGGTCTCAAGGCAAACGGCGTCTCGGGGCACCTGAAAGCGCTGCGCGGGCTCAACGGCATTACCGGCGATCCTTTGGACGACAACCTCCAACGGACGGAGGCCATCCCCAAAATTCGTCTGCGCATCAATCCCTAGGCACGTCTTTGCCTCTATCGAAATCGCCAACGCTACCAGGAGTAAGCCGCTCTTCATCTCTCTCACCAATACCTCCAACCTTATCGTTTCTCCAAAGAGGACGCGATAAGGTTGATCCACCCCTGGCCCCTCGTGGGGGAGTTCTTGATACCGCGCGCTGCGCGCGGTAAGGTGTGGCGTACTCCATATTCCCCTGTGGCCGTACTCTGCGCGATGAAATGGCAAGTAAACCAGTAAATTTCATCGATCGATGCCAGAACCGACGCTTCCGGAACTCAGCCACAACTGCGGCTTCGCAAGACGCTTGACAGATCCCTCAGGAAGGCCACCGCCCTTTCGCTTGTAATCCCAATGCGAGAAATCTTCTGGATGCCCACCAACAATCCTGAACTCAAGTACCACCTCCAGGGAACCTTCGCGGACCAAGTATACGTGGAAAAACGGATCGCCGCTTCGCACCTTAGGGAAAAACGCCACACCCTCCCCTGGCCAAAAACGCAGGTACCGCAAGGCCGCCGCATGCGCCTTGCGTGTCAAATCGAGGTCGTTCTCACCAATCGTTGCTTCGACATCAAGTTCGAAGTCACCTTCTGAATCCGGTAATCCATCACAGTGCCGCCGAGTAATAGGCGAACCATGAGCACCGATAGCGCCATGATCTGGAATGCCTCCGCCATGCCGCATGAATCGGATGTAGCATTCCCGGTCCGCATCAAAGCCGACACTCACGATCACATCAAGGGGAAAGCAGCTAAAGACGAGGCTGTCTCCAGATCGTTTGCCGGAACATCTCTGGGTTCCAAACGTCTCGTCGGCAGTGTGCCAGCGACCGTACCAACTAAGGGCTCGCGCGATCATCGTTGATGCATCCGAGGGCGCCTTCTTGGCTGGCACTTGGGCGTTTACGCAAATCGGAACAACGGCGATCAATACGCAAAGAACGTGCAGGATCATATGACAGGTCTCCCCCGTCCCCCAAAATTGCCGGGGTTGCCAGGCGCTGGAGTTCCATTACCACGCCCCGGGGGGTCGCTCCTTTTCCATGGCGACACCGAACCGCGTGGCACAATTTGTGATTCCGTCAGCCCCGCAAAAACGTTTGCACTCCCAAAGCTCCCAATCCACACTTCATAGAAAGCCTTCGTTGGCTGCTTGCCACGCGCCGCGGCAGAAAAGCTTGTCGGGAAAAGTACTTCTCCGTTGACGATGGTACTCCACAACTCTGTCGTGCTCCGCGCTGCCCAAAAGCCCGCCGCCGTCGCGATTGACTGCACCAGTGCATTGCACTGAGCAGATCCATATTCCGACGAAAGTGCGCTATTTAGGCGTGCCTGTGCGCTGGAATTAAGCGTCCACGGAGCCGCCCATGGTTCATACTGATTTGGCGCAAATACAATCGAGCCCACGGTCTCATCAGCCCGCCCCCAGTCCGACAGTCTTATCGGTCCGCCGCCGTTCCGGGTCGTCGCAATAGCATCCCAATCGCCATTCACGAGAGTCCATCGGTTCATGATGGACGCCCCAATCGCCGCTCGATCCGCAGCCGAAGCATCATTCGCGACCCCGGCCTCGCTTTCAGTGAAAATAGTCTGCGAGAGCGCAGAAAGATCACTTCGAGCAGAGATCACTTGCGACACCGTCGTCCCGCTTGGAATGCCGGTAAAGCCTTGTAGTCCTGATGAACTACAAGTCGCCAATCCCTCCGGGTCCACAAAATTTATCGGGTCCGCCTCAACATATGCGTACTGATTCCAGGACGCAGCAACCGCCAACGACTCGTTTAGCCCTGAGGAATCCGCCGTCAAAAACCTCCCGGAAAGCGTCCCCGCAAAATACCGCTGATCCGCATAATCCAGCCCCGTCGTCTGATCCCGCATATACGTCCC
>CAZWDD010000502.1:0-3069 GCA_964632345.1 uncultured Solibacteraceae bacterium | reverse complement strand
AGGAGGCGATGGCTGAACTGCAGGAACTGATTCAGGCAGACCCTCGCGAGGCGAACAATCCCCGAATGCTGCTGGAGTGCCGCCTGCTGCACCCGGAACTTCTCGCCGGCGCCGGGCAGACCGCCGCCGCCAGCGCCGCGGCCAGGGACCTGCTCGCGTTCGTGCAGAAGGGGAAGTTCACGAAATCCCGCGAACCACGCCTGCGCGCAATGGTAGCCCGCGCCTATGAGGCCGCAGCACACTACAGCCCGGAGCGCGAGAAGGAACTGGTCCAACTCGCCGACGCGACCTGGGATGCCATCGAGAAGGACGGACTACTGGTACCGCAGACAGCCGCCGATCGCGAAGCTTTCCGCAAGCGATTCGCGTCACTCGCCCGGCGCTAGCCGAACGGCCCGTTGCCTCGCGTCGGCGGGCGCGGGAACTTCCGCATGGCGCGGATGCCCCAGGCCGCGAAGGCCGCGCAGAAGACCGCAAACACGATCAGAAAGTAAACGATGTAGCGTCCCGGTATCCGGCGTGTTTGCGGCTCTGTCATTCGAATTCCTGCTTTAGTGGCGGAAGTGGCGGACCCCGGTCAGCACCATTGCAATGCCTAAGCGGTCCGCCGCGGCGATCACATCGGCATCCTTCACCGATCCGCCGGGTTGAATCACGGCCGTGACGCCATGCCCCACGGCAGCCTCCAGCCCGTCCGGGAAAGGGAAGAAGGCGTCGGACGCCAAAACGCATCCGGGAATGGGCAGCACACTCTTCTTTGCGCCGATTTCCACCGAGAAAACGCGGCTCATCTGCCCGGCGCCGGCCGACAGCAGTTGCCCTTCACGCGCATAGACGATCGCATTTGACTTCACATGCTTGACGACTTTCCACCCGAATGCCAGCCCGCGCCATTCTTCCTCGGTCGGCTGGCGGACCGTCACCACCTTTGCCGTCGCACGATCGAGCTTGGCATAATCGGGCGTCTGCACCAGATAGCCGCCGCTGATCCCCTTCACAACGAACTGGTCCTCCACGGCCTTCACCTTCACCAGCCGCAGGTTCTTCTTGGCGGCAAGGATCTCCAGTGCACCGGCGTCAAAGTCGGGCGCGGCAATTGCTTCGATGAAGGTCTTGACTATCTCGTTGGCCGTCTCGGCGTCAAGCGTACGGTTAAATGCAAGGACACCGCCGAACGCCGAGACGGGGTCCGCCTCAAAAGCCTTGCGGTAGCTGTCGGCCAGCGTCGCCTGTTCAGCGCAGCCGCAGGGGTTGGTGTGTTTCACGATGACGCTCGCCGGGCCATCGAATTCGCAGACCAACTGCCACGCGGCGTCGAGGTCCACCAGATTGTTGTAGCTCAGCTCCTTGCCCTGCAACTGCTCGCCGCCGGCCACACCGCTCTTGCCGCTGGCGTAGAGGGCCGCCTTCTGATGCGGGTTCTCGCCGTAGCGCATGTCGAGCACTCGGGGAACGCGAAGGTCCAGCGTGCGGGGTAGATCGAGCTGTTCGTCCTGGAAACCGTCGCCTTCGGCGCTGATGTCGGCCAGGCGGTTGGAGATGGCGCGGTCGTAGGCAGCCGTACGGTGGAACGCCTTCACCGCCAGGTCCCAGTGCGTCTTGCGCGAGAGGTTCCCGCCGGAGGCTTTCATCTCCGCGATTAACGCCGGGTAGTCCGATGGATCGGTGACAACGGCCACGTCCTGCCAGTTCTTGGCCGCGGCGCGAATCATGGTGGGGCCGCCGATGTCGATGTTCTCGATCAACTCGGGAACGCTCGCATCCTTATTGGCGGCAATCTTCTCAAAGGCGTAGAGATTGACGACGACAAGATCGATGGTCGGAATCGCGTGCTGTTCGAGCGCCTCCATATGTTCGGGCTTCGACCGCATGGCGAGGATTCCCCCGGCGATGTTCGGATGGATGGTCTTGACGCGGCCGTCGAGCATCTCCGGAAAATGGGTGACTTCGCTCACGTCGAAGACCGGAATGCCGGCGTCCTTCAACAGCTTCGCAGTCCCGCCGGTGGAGATCAGATCCACGTCCAACTCACGAAGGCCGCGCGCAAATTCCACCGCGCCGGTTTTGTCAGTGAGGCTCAGCAGAGCCCGTTCGATTTTTGCCATGTCTGCCTGGTAGATTCCAGGATAACGGGTCAGGCTACTCTTTTACGAGTTGGCGGAACCGGCGTATGACTTTTACGACGTACTGACGCGTCTCGCGATAAGGGGGGACGCCGCCGTAGCGATCGACGGCGCCTGGCCCTGCATTATAAGCGGCAATCGCCAGAATCAGCCCGTTCCGCCGGCCTTCATACTTCTTGATCAGCATGTCGAGGTACTTCGCGCCGCCGTCGACATTCTGCGCCGGATCGTGCGCATCCACTTTCAGATGGCGGGCCGTCTGCGGCATCAATTGCATCAGTCCGATGGCGCCCGCGTGGCTGCGGGCGTTCACTTTATAGGCGGACTCCACTTCCATCACCGCCTGAATCAGTTCCGGCCGGAGATTGTGCTTTCCGGCCGAGGGCGCGATGAGGCGCGCGGCGGGGCCGGGCACGTTCAACACAACACCGCCGCCGGGGGCCACGACGGGGTCCGGCAGAACATCATCGGCTTCGACCATCACCGAATGGCCGCCCGAACGAACGAAGAGCGTCTTCCCCTCGCGACTGATGTCGTCGTAGTGGATACGCTGGCCATTCTTCAGGCGCAGGATCTTGACCGGCTCTTTCTGAACCGGCGCTTCCTCGGCTGAGAGGCACACGCTGAAAAGGACAAGCGTGGCCACGGTCTTCCGCATACTTCCATCATCGGCGCCGGAGGCCGCCGGGCAAATCGGGAAAAAACCTCAGAAGACGCCCAGGATACGTAGTACCATCCGGCTTCCGGAACGAACCCAAACCAACGGCGCTGTCTATCGCTCGATTGGCACAACAGAAATAAATTGGCGTCCCCAGGGGGATTCGAACCCCCGTTATCGCCGTGAAAGGGCGGTGTCCTAGGCCTCTAGACGAAGGGGACAGGTTGCAGCTTCCGTTGCCGTCTTCTGCTTCCGATGTCCTGTGGTGGAGGTAAGCGGGATCGAACC
>CAZWDD010000501.1:0-3079 GCA_964632345.1 uncultured Solibacteraceae bacterium | reverse complement strand
CCTGGCCGGTCTCCTGCTCCATTCCCTCTGGCGGCGCTTCCCCTCCCCCGCCCCCCGCGCCGCCCGCGCCGCCCTCGCCCTCGCCGCCGTTCTCTACCCCGGCGCCGCCTATTTCCGCCACCCCTGGCAGCACCTGGTCCGCACCTCCGAATACAAGCACCGCCTCGAATACCAGATCGCCGAGTGGGTCCACACGCACCGGCCCGCCACACGCTCCGCCGTCACCGGCACCGTTCGCTTCTGGTGGAACGTCTGGTTCAACAACGCACAGATCGGCGGCGGCTCCGAACAGGGCCTCACCAATATCAAGGTCATGGATATGCTCTGGCACCTGGTCTTGGCCGAAGACGCCAAAGCCGACATTCTCTGGTTGCAGTCCTACGGCGTCGACAATCTCGTCGTCAACGACAAGACCTCAACCCTCCCCATCTGCGATTTTGAACACCCCCACAAGTACATCGGAGCGCTACCCGTCCTCTGGGAGGACAAACAAGGCAACTGGATCTACCAGGTCCCCCGCAAACACCCCGGCCTCGCGCGTGTCGTCGACTCGGCCGCCTACACCAAATCCCGCTTCCCCTCCTGGCCCGATGATATCGAAGCCCTCCAGCAATACGTCGACACCCTGGAAAACCCCGCCACGCCCCCCGCCTCCACCCGCTGGCTCCGGCCCCATCTCCTCGAAATCACCGCCACCACCACCGCCGGACAGTCGCTCGCCGTTCAGGTCGCGCACGACCCCTCCTGGCGCGCCCACGAAAACACCGTCGACTACTCCGTCTCCGCCGACCCCTTCGGCCAGGTCCGCATCGACCTCCCACCCGGCAACCACCACCTGCTCCTGGAATTCCAGACCCCTCTCGAAAACCACACCGGCCGCATCATCTCCATCCTCGCCCTCGCCATCACCGTCTGGCTGCTCACCAGGAAGCCCTCCTGATGCCTCGCGTCCGCCTCACCGCCGCGCTCCTGTTCCTGTTGAACGTTCTCCTTAACTGGCGCATCGCCCTGCCCGGCGTCACCCCCTATCGCGGGTCTATCGAAAGCGGCTACGCCTACATGGGCAAGCTCTTCGCCGCCAACCCGGACTACCTCTCCTGGAATCCGCTGCAGTACGGCGGCATTCCCTTGCACTACGTCTACCTCCCGCTCCTCCCTTATCTCGACGCTGTCCTCCTCCTCCTCTTCCCCTCCGCCGACGCCACCCATCTCCATCGTCTCCTCTGCGCCATTGCCGTCTTTCTCGTTCCCTCCGCCGTCTTCCTCTTCGTCTGGCACTGGACCGCCCGCTTTCAGCCCGCCCTCTTCTCCGCCCTCGCCGTCACGTTTCTCTCCCCTCTCTATGCCTTGATTGACACCATCGCGCTCGACATCGGCATCCTCCAGGTCCCGTGGCGCATTCAGGTGTTCATCAAGTACGGCGAGGGCCCCCACTCCGTCGGCGTTCTCCTCCTGCTCATCGCCCTCACCCTCGTCCACCGCGCCGCCCAGCGCCCCGGCTTCCCCGCCCTCCTCGCCGCCGCTCTCGCCCTCGCCGCCACAGTGTTGACCAATTGGGTCGCCGGCCTCGCCCTCGCCTTTGCCGTCTCCATGCTTCTGCTCGTCTACTGGGGAGATGATTCCTTCCGCCACCGCCGCGTCATCGCCGCCGGCCTGTTGGGCTACCTCCTCGCCGCCTTCTGGCTCACCCCCTCCTTCATCGCCCAGATGGCCCACAACTGGCCCCAGGACGCCTTCGGATTTCAATTCCAACGCCTGGAGCGCCTCTCTCTCGCCGCCCTCGCCGCCGGCGTCCTCGCCATCCACCTCCTGTTCCGCCGCTTCCCCTCCCAACGATTCCTCTCCTGGTTGACCCTCTGCACCTTCGGCTTCGGCCTTCCCGTCTCCCTCTTCTACCGCTACGGCATCAACCCCTTCCCCGAGTCCCGCCGCTACGCCCTCGAATACGAACTCTTCCTCCTCCTGTTCCTCGTCGAAGTCATCCGCCAACTCCGCGCCTCTCCCCGCCCCTGGCTTCGCACCGCCGGCGCCGCCGTCATCTACATCCTCCTCCTCCAACAGACTCCCCATCTCCCCCGCTACCTCAGCCACTTCTACAGCCGCTGGCAACCGCAGCCAAGGGAACTGACTTCTGACTACCGCATCGCCGCCGCCCTCAACTCTCTCCAACCCCAGGGTCGCGTCTTCGTCACCGGAGGCCCCCGTTTCCGCCTCAACTCCTGGTTCCCGGTTCCGCAGGTCAGCGGCGTCTTTGAAACCGGCCTCAAAACCCGCCTCTTCAACGACGTCTACTATCAGGTCCGCACCGACATCGGCTTCACCCCCGGCCGCGAAGCCGATGAGTCCCTCCTCCTGCTCCGCGCCCTTGCCGTCGAGTACATCGTCACCCACGGCCCCCGTTCCACCGAGTTCTACCGTGACTACAAGAATCCCGCCAAGTTCGAGGGCCTGCTGGAGAAGGTATGGGAGCGCGACGACGACCACATCTACCGCCTCGGCCCAGTCCGCTACGCCCATCTCCTCCACTCGAACGAAATCCCCGCGGCATCCGTCCGCAACGACAATCGCAAGCCCTGGTATCCCTACGTCAACGCCCTCCTCGATCCCGCCCGCCCACAGCTCGCCTTCTCCTGGCGCAACGCCCGCCATGCCGTCGTCTCCGGCTCCATGCCCCGCGGTATGCACGTCACCTTCGCCATCCCGTGGGACCCCAACTTCCGCGCCTACGCCAATGGCCAACCCCTCCCCCTGTTCCCCAACTCCACCGGCCTCATGACCTCCGCCCCGCTCCCCGCCGCCGCCACCACGCTCGACCTCCGCTTCGAACCCTCCGTCGAGGAAACCGCCGCCGCCGCTCTCTCCGCCATTACGGCGCTCGCCTCTTTGGCCGTTTTATTCTGGAGGCGAACCCCTTAGCGAATGCGGACGTTTTTCATCATCCTCCGGCGGGCCTTCTTCAACTCCTGGCTCGACGGCTGCTGGGGCATCGCAAAAGGCGCTGCCTACTCCGGCCTCCACAGCCTCGTCCCCGTTCTCTCCTCGCTCGCCACCATCCTCGTCCAGGCCAACGCCGAACGCG
>CAZWDD010000500.1:0-3084 GCA_964632345.1 uncultured Solibacteraceae bacterium | reverse complement strand
ATGCCCGTGGAGAGTTCGAGCGGGAGCATTGGGACGGCGCGGTCCGGAAAGTACACGCTGGTACCGCGGAAGAGGGCTTCCTTGTCGATGGCCGAGCCGGGGCGTACGTAGTGGCTGACGTCGGCGATGTGGACATCGAGGCGCCAGTTGCCGTTGGGGAGACGCTCGACGTAGACGGCGTCGTCGAAGTCGCGCGCGGTTTCGCCGTCGATAGTGACGATGGGGAGGGCGCGGTAGTCCTTGCGGCGGGCAATCTCGGCGGGCGGGATTTCCAGCGGCACGTCCTTGGCCTGCGCAAGGGCTTCCTCGGGGAAGCGGTGGGGCAGGTGGTGCTTGCGGATGGTGACCTCGACGTCGATTCCGAAATCATCGGGGTGGCCGAGGATTTCGATGACGCGGCCGACGCCGTCCTCGCCTTCGGAGGGAAATTCGAGGAGTTCGACGTTGACGATCAGGCCGTCGAGATCGTCGGCGGTTTTGGCCTCGATGGGCTTGGCGCCGACACGGTCGGTAGAGAGGGTGCCGGCGGGGATTTCCATGCCGTCGGGGATGTAGATCCACTGCTGCAGGCGGTCGTCGTTGGGCTTGACCCAGTTGCCGCGGCGTCGGACGCGGAACTCGCCTACGACGGTCTGGTGCGCGCGGCTGAGAATTTTCAGGATTTCGCCTTCGGCCTTGCCGTCGGGGCCGATCCAGGTGACGTGGGTCAGAACGCGGTCGCCGTGCATGGCCTGAGCGGCGTTGGCCGGCGGGATGAAGATGTCGCCGGCGACGCCTTCGAGTTTGTGAAGCGGGATGACGAAGCCGTAGCCGTCGCGGTGCACCGAGAGGCGGCCGACGACGAATTCGCGGGAGTGGGACGCGGCGACGTAGTGGCCGGAGCGGTATTCGACGAGTTCTCCCTTGTCGGCCATGGCGGTGAGCAGGGCTTCCAGGGCATCGCGCTGGGCGGCGCCGTGGGCGCCAAGGTCGCGCACCAGGTTCTTGAAGCTGGCCTTGGCGTGCGGCATGCGGCGGATGCGATCGAGCACCTCGCGGCCGGATAGATAGAATGGAGTGTCTGTCACGGAGAAATCTGCTACTCACATGGTATTCAGCAACGTACCCATCGTCATCCCCCCGGACGCGAACATTATTTTCGGCCAGTCCCATTTCATCAAGACCGTTGAAGATGTTTACGAAGCGATCGTGAATACGAACCCGAACATCAAGTTCGGCGTGGCGTTCAACGAAGCGAGCGGCCCGTGCCTGACGCGGGCGGACGGCAACGACCCGGAACTGATCCAGAGCGCGGTGGAGAATCTGCAGTCGATCGGGGCGGGGCACACCTTTCTGGTGGTGATGAAGAACGGGTTTCCGATCAATGTGCTGGGCCGGATTAAGGAGGTGCCGGAGGTGGTGAACATCTTCTGCGCGACGGCGAATCCTGTGGAAGTGGTGCTGGCGACGACGGGGCTTGGCCGCGGCGTGATGGGAGTGATTGACGGGTCGAAGCCGCGCGGCCTGGAGACCGCCGAAGATGTGGAGGCGCGGAAGGGATTCCTGCGCAAGATCGGATACAAGCGATGATCACGACGGTAGCGGAACTGGAAGAACTGCTGAGCCGGCCGACGGAAGCCGACCGCGCGGCGATGGCCTCGATGGGCGGGGACCTGCTGATTCTGGGCGTGGGCGGGAAGATGGGCCCGACGCTGGCGATGCGGGCCAGGCGCGCGGCGGCGGCCGGGCAGCGGATCATCGCGGTGGCGCGGTGGAGCGAGGCGGGGCTGCGGGAGCAGTTGGAGCAGGCGGGCGTGGAGTGCATCAAGGCGGATCTGCTGGACCCGGCGCAACTGGCCGCGCTGCCCGATGCGCCGAATGTGCTGTGCATGTTCGGCCGGAAATTCGGCTCAACCGACGACCCCACACTTACCTGGGCGATGAACGTGTTCGCGCCGGGATTGGTTTGCGAGCGCTACAAAACGTCGCGAATCGTGGCATTTTCCAGCGGAAACGTCTACGGCTATTCCCACGTGGCGCGAGGCGGGAGCGTGGAGAGTGACGAGTGCTTCCCGGTGGGCGAATATGCCTGGACGGGGCTGGGACGCGAGCGGATCTACGACTATCACTCGCGGCGCAACGGCACGCCGACGATGCTGCTGCGCCTGAACTATGCCATCGACCTGCGCTACGGGGTACTGCTCGACATCGGAACGCGGGTGTATGAGCGGAAGCCGATTGATCTGGCGATGGGCGCGGCGAACGTGATGTGGCAGGGGGACGCGAACTCGGTGGCGCTGCGGAGTTTCCCGCACTGCACGGCGCCGGCGGCGGTGCTGAACCTGACGGGGCCGGAGACGCTCAGCGTCCGCCGGATTGCGGAGACGATCGGACGACACCTTGGCGTCGAGCCATCCTTCACAGGGACCGAATCGACCGACGCCCTGTTGAACAACGCCCAGAAGTGCCATCGGCTATTTGGTTACCCGACGGTGACGCCGGACGAGATGATGGAGTGGACCGCGCGGTGGATCGCCGCGGGCGGATCAACACTGAACAAACCGACACACTTTGAAGCACGCGATGGCAAATTCTAAAGCACTGGAACGATTTCACGCCGGGACCGTTATCCCGGCGCATCCGCTGGCCCTGACGGCGGAACGGAAGCTGGACGAACGGCGGCAGCGGGCGTTGACGCGGTACTACCTCGACGCGGGCGCCGGCGGGTTGGCGGTGGGCGTCCATACGACGCAATTTGCGATCCGGGATAACGGAATGTTCCGCCCGGTACTGGAGTTGGCGAAGGAAGAATTAGGCGCGCGGGAGGACGTGATCGCCATCGCCGGCATCTGCGGGCCGACGGCCCAGGCGGCCGGGGAAGCGGCGCTGGCGCGGGGGCTGGGCTACGATGCCGGACTGTTAAGCCTGGCGGCGTTGAAGACGGCCGGGACCGACGAGTTGATCGCGCATGTGGCCGCGGTGGCGGAGGGGATTCCGGTCGTCGGGTTCTATCTGCAGCCGGCGGTGGGCGGGCGCGTGCTGCCGTATGAGTTCTGGCGGCGTTTTGCCGAGATTCCGAACGTGATCGGGATCAAGATGGCGCCG
>CAZWDD010000499.1:0-3100 GCA_964632345.1 uncultured Solibacteraceae bacterium | reverse complement strand
CTGGACTGGCTTGCGGCGGAGTTTGTGGAGCGCGGATGGAGCATCAAACAGATGCACCGGCTGCTGATGACGTCCGAGGCGTACCAGATGACGAGCCAGTGGGCGATGGAAAAGCACCTGCTGACAGACGCGGACAACCTGCTGTGGTGGCGCTACCGGCCGCAGCGGCTGGAGGCGGAGATTGTGCGGGATAACATTCTGGCGGTGTCGGGTGCGTTGAACCGGGAGATGGGCGGCGAGGCGGTGTTCCCGGAGTTGCCGCGGGAGATTCTGGCGTCGATGGACAAGGGCGTCTGGAACCAGACGAAGGACGGGCCGGAGGTGTGGCGGCGTTCCGTGTATGTGTACCGGAAGCGTGGGCTGCCGCTGCCGTTCTTTGAGGTGTTCGACCTGCCGGACCAGAATCTGACGTGCGGCCGGCGGAACGTCTCGACGGTACCGACGCAGGCGCTGACGCTGATGAACAACGAGTGGGTTCTGCGCCAGGCGGCGCGGTTTGCTGACCGAGTGGCGACGGAGGCGGGCGCCGAACCGGCGGCGCAGATCGCGCATGCTTATGAATTGGCGCTGGGGCGGCGGGCAACGGCGGAGGAACAGCAGGCAGGCCTGGCGTTTCTGCGCGGCGGGCGGACGCTGGGCGATTTCGCGCACGTGTTGTTGAACCTGAACGAATTTATCTATCTGCGGTGAGTATGGAGACGATGAAACTGCCTAGGGGATTCGCATCGCGCCGCGACGTGCTGTTCACGGCGGGACAGGGGTTGAGCGGGTTGGCGCTGGCCTGGCTGTTGGGCCAGGATGGGGCGCGGGCGGCCGGGTGCGCCAACGAGGGGCAGGTGGCGTCGCCATTTCTGCCGAAGAAGCCGCATTTCGCGCCGCGGGCGAAACGGGTGATCTCCCTGTTCATGAGCGGCGGCGTGAGCCAGATGGACACGTTTGATCCGAAGCCGGCGTTGGAGAAGTACGCCGGGCAACCGCTGCCGGGCAAGGGCGACGTGGTGGTGCGGCAGGGCCATCCGGGGCCGTTGATGCCGTCCCCGTTTCGATTCCAAAGGTACGGGCAGAGCGGGCTGGAGATCTCCGAACTGTTCCCGAACGTCGCGCGGCATGCGGACCGGCTGGCGGTGGTGCGGTCGTTGAAGGGCAGGTCGAACGATCATGTGATGGCGCATTATGAGTTGGCGTCGGGGACGATTCGGATGGGCGCGCCTTCGGTAGGATCTTGGGTGACCTACGGCCTGGGTTCAGAGAACCAGAACCTGCCGGCGTTTGTTGTTGTTTACGACGCGCGGGGCGGCCCGTTCGGGGGGCCGTCGAACTGGAGCGCGGGATACATGCCGGCCGCATATCAGGGGACGATTTTCCGCAGTGCGGGGGATCCGATTTTCGATCTGAAGCCGCCGCAGGGCGTGGGCGAGGAGCAGATGAAGGCGCGGCTTTCGCTACTGGAAGAACTGAACCGGATGGACCTGGAGAAGAATCCGGGAAACTCGGAACTGGCGGCGCGGATCAGCGCGTATGAGCTGGCGTTCCGCATGCAGGGATGCGCGCCGGAAGCGGTGAATGTGGAAGGCGAGAGCGAAGCGACGAAGAAGCTTTACGGGATCGGCGACCCGATCACGGGGCCGTTCGGACGGCAGTGCCTGATTGCGCGGCGGCTGGCCGAACGCGGCGTGCGGTTCATTCAGCTGTACCACGGCGGGCTGGGCAACCAGAACACGGACACGTGGGATGCACACGGGAATGTGAAGGAGAACCACACGCAACACGCGGCGGAGACGGACCTGCCGATTGCGGGGCTGTTGACCGACCTCGCGGCGCGGGGACTGCTGGACGACACGCTGGTGGTGTGGCAGAGCGAGTTCGGCCGGATGCCGATTTCGCAGCGCGGGCTGGGGCGGGATCATAACCCCGGGGCGCAGAGCATCTGGATGGCCGGGGCGGGGATTCGTGGCGGGCAGACGATCGGAGCGTCGGATGATTTCGGGTACATGGCGGAGGAGCAGGTGCTGACCGTGCATGATCTGCACGCGACAATGCTGCACCTTCTCGGGATGGACCACACGAAGCTGACGTTCGCCTACCAGGGGCGGCAGATGCGCCTGACCGATGTTTACGGCGAGCCCGTGAAGCAACTGGTGAGTTAGCGCGGGGGGAGGCTGGCGCGGCGCCTAATGTGGCGTCCGAATCCGCTATACTTTCTCCACCTATGAAGACTGCCCGGGGCTTTCAAGCTGGCGCGCATTTTGAGACGGCGAATGTGCGGAATCTGTTGGCCGCGCATGGCGTGGAAGTGAGCGAGGCGATGTGCCTGGGAATCGGCGGGGGGATAGCGGCGGGGTATCAGTTCTGCCCGTCAGTGAGCGGTTACGAGGGGCTGGACTCTTCCGGGGTGCAGTTTATTCCCCGGGTAAAACTGATGACGACGAACGGTGCGTGGTACCGCGACACGTTCGAGCGACTGGGCATTGCGATGGATGTGCGGGAGAGTACGGGCAAGAAAGCGGCGCAGGGGAACCTGACGGCCGGGCTGGCGGTGGGTGGGCCGGTGGTGGCGTGGACAACGCCGCTTGGGCTGGCTTTTTCCGCGAACTGGACGGCGACGTGCGGGATGTATACGGTGCTGGTTCACGGGATGGATGGGGACGTGGCGACCTATAGCGACCATGTATCGGTGCGTACTGTGAGCGCGGAGGCGCTGCATGCGGCGCGGGAGCGGGTGTGTTCCTTGAAGAACCGGACGATGACGATACGGGTGGGGAAGATCGGGGCCAGCCAGTGGAAGAGCGCCGTGAAGGAGGGCCTGCGGGAGACGGCGGGCGATTTTGTGAAGCCGCGGCTCGGTACGTTCAATTTACCCGGACTAAAAGATGGGATCGCGATGGTGTATGGGCGGAAGAACAAGCGGGCGTGGCCGGTGGTGTTTCCGGGGGAGAAGATCCTGCTGCCATGGCGGGACTCGTATGAGTCGATTGAACTGGGAACGGGCGGGGGATTGATGCGGCCGCTGTATGCCGATTTTCTGGACGAGGCGGCGGCGTTGCTGGGGAAGAAGGACTTGGGCGCGCTGGCGGAGGAGTACCGGAAGCTGGGAGCGGAG
>CAZWDD010000498.1:0-3106 GCA_964632345.1 uncultured Solibacteraceae bacterium | reverse complement strand
GCGATCCTCACCGATTCCGGCGGGTTCCAGGTGTTCAGCCTCTCCAAGATCCGGCAGGTGACCGAGGAGGGGGTGGTGTTTCAATCGCACCTGAACGGGGACCGGCATCTGTTCACGCCGGAATCGACGGTGGACGTGCAGCGGGCGCTGGGCTCCGACATCATGATGGTGCTCGATGAGTGCCTGGAGTATCCGGCGCCACCGCTGGCGGAGGTGCGGCGCTCGATGCACCGGACCATCCGCTGGGCCGGGCAGGCGTTCCAGCACTACCGGCGGCAGGAGACGGCGCAGGCACTATTCCCCATCGTGCAAGGGTCTATGTTCCCGGAACTGCGGGTGGAATGCACGGAGAAGCTGCTGGAATTGGACGCGCCCGGGTATGCGATCGGCGGGCTATCGGTGGGGGAACCGCGCGAGGAATCGCTGGCGATGACCGAGGTGACGGCGCCGTTGCTGCCGCGGGAGAAGCCACGCTATGTGATGGGTGTGGGCAAGCCCGAGGAGCTGATTGAGTACGTGGCGCGCGGCGTGGACATGATGGACTGCGTGATGCCGTCGCGAAATGCGCGGAACGGGTGCCTGTTTACGTCCGAAGGCAAGGTGATCATCAAGAATGCGCGGTACCGGGAGGACCGCGGGCCGCTGGACGCCGCCTGCGCCTGCTACACGTGCCGGAACTTCTCGCGGTCCTACCTGCGGCATCTCTTCCTGGCGGGGGAGATTCTGTTTTCGGTACTGGCGACGCTGCACAATATGCGGCATTACCTTGACATCATGCGGCGGATCAGGCAGTCTATTTTGCTTGGGGATTTTCCTGAACTTCTTCGCGCTAACCGGATTGCCACGGTGGTAGGTAACGAGTGATTCCAAGCCTTCTTCTCGCCTCTTCGCCGCTCAACTCGCTCGTCGGCTTTCTGCCGATGATCGCCATTTTCGGTATTTTCTACTTCCTGCTGTTCCTGCCGATGCAGAGGCAGAAGAAGGAAACGACGAAGATGTTGGAAAATCTGAAGAAGGGCGATATTGTGGTCACCAGCGGCGGGATGGTGGGTACGATCGCCGATATCAACAAAGACGACGATACGATTGTCGTGAAGGTGAAGCCGGACAACGTCCGGATCCAGTTGGCCCGCAACGCCGTCTCCTCGGTGCGCAACCCCGAAGCAACCTCATAACCCCAGTCCTTAACGAGCAACATCCAAAATGACCAGCAATATCCGCAACAAAGCGATCCTCGTGGCAGCCGTGCTACTCGTCTGCATCTATGGCGTGATCGGCCTGCCCAAGAGCAAGGATGAACTGCTCAAGAACTGGAATGAGAACATCAAACTGGGGCTGGACCTTAAGGGCGGCAGCCAGTTGGTGCTGCAGGTGCAGGTGCAGGACGCCTTCAAGGCCGAAGCCGATCAGACGATCGACCGGCTGAAGACGGAGATGCAGAAGGACGGTGTGACGTACGTGTCGATGGACCGGAACGACCCGCAGACGCTGGACGCCGCCGAGACGATTGAAGTGACCGTCAAGGGTGTGCCGTCGGATAAGGTGGGCGCCTTCCGCGACATCATCACCAGCCGTTTCGACGGGTGGAACGCGAATTCGATTTCGGGTTCCGACTTCCGGTTGACCTACAAGCCTACTGAGGCGGGCGTTTTGCGCAAGGACACAGTGGAGCGGGCGATGCGTACGATTGAAAATCGCATCAACGGGCTGGGCCTGGCCGAAGCGACCGTGCAACAGCGCGGCGGTGCGCAGAATGAGTCCGAGATTCTGGTGCAGATGCCTGGCGTGGATGATCCGGCCCGCGTGAAGGCGATTCTGCAGGCGGCGGCGATGCTGTCGATTACCGAAGTCCGCGGCGGCCCCTATACGGGCCGGGCCGAGGGTCTGGCGCAGAACGGCGGCGTGCTGCCGCTGGGGTCGGAACTGGTACGGGAAAAGGCGCGCGCCGGCTCGCAGGGCGAGGCCTGGTGGCTGGTCAGCCGCAATGCCGTGGTGACGGGCCGTGACCTTCGCAACGCGCGTCCCGCGCAGGATGAGTTCGGAAAGTGGGAAACTTCGTTCACACTGTCGCAGGATGCCGCCAAGCGGTTCGGACGGTTTACGGAGTCGAACGTCGGCAACAAGCTGGCGGTGATTCTGGACAAGCAGGCTTTCTCGGTGGCGACCATCCAGAGCCGGATTGAGGACTCGGGCCGCATTACGGGAATCGGGGATCAGACGTCGGCGTCGGATCTGGCGCTGACGCTCACGTCCGGGTCTCTGCCGGCGGGGATCGTGTACCTGGAGGAGCGGACGGTGGGCCCGTCGCTCGGCGCGGACTCGATCCGGGACGGACTGATGGCCGGTATGGTCGGCGTGAGCATCGTGGTGCTTGTGATGCTGGTCTACTACAAAAAGGCCGGCATTAATGCGACGCTGGCGCTGGTGCTGAACGCGCTGATTCTAATGGCGGTACTGGCCTATTTCGGCGCGGTTCTCACGTTGCCGGGGATTGCGGGCTTTATTCTGACGATCGGCATGGCAGTGGACTCGAACGTTCTGATCTTCGAGCGAATACGCGAAGAACTGCGGAACGGAAAGGGCGTTGTGGCCGCCATCAACGCCGGATTCGGCAAGGCGTTCCTAACGATCATCGATACGCACATCACGACCGTTGTTTCCTGCGCCTTCCTTTTCGTGTTCGGCTCGACGGCGGTGAAGGGCTTTGCTCTGACGCTCGTCATTGGCCTGGTGGCGAATCTGTTCACGGCCGTTTTTGTCTCGAAACTGATCTTTGATTGGGAGACGGCGACGAAGAAGCAGTTGACGACGTTGAGCATCTGATCGACTCTTTGACACCGGACTCCGGTACTGGCCTACACGCGGCGATTCAGTACTTCTCGGTGTTTGTCTGAAACAAGCATTTTGTGATACTTTTTCTGAGATCAAGCGGGAACTAGTTGTTCGAACTTGGTGTCCAAACGTCAAGGCGACCGCTAGCTGTACTTCATGGAAATTTTCAAGCAAACGAACTTCGACTTCCTGGGAAAGAAGATGCCGTTCCTCATCGGATCCGCACTTCTCCTCGCCGCTGGCATCGGTAGCCTGATCGTCAAGGGCGGCCCCC
>CAZWDD010000497.1:0-3107 GCA_964632345.1 uncultured Solibacteraceae bacterium | reverse complement strand
GTTTCAGCACCCGTTGAGCGTATTTGAGAAGGGCACGTTCGTGTTCCAGAGCGGGTGGCCGGTGTGGCTGCTGGGGCTGCTGGCGGTGTGCGGGGCGGGGGTGATGGGCGTATTCGTGTGGGGGAAGACGCGGGGGGCGGGGTGGCCGGCGGTGCGGAGCGTGGTGCTGGGGGCGATGCAATCGACGAGGGTGGCGGTGCGGCTGCTGTTGTTGTGGCAGCCGGGGATTTCGGTGGCGACGCTGAAGAAGCAGCAGAACGTGGTGGCGGTGGTGCTGGACGATTCGAAGTCGATGGGGCTGGCCGATGGGGGCGTGGTGCGGCGGGAAGCGGTGGCGAAGACGCTGGACAGCGGGCTGTTGGAGGAGCTGAAGCGGCGGTTCCAGGTGCGGTTCTATAAAGTCTCCGACGTGCTGGAGCGGACCGAGAGCCACGCGGGATTGCAGGGGGCGAAGACGGCGAGCCGGCTGGCGGACGGGCTGCGGCAGATTGCGGCCGAGACGGGGAGCCTGCCGATTGGCGGGGTGGTGTTGATGACGGACGGGGCGGACACGTCGGGGGGCATCGACCGGGAGACGGTGAACATTCTGAAGGGCCGGCAGCTGCCTGTGCATACGGTGGGATACGGGCGGACGCAGTATGAGCAGGACATTACGCTGGTGGACGTGCAGGCGCCGGTGCGGGCGCTGGCCGATTCCCGGCTGGGAGTGCAGGTGATTCTGCGGCAGCGGGGATTCGCGGGGCGGAAGGCGAAGCTGACGTTGAAGGATGGGGACAAGGCGCTGACGTCGAAAGAGGTAACGCTGGCGGCCGACGGTACGGCGCAGACGGAGACGCTGCTTTTCAACGCCGGGGCGGCGGGGGTGCGGACGGTGGTGGCGACATTGACGCCGCTCGACGGGGAAGAGAACGCGGGGAACAACCAGATGACGCGGCTGGTGCAGGTGGAAGACCGGCGGCCGCGGGTGCTGTACATCGAGGGCGAGCCGCGGTGGGAGTTCAAGTTCATCCGGCGGGCGATGGAGGAGGACAAGAGCGTCGACCTGGTGACGATGCTGCGGACGACGCAGAACAAGATCTACCGGCAGGGAGTGAAGGACCCGAAGGAGTTGGAGACGGGTTTTCCGGCGACGGCTGTGGAGCTGTTTGCGTATGAGGGCGTGGTGATCGGGACGGTGGAGGCATCGTACTTCACGCCGGCGCAGCAGGCGCTGCTGAAGCAGTTTGTGGACCGGCGCGGCGGGGGCGTGCTGTTTCTGGGCGGGCGAGCGTCCTTGGCGGCGGGCGGGTACGCGGCGAGTGATTTTGCCGAGATCCTGCCGGTGGTGGTGGGCGACCGGCGGACGACGTTTTTCCGGGAGAAGGCGACAGTGGCGTTGACGGCGATAGGCCGGGAGAATCTGTCATTGCGGCTGGAGGAGGACCCGGCGCGGAACGCGGAGCGATGGCGGAAGCTGCCGTTTCTGGCGGATTACCAATTGATGGGGACGGTGAAGCCGGGTGCGGTGGTGCAGGTGGAGGCGACGACGGACCAGGGGAAGACGCCTATGCTGGTGACGCAGAATTATGGACGGGGGCGAACGGCGGTATTGGCGACGGGCGGGACGTGGCGGTGGCAGATGCTGCAGCCGCTGGAGGACATGTCGCACGAGATGTTCTGGCAGCAGATGATCCGGTGGTTAGTGGCGGGGACGCCGGGGACGGTGCAATCGACGACGACGCAGAGCGTCTTCACGGACGAGACGCGGGTGCCGCTGCGGGCCGAGGTGCGGGGGAAGGAGTATGAACTGCTGCCGGACGGGCAGGTGGAGGCGCGGGTATCAGGACCGGCGGGAGCGGCGGCGACGGTGGTGCTGCAGCCGGACCCGGTGCAGCCGGGGGTGTATACGGGCGAGTATGCGGCCGAGCAGGCGGGGTCGTACCTGGTGGAGACGGTGGCGTCGCGGAACGGGGAGCGGGTAGGGGTGGATACGATGGCATTCCGGCGCGAGGACGGGGTGGCGGAGAGTTTTTACACGGAGCAGAACCGGGAGTTGCTGGAGCGGCTGTCGAGCGAGACGGGCGGGAAATACTGGACGCCGGAGAACACGGAGAAGCTGCCGGAGGAGATTGCGTTGAGCGAGGCGGGGATATCGACGCGGGAGATCAAGGATTTGTGGAATCTGCCGGTGGTGTTTCTGCTGCTGGCGGGGCTGCGGGCGGGCGAGTGGCTGCTGCGGCGGAAGTGGGGTGCGGTATGAAGAGGGCATTGGTGGCGTTGTTGTGCGCCGGGATGGCGCCGGCCGGGACTTGGTATGTGACGGTGGGCGGGCTGGGCGGGGACCCGGTGTATGAACAGCGTTTCGAGCAGCTGGCAAAGGAGCTGGACAAGCTGGCGCGGACGGCGCCGGAGGTGCAGGCGACGACGCTGACCGGGGCGGAGGCGACAAAGGCAAAGATACAGGCGGCGTTGGGGGAGGCGGCGCGGAGCGCGAAGCCGGAAGACACGCTGATTGTGACGTTCATCGGGCACGGGAATTTTGACGGGGAGGACTACAAGTTCAACATTCCGGGGCCGGACGTCAGCGCGGCGGAGTTGGCGGAGTGGATGGACCGGGTGCCGGCGCAGAAGCAGGCGGTGGTGAATACGACGTCGGCATCGGGAGCGTCGATCGATATGCTGCGGCGGGAGAACCGGGTGGTGGTGACGGCGACGAAGGCGGGGACGGAGCGGCTGGCGACGCAGTTTGCCCGGTTCTGGGTGGAGGCGATGCGGAACCCGGAGGCGGACACGGATAAGAACGAAGCGGTGAGCATTCTGGAGGCGTTCCGGTACGCGGACAAGAAGACGGTGAGCTTCTACGAGACGCAGAAGCGGCTAGCGACCGAGCACGCGATGCTGGAAGACACGGGGAAGGGAACGGGCGTACGGGCGCCGAGTGCGGAGAACGGGTACGGGCTGCTGGCGGGGCAGACGACGCTGGTGCGATTCGGGGCGCTGCAGCAGGCGGCGAAGACGCCGGAGAAGCAGGCGCTGTTGAAGCGGCGGGAAGAGATTGAGGGGAAGATCGAGAAGTTGAAGTACGAGAAGGCGGCGATGGCGGTGAATGTGTACCGGAAGCAGTTGAG
>CAZWDD010000496.1:0-3117 GCA_964632345.1 uncultured Solibacteraceae bacterium | reverse complement strand
TCTTGCGTGCTCCCTTTCGCGAAGACGTTGCATCCGGGCCAGTGCGCGCTCCATGGACAGGGCCACACCGCCGAGAGAAATCTTCAGAATCCCAGCAATCTCCCGGTAGCGGAGACCCTCGGCGCGCAGGGCCAGGCAGGCCCTGTCCTGTTCGGGAAGGGCGCGGATGATGGCTTCCATGCGCCGCCGTTGCTGGCTTTCCATGGCCATGTGCTCCGGCGACGGCAGTGGAACCGGCTCGAGAGGCGGTGGCGGTTTCCGCTGCCGGATTTTCAACGCCTGATGGTGGCAGACCTGAAACAGCCATGCCCGCAGATTGTCGTGTGGCTTTCCCGCGCGGAGATGTTGAAACAGCGCCAGGAACGCCTCCTGCACCACCTCTTCGGTATCCGGAGCCGTCAGGCCCAGCGACAGGACGAATCGGTACAGCGGCGCCCGGTACTGCGCGTAGAGCCCGGCCACCTCCTCCTGTAGAGGGACGGCGGCCGGCGAGCCCGACTCAAGCAACTGCGGGAATGCGGTGAGGTCTGGGTGGAGTGTTCCCATCGATGCAGCTTCTATTTTAGAAGCGAATCTTCAGGCCCGCCCACGCCCCTCGCGGCGCACCGGGTGCGAAGAACGTCGTGCTCTGCACCGGATACTCGCCATCCACGGCCGGCAGCGGACGCGCCACGAAGTTGCCGGCGGGCGTGAAGCCGGCCGGCCCCAACTGCGCGGCCGAGTAGAATCGCCGGTTGAAAAGGTTGTTCACCTGCACGAAGAACTCCGCGCGCCGGTGCAACTGATAGCGGGCGCCGACGTTGGCAACGCCATATCCCGGCGAGCGGCCAGGGCCCAGGTAGAAGGCGCCGTCGGGCGCATGCTGGTTGTTCTCATTCCCGCGGGCGAACGATCCGGACACGCCCACCACGTCCAGGTTGGCCGTCAGCCGTTGTGTCAAGGTGATGGCCGCATAGGCTTTCGTGAGATGGCTGGGAACCAGCGGGATGCGATTGCCGGGGCGAATCGAGATGAGCCCCTCGAATCCCTTCTCGCCCTCCAGCGCCTCGTTATTGCTGGAGTTGGCTTCGCCGTTCACTGTCTCCGGGCTCTGGTAGGTGGCCTGCAGATAGGTGTAGCTGATCCCCATGGAGGCCCGGCCGAACCGCCCGTTGCCGTCGAACTCCGCTCCCTGCCGGCGCGTGCGGCCGAAGTTGCGGAAGTAGCCATAGCCGGTCTGCTCGGAGGCTACGAACAAAATGTCATTCCAGTTGCCGGAGCGGAAGAAGCCCGCCGACCAGTTCCAGCGGGTCTCGGTGCTGCCGCGCACTCCCGCTTCGATGCCGCGCGTGACGACCTGCCGCAGCGGCGGGTCGCCGGCCATGGCGTTGGGCAGTTTGCAGGGGGACTCCGGATCCGCGCAACCGAGTTCGATGGAGGTTGGCGCGCGGTTCGCCTCGCTGTAGCTGGCGTAGAAGTTCCAGCGGGACGAAGCGCTGTAGGTCAGGCCGGCCGCCGGGTTGAAGCGTTGGAAGTGGTGCAGTCCGGTGAGAGAGCCGGTGCCGGGGTCGGGCCGGATGCGGTCCAGGTTCTCGATGCGCGAGTGGTTGTAGCGGCCGGAGAGCGTCAGGTTCCAGGCTTTGCCGAGTGTCAGTTTGTCGATGGCGTAGACGCTCGCCGTGCGCAGGTCGCCCTTGAGCAGGACACGCGTATCGTAAGGCTCGTCGTCCTCGAACCCTCCGGTAACGCCGTCGGCAAAGGAGTTGATGCCGGTGATGGAGCGGTCCGGATTCAGGAAGCCGAGCTGCGTCAACTGCGAAAAGTCCACCGAACTGCGGTCAAACGCCGCACCACCGGTGAACTGGTGCTTGCGCGTGAACCAGGTGAGCTGTCCGGAGGCGCCATAGTTGTGCTGCGTGGTCCGCGAGGTATTGATGAGGCCGTTGCACTTTTCGGCCGGCTCGTCGTTCAGCAGGCCCTGCGCAAGGCAGCGCCAGAAGGGAAATGGCGCATTCGCAGGCCCTTCGCCGGAGACGGGGAACCCGGAGAATCCGGCGTCTGCGAGCGCGGCCCGCTCCTCGGCGTCCGGCTGATAGAGCGACTGGTCGAGCGCCTCTTCATTGATGTCGCCGTTGTACGTCCGCGTCCGGAAGTGGCGGTAGTAGGCGTTGCCGGTGAAGGTCAGCCGGCTGGTGAAGTTGTGGCTGGCGGAAAAGTTGAAGAACGGGGCGCGGTTGGCCGTGATGTCGGGCTTGGTATAGACGCTGCGGTAGTCGCGCTCCAGCAGACGAAACTCCTGCATGCCGTTGCCGTTGAGCAGATTGTTCGCATACCCGAAAGCAAGATGCATCGATGTCTTCTCGCGCTGCGAGCCGACGCGGGTGAACAGCTGGCGGACGTTCGAAGGCGACGACTCCCTCCAGCCATCTTCAAAGAACAGGCTACCGCCCAGAAACCAGTTGAGCCCGTTCCGGGCCGCGCCACCATGCTCAAATTCGCCCATTTTCCGGCCGAAACTGCCACCGGAAAGCTGCAGCGACGTGCCCGGGTGCGTGGTTCCGGACTTGGTGTGGACCGACAGCGCGCCGCCCAGCGTGTTCAGCCCGAACAGCGGGTTGGCCGCCGGCATCAGCACCGTTTCCGCAATAGCGATCCGCGGGATCAAATCCCAGCTGACAACGTCTCCGAAGGGCTGGTTCAGCCGCACGCCGTCCATATAGATGGAAAGCCCCTGCGGCGTGCCGAGCAGCGGCGATGCGGTATAGCCGCGATAGTTCAGGTCCGGTTGCACCGGGTTCCCTTGCACTTCGTTGAGGAACACGCCGCGCAGCCGTCGGTTGAGCAGGTCGGACAGGTCGAGCGCATTGGTTGTGCTGAAGTCGCCGGCGGAGAGCGTCTGCACGGGCGCCGCCACCTCGGCGGCCGGAACGCCGATGCCGGCCAAAGGCGTTGCGTCCACCACGTCGATCGCGGTTCGGGACGCGGCGGGCTCGAGCGCGACCGTCAGCGCCACCGGTTGTTGCGCGACCTCTACGGTACGGCTCTGCGTGGCGAAGCCCGGCTTGAAGACGGAGAGTTCGTACGACCCCGGCGACAGGCTGGGCAGGGTTACTTCTCCCGCTGGGCCGGTCTGGAACC
>CAZWDD010000495.1:0-3122 GCA_964632345.1 uncultured Solibacteraceae bacterium | reverse complement strand
GTCGACCAGCGCCGCCTGATACCCGCCCCCCTCCAGCTGCCGGGCAAGTTCGCTTCCGGTCCCGCAGATCGTCGGCCGGTAGCCGCCCAGTTCCAGAAACTGCCGCAGGGCCCGCCCTTCAAACTCACTTGCCGCGCCCAGCAGGATCGGAACTCTCTGTCGCTGCGTGATCCACTGCGGCTGCTTCCCGCCAGGATCCGCCGCCGCCAGCACGCGCTCCGTATCGAGCAACTCGGTTGCCGCTCCGTTCAGAATAAATGACGCCAGCAGTCCCGCCGCCTGCGTCTGGCTCGGCGCCTCAATCGTGCCGCTCTGCACGTCCAGAATCCGGTCCACCGCCAACCCGATCACCTGCTTGTCACTCCGCACCACGATGACGTTAATCTGCGGCTTCTCCAGGCACTCTTCCCCTCCACTCCCCAGAATGCCGGCCAGCGCCGTCACCCGCAGGAGCTCCCCGCGATACTGCACCGCCCAGGCGTCCGCCGTCCGCTCCAGCTGCCCGGCCGTGAACTTCTCCAGCCGGTCCACCAGGGCCAGCGGCATCGCCACCCGCACGTAGCTCCCGCACGCGAACAACAGAAACTGCTGTTGTGCGGACGCGGTCACTTCGGTCTCCAGCTCTTCGGCTTCCGACGCCTTCTCACCCTGCGCCCGGACGTTCTCCCGCTCGGCCAGCCCCGCGATATCCAGAATCAGCGCCGCGCTCCCGTCGCCCAGGATCGTCGCGCCGGCGTACCAGTTCAATCGCTTTAACTGCTTGCCCAGTGGCTTTACGACAATCTCCCGCGTCGCCAGAATCCGGTCCAGGCCGATCCCGAAAACAACACCCTCTGCCTCCAGGATCGCGATGTTCTGCGCCTCGACCGCACTTCGCTCCGGCCCGGCCAGATGCAGCACCTCGTTCAAACTGAGCAGCGGAATCAGCTTCCCGCGCCAGCGCAGCAGAGAGCCTTCCTTCCGGCTTTCCATCTCGCCCCGCCGGTCCCCCTGCAGTCGCAACAACTCCACCAGATGGAGCTGCGGAATCACGAACGTCTGGTCCCCGCTGCGCACAATCAGCCCGGGAATAATGGCCAGCGTCAACGGGATGCGGATCTTCACCTTCGTCCCCACGCCCACCTGGCTGTGCAGTTCCACATGCCCGCCGATACTCTCGATGTTCTTGCGCACCACGTCCATCCCGACGCCCCGGCCCGAGATGTTCGTCACCTTCTCCGCTGTCGAGAACCCCGCATGAAACACCAGGTACGTCGCCTCGCGGTCACTCATCGCCGCCGCTGCCGCCGCTGTCAGAATCCCTTTCTCCACTGCCTTCTGCCGCAGCACCGCCGGGTTGATGCCCTTCCCGTCGTCCTCGATCTCGATCACCACCTGGCTGCCCTCGTGGTAGGCTCGCAGCGACACCTGCCCCTGCGCCGCCTTCCCCGCCGCTACTCGCACGGCCGGCATCTCAAGTCCGTGATCGCATGAGTTCCGCAGGATGTGCGTCAACGGGTCCTTTACCGCCTCCAGGATCGTCCGGTCCATCTCCGTGTTCGCCCCGTCGGTCACCAGCCGGATGTCTTTTTTCAACTGCGTCGCCGTGTCCCGAACCAGCCGCGGAATCTTGTTCCAGATGGAGCCCACAGGCTGCATCCGGCTCCGCATCACGCTCTCCTGCAGCTCCGTTGTGATCAGGTTCAGCCGGTGCGCCACGTCCTTGTCGGTTCCCCCGCCGCCAGATCCGTCCTGCAGCACCTGGTTCCGCACCAGCACCAGTTCGCCCACCAGGTTGATCATCCGGTCCACCAGTCGCGTGTCGATCCGGATCGTCGTATCGGGCAGCGGAACTGCCCCGGTCGGGGCGGCAGGTGTGGCCGGGGCTGCCGGAACAACGGCCGGCGCCTCCACCACTTCGGCCAGCGGTTCCTCTCGCTTCTCCTCGCCCTTTTCCTCGGCCGCCAGCGCTGCCTGCAGCTTCAGAATCAACGCGGTATGGGAGAGCTCGCTCTCCTTCCCCGTCGTTTCGATCGCGCCCAACTCCTTCTGCACCGAGTCGAGCGACTCCAGAATCAGCGACGCCATCTCCGCCGTAAACGCACGCTTCCCGTCCCGCAGCTCCGCCAGCAGGTTCTCGGCCTGATGCGTCAGGGATTCCAGCTTCCCGAATCCCAGAAAGCCGCACGTTCCCTTCACCGTATGGAAGGAACGGAATATGCTCCCCAGGATCTGCGGGTCCCCGGGGCTGTCCTCCAGTTGAAGGATCTCTTTTTCTACTCTGGATAGATTTTCGTGACTCTCTATCAGGAAGTCTTGAATGATCTCTAGGTCGTCCATTGGCAACGGGCTGCTTCATAGTCCATATCGCCCATTGGCCCTATTCCTTGAGAAATTTCCTGAGTTAAGTTTTCTTTCGCTCTATACCCCCCTATCCCCTGAGATAAAATCTCCCCAGCGTGTTGCACCGGTTCCTCTTCCCTCTTACACTCGCCGCCCTCGCCCTCGCCGCCGCTGACGACGGCGCAGCCCTCCGCATCCTCCAGAAAAACTGCTGGTCCTGCCACGCCGGCGCCGTCGCCCTCTCCGGCCTCCGGCTCGATTCCCGTGACGCTCTCGTCAAGGGCGGCCAGCGCGGCTCCGCTCTCCAGACCCTCCTCCCGGCCGTCTCCCACGCCGATCCCAAACTCGCCATGCCGCCCACCGGCAAGCTTCCCGCCGCCGATCTCGCCATCCTCCGCGACTGGCTCTCCGCCGGCGCCAACTGGCCCGCCGGTCCCACCCCCGCACCCGCCGCCTCCCAATGGTGGGCCTTCCAGAAACCGACCACTGCCTCCGCTCCCATCGATGGCTTCCTCGACGCCAAACTCCGCGCGCTCTCCCTAACCCCCGCCCCGCCCGCTGACCGCCGCACCCTCATCCGCCGCGCCACCTTCGATCTCCACGGCCTCGCCCCCACCCAATCGGAAATCGAAGCGTTCCGCAACGACACCCGCCCCAATGCCTACGAACTCCTCCTCGATCGTCTCCTCGCCTCTCCCCGTTACGGCGAAAAATGGGGCAAGCACTGGCTCGATCTCGTCCGCTACGGCGACACCTCCGGCTTCGAGCAGGACCCCTACAACCTCTACGCCTGGCGCTAC
>CAZWDD010000494.1:0-3152 GCA_964632345.1 uncultured Solibacteraceae bacterium | reverse complement strand
TGAGGGGCATGACGAGGGCGAAGGGGAGCATGACGGCGAGGCGTGAGGAGACGGCGGAGCGTCCGCGGGCGATGAGGCGTCCACTCATCCAACCGCCGGAGAGGGCGCCGATATCGGCGGCGAGGTAGGGCATCCAGGCGAGCATGCCCATTTCGACCATGGTGAAGCCGCGCTGTTCGACGAGGTACTTGGGGAGCCAGAAGAGGTAGAACCACCAGACGGGGTCAGAGAAGAAGCGCGACAGGAGCAGGCCCCAGGTTTGCGGGTAGCGGAGGAGTTGGCGCCAGTTGGTATTGGCGGCGGATTTGGCGACGGGCGGGTCGGCGAGAACGAGGGCTCGTTCTTCCTCGGTGATGCGGGGGTGGGCCTCGGGGGGATGGTAGAGCAGGAGCCAGAAGAGGAGCCAGACGAAGCCGAGGGAGCCGGTGAGGAGGAAGGCGGGCTGCCAGCCGTAGCGGGCGTTGATCCAGGTGATGACGGGCGGGGCGATGACGGCGCCGATGGCGGCGCCGCCGTTGATGAGGCCGTTGACGAAGGCGCGTTCCTTGGCGGGGTACCATTCGCTGACGGCTTTGAAGGCGGCCATGAAGTTGCCGGATTCGCCCATGCCGAGGAGGAAGCGGAAGAGGCCGAGCGACCAGACGCCTTGCGCGAAGGCGTGGGCCATGTTGGCGGCCGACCACCAGACCATGAAGACGCTGAGGGCGCGGCGGGTGCCCCAGCGATCGACGAGGAAGCCGGAGCCGACGTACATGACGGTGTAGGCGGCGAGGAAGGCGGTGAGGATGTTGGAGTATTCGACGGGGGAGAGTTGGAGCTCCTTCGTGAGGACCGGCGCGAGGACGGAGAGGGTCTGGCGGTCAATGTAGTTGATGACCGTCGAGAGGAAGAGGAGACCGGCAATCCACCAGCGCAGGTGCGGGATGCGCATGGGATTAAGTATGGCTGAGGGCGAGGCCGTGGTTGGCGAGGCGGCGGAGGTGGTCGAGCTCGGCGACGCTATCGGGTTCGAGAGCCGCGGTGGGATGGCGGACGGTGGCGGAGGCGATGACGCCTTCGGCGACGAGGGAGTGCTTCTGGGCGGAGACGCCTAAGCCGGGTTGGAGTTCGAAGCGGAGGAGGGGGAGGACGCGGGTGAAGCGTTCCCAAGCGGAGTCGAGGCGTCCGGCTTCGAGGTCGTCCCAGATGAGTACGAGGTCGCGGGCCCGGTCCGAGCCGGGCATCTGGCCGCGGGCGCCGCGCTGGTACTCCTCGACGAAGAACTGGCAGTTGAGGCCGCCGAAGAGGGTGAGGGCGTTGCCGGCGAGGCGGCCGAGGGCGGAGCACTTGGGGGCGGTGGGCGGGGCCTCGACCTTGACGTAGCGGACGTGTTCGATCTCCTTGGCCATGCGGGCGAGGAGGGGGGCTGGCATGGCGACCTGCGTCATGAGCGGGGCGTCCTGCACCATGATGGGGATGTTGACGGCGTTGGAAATGGCGGAGAAGTAGTGCATGAGGCCGTCGCCATCGGTTTTGAGGAAGTAGGGGGGGAGGACCATGAGGCAGTCGGCACCGAGGTCCTGCATTTCGCGGGAGAGTTCGGCGGCGGCGTAGGTGCCGGTGTGGCCGGAGGAGGCGACGAGGGGGACACGGCCGTTGACGCGTTTGGCAATGCGGCGCATGAGTTCGATGCGTTCGGGGCCGGTGAGGGCGTAGCCTTCGCTGGCGTTGCCGAAGAGGCCGAGGCCGTGGACGCCCTGGGCGAGGAGGTGGTCGATGAGGCGGTCCTGGGAGTCGAAGTCGATGGAGCCGTCAGGATGGAAAGGGGTGTTGACGATGGGGAAGAGGCCGGCGAGGGGAGTGGGCACGATGGTCCTGTCTATTCTGAAATTTTATATCACAGATCGGTCAGGCGGTGTGAGTGCGGCGGGCGAGGGCGACGCGGGGGATGCCGGCGAGATCGGGATAGAGGGAGACGTCGAGCCAGCCATCGAGGAGGAGTTCGATGGCCTGTGCCTGGCCGAAGCCGAGTTCGAGGGCGAGGAGGCCGCCGGGGCGGAGGACGTGGGCGGCCTGGGGGATGAGGCGGCGGTAGATGTCGAGGCCGTCGGGACCGGCGAAGAGGGCGGAGGCGGGTTCGTGGTCGCGGACTTCCGCGGCGAGGGAGTGGCGGTCGTGTTCGGGGATATAGGGCGGGTTGGAGACGACAGCGTCAAAGGAGGCGGGGGCGAAGGGGGAGGCGAGATCGGCCTGAACGAACTGGACGCCGCCGTGGAGGGTGGCGTTGTTACGGGCGGCGATGCGGAGGGCGGTGGGGGATAGATCCGTGGCGACGGACTGGACGGCGGCTTCAAGGGCGAGGGTGATGGCGATGCAGCCGGAGCCGGCGCCGATATCGAGGACGCGCATGCCGGGTTGGAGGTGAGGCACGGCGAGTTCGATGAGGAGCTCGGTTTCCGGGCGGGGGATGAGCACGCCGGGTTCGACGCGGAAGTCGCGGCCGTAGAACTCCTGGCGTTTGGTGATGTACTGGGTGGGCTTGCCCTGGAGGCGCTCGTGGAGATAGCGGCCGAAGTGGAGTTGGGCGAGATCGGAGATGTCGTCGCCGGCGTGGGCGATGAGATAGATGCGCTCGCGCTGGAGGGCGTGGGCGAGGAGGACTTCGGCGGTGAGGCGAGGGGCGGGGACGCCGCCGTCGCTAAGAAGCTTTACGCCCTGCGCCAGGGCTGTCTTTAGCGTCATCTTCCGCCTGCTGCTTGAGCTTTTCGGCGTTGTAGAACGTGGTGAGGGCGTCGACGAAGGGGTCGAGGCGGCCTTCCATGACGAGGTCCAACTGGTGGAGCGTGAGGCCGACGCGGTGATCGGTGACGCGGTTCTGCGGGAAGTTGTAGGTGCGGATCTTCTCGCTGCGGTCGCCGGAGCCGACCATCTTCTTGCGCTCGGCGCCGATGGCGGCCTGCTGTTTTTCCAGTTCGATTTCGTAGAGGCGGGAGCGGAGGACGCGCATGGCCTTTTCGCGGTTCTTGATCTGCGACTTTTCGTCCTGGCAACTGACGACGGTCTGGGTGGGCAGGTGGGTGATGCGGACGGCCGAGTAGGTGGTGTTGACGGACTGCCCGCCGGGGCCGGAGGAGCAGAAGGTATCGATGCGGAGGTCCTTGGCTTCGATGTGG
>CAZWDD010000493.1:0-3173 GCA_964632345.1 uncultured Solibacteraceae bacterium | reverse complement strand
TTGTCCCCTTCCACTCCGCCGGCAGCCTCCGCATCGCCCGCATTGATATCGACGAGGCCGCCGCCGATTTCCTCATCCGGCCCGCCTTCCGCCATCTCTGGCTAGTCGCCCTCGGCGGTCTTATCATCGTCCTGCTCACCGTCCTCACCGTCCGCGGCGCCGCTCGCCTCGCCGCCGCCGAACGCCGCCAACTCGAACTCCAGCATCTCGCCACGCTCGGCGAAATGTCGGCCTCGCTCGCCCACGAAATCCGCAACCCCCTCGGCACTATCAAAGGCTTCGTCCAGCTCCTGGCCGAAAAGCTTGACGGCGCCCACGCTCCCCTCGTCTCCCCCATCCTCTCGGAGACCTCCCGCCTGGAACAGCTCGTTAAGGACCTCCTCCTCTACTCCCGCCCTTCTCAACCTTCCCTCCGCTCCGTCCGGTCCACCGAGATCGAGGAAACACTCCGCAACCATGCGCTCCATCTGCTTAACGCTCCCAACCTGCACTTTGAATCCTCCGCCTCGCCCTTCTCCGTCGAGACTGACCCCCAGCTCCTCGAACAAGTCCTCCTCAACCTCCTCGGTAACGCCGCCGAAGCCGTCCGCTCCCTCCCGCACGGCATCGTCCGCCTCGAAATGACCACCGCCGGCGATTGCGCCCTCCTCCGCGTCCTCGATAACGGGCCGGGCCTATCCGGTGACGCCGCCAGGCGCCTCTTCGAACCTTTCTTCACCACCAAGGCCTCCGGCACCGGCCTCGGCCTCTCCATCTCGCGTAAACTGGTCGATTCCCTCGGCGGCCACCTAACCCTCGAACCCCGCCCCTCCGGCGGCGTTTGTGCGGAGGTGCTGCTCCCCCTCCATGCCAATGCCTGACGCCTCACCCGCCCGCGAACACATCCTCGTCGTCGATGACGACCCGGGCTTCCGCTCCCTCCTCCAGGCCATCCTCTCCGGCGAAGGCTACTCCGTCTCCACCGCTCCCACCGTCGCCGCCGGTATCGCCGCCTTTCACAACCGCCACTTCCACCTCGTCGTCAGCGATCTCAAACTCCCCGATGGCGACGGTCTCTCCGTTCTCCGCTGGGTCAAGGAACACTCGCCGTCCACTCCCGTCCTCATGATTACCGGCTTCGGCACCGTCGCCTCCGCCGTCGAAGCCATGAAACTCGGGGCCGAGGACTACATCGGCAAGCCCCTCCAGAGCCCCGACGAACTCCGCATCCTTGTCCGCAAGGCGCTCGAACGTGCCCGCGCCCACAACGAACGCGAGCTCCTTCGGGAAGAGTCCGACGCACGCTTCTCCTGCCGCTCCCTCATTGCCGATCATCCCTCCATGCGCGCCGCCGTCGAGCTCATCCGCAAGGTCGCCCCCACACCCGCCACCGTTCTCGTCACCGGCGAAAGCGGCACCGGCAAGGAGGTTGTCGCCCGCTGTATCCATGCCAACAGCCCTCGCGCCGCCAACGCCTTCGTCGCCGTCAACTGCGCCGCCCTCACCCCCTCCCTCATCGAAAGCGAACTCTTCGGGCACGAGAAGGGCGCCTTCACCGGCGCCGCCTCGCAACACACCGGCCGCTTTGAACGCGCCCACGGCGGCACTCTCTTCCTTGACGAGATTGCCGAACTCGACGCCAATCTCCAGGCCAAACTCCTCCGCGTCCTCCAGGAACGCTCCTTTGAACGCGTCGGCGGCTCCCGCCTCATCACCGTCGATGTCCGCGTCATCGCCGCCACCAATCGCAACCTGCGCGATTCCGTCGCCGCCGGCTCCTTCCGCGAGGACCTCTTCTACCGCCTCAACCTCTTCCCCATCGAGATCCCCCCGCTCCGCAACCGGCCCTCCGACGTTCCCGCCCTCGCCCGCTTCTTCCTCCGCCGCGCCGCCCAGACCCTCAACAAGAAGGACCTCTCCCTCTCCCCGGAAGCCGAATCCGTCCTACTCCGTTACCCCTGGCCCGGCAACGTCCGCGAACTCGAAAACACCATGCAGCGCCTCGCCATCCTCGCCGATGGCGTCATCGAACCCGACGATCTCCCCATCACCCCCGCCGGCCCCACGCGCCCTGTCCTCTTCCGCGATATCGAACGCCAGGCCATCCTCGATGCCCTCGCCGCCAACGGCAACAACCGTACCCGCACCGCCGAACAGCTCGGCATCAGCCTCCGCACGCTCCAGTACCGGCTCAAGGACTACGGCATCACCTCCTGACGCGCAATTCCTGCGTACCCCGCGCACTTCCTGCACCCCACTCCCCTTCCTAACCAACGCATTATCAACCAGTTACGTTTGGCATTCCGGCTGCATTTCAAAAGGGCAAAGGAGTTCAACATGAAACCCACTTCCCTTCTCACCCTGGCCGCCATGGCGATCCTTTCCCTTGCGCCGGCCTTCTCTCAGAACGGCCCCGCCTTCGGACCCAAAGGCCCCCGGAACCAGCCGCCCACCGTCTACGCCCCACCCACCGCCGCCGAAATCGAGGCCCTCCAGTTCATGCGCGAGGAAGAAAAACTCGCCCGCGACGTCTATCGCTTCCTCTTTGAACGCTGGAACTACTCCACCTTCGAGCGCATCGCCGCCTCCGAGCAGCAGCACTTCGAAGCCATCGGCAACCTCCTCACCCGCCACAACATTCCCGACCCCGCCGCCGCCGACCTTCCCGGCGTCTTCGCCAACCCCGATCTCGCCACCCTGTACTCCGAACTCACCGCCAAAGGCGCCATCTCCCTGAAAGATGCCCTCGAAGTCGGCGTCGCCATTGAAACCGTCGATATCGCCGACCTCGAGACCGCCCTCCCCGGCGCCCGCTTCGACATCAAGCGCGTCTTCACCAATCTCATGAACGCCTCTCTCAATCATCTGGAGGCCTTTGAATCCTGCCTCGCTCTGCTCACCGCCGCCAACTGAACCTACCCCGAAAGGCCGCCGTTGTAACAATACGGCGGCCTTTCGTAACGAAATTGTCAATTGTCACGAAATCGTCATTTGTTATTCAGAAAACTGTATCCATCGCCCCTCTACCCTGAATCCTGTATATGCGCCACCCCTACAGGATCTTCGCGCTCCTCCTCTCCCTCTCCGCCACCTCTTTCGCCCAGGTGGACCGCGCCAACCTCAACGGCACCGTCTCCGACACCTCCGGCGCCGTCATCGATAGCGCCTCTATCGCCGTCGAGTCCGCCACCACC
>CAZWDD010000492.1:0-3175 GCA_964632345.1 uncultured Solibacteraceae bacterium | reverse complement strand
GCCGCTGCGAAAACAAAGGGTTGTCATCTTTGGCGCGGGCACGGCCGGGATGGGCGTGGCGGATCAGTTGCGCGACGCGATGGTACTGGAGGGATTGTCGAAAGAGGCCGCGCGGAGCCGCTTCTGGTGCGTGGACCGGAACGGACTGTTGACCGAGGGAATGGCTGAACAGTTACTCGATCACCAATTGCCGTATGCGAGGCCGGACGCGGAGAGCAATCGTTGGAAACGGGGAGACAGCGGGCGTGGGGTTGGACTGGCGGAAGTAGTGCGGCACGTAAAGCCGACGATGCTGATCGGAGCTTCCACCGAGGGCGGCGCATTCACGGAGGCGATTGTCCGGGAGATGGCGGCGAATACGGAACGGCCGATCATTTTTCCGTTATCGAGTCCCGTCGGACACGCCGAGGCGAACCCTTCCGATCTGATCGCCTGGACCGACGGCAGGGCTCTGGTGGCGACGGGAAGCTTCTTTCCACCGGTAACGTACAAGGGCGTGACGTACGTGATCGCCCAGATCAACAACACCATGCTGTATCCGGGGCTGGGGCTCGGCGTCATCGCGTCGCGGGCAAGCCGTGTGAGCGATGGGATGTTCGCCGCGGCGGCTAGCGCGGTGTCGAGCCTGGTAACGGTGCGCCAGCCGGGCGCCTCGCTGCTGCCCCAGATTGATGATCTCCGGAGCGTTTCGTTGACGGTAGCGGTAGCGGTGGCCGAGGCGGCCGTGGCGGAAGGACTGGCCAGTGTCCGGTTCGACGATATGGATCGGCAGATCAAGGAATCGATGTGGCAGCCCGAGTATCGCCGGATCGTGGTGGCGTGAAGAGACTCGATGATTCCATTCGACAAAGTCGGAACGGCGTTGCGGAGAGGCCTGGTGAAGCTGGGTGAACACCTGTGGGGGTGCCCGCACAAGAAAACTTCTTTCCCGATTACCCTCGCAACGGGTGCGGGGCCAGATACGTATGTCGTGTGCATGCAGTGCGGCCGCCGATTTCCCTACGACTGGAAAAGCATGAGCGAAGGGGGGCGGGCGCGATGAGAATCACATTGCGATCGACGCTCCTGTTTCTGGCAAGCTTGGCGGGCGCGCACATGCCGCAGGAGCTGGCGATTTCCGTGAATGTCGATCTGGTGGTGTTGCAGGCAACGGTGAAGAACGGCAGAGGCGCAGTGGCCGAGGGGTTGAAAGAAGAGAATTTTACGGTGTTTGAAGATGGAGTGCGGCAATCGATCCGGCTATTCCGGCACGAAGATCTCGCGATGACAGCGGGACTGGTGGTGGACCATAGCGGGAGCATGCGGACCAAACTGGCCGACGTTGTGGCGGCGGCGCAGGCGTTCGTGCGGTTCAGCAGTTCGGAGGACGAGATGTTCGTCGTCAACTTTAACGAAAACGTCTCGTTGGGACTGCTGGATCCGCCGCGCTTCACAAACAAGCCGGAGGAGTTGGCCGCGGCCATCACGCGCACCACTCCTTCCGGCCAGACGGCGCTTTATGATGCCGTGATCGAAGGGCTGAACCAACTGGGGGTGGGACGGCGGGAGAAGAAGGTCTTGCTTGTAATCAGTGACGGCGCCGACAACGCCAGCCGGCACGACCTGGCGGACGTGCTGCGAATGGCAATGGAGTCCAACGCGGCGATCTACACCATCGGCGTATTCGACGAGGAGGTTCCGGACCGCAATCCGGGCGTGCTGCGGCGCCTGGCGGAGACCACGGGCGGGGAAGCGTACGTTCCCGGCGGGACCCGCGACCTGGAGGCCGTCTGCGAGCGGATTGCGACCGGCACCCGGCGCCAGTATACGCTCGGGTTTGTCTCCAGCAGCACCGCGCCGGAAGGCGGAATGCGGAAGCTCCGCGTCACCGCGGCCGCGCCGGGATACGGCAGGTTGAGCGTGCGGACACGGACCGGCTACGTCGCAAGGGACATCCAATGAAGCTGCGGATTCAAGTAGACGGCCTGCGGCGCGTGCTGTTGGTAAGCGGCGTGGCTCTCCTTGGATACTGCGCGTACACGCTCGCCGATGCCTGGTGGTTCCAGCACCAGACGAGCGCGGCGTTTCCGTCCGTGGCCGTTGCCCTGCCAGTAGTGCAGGCGAGTGTGGCGGCGGCAGTGGAGGTTCCGGCGGACGGCGTGATCGGCCGTCTGGTGGTGCCCAGGCTGGGGCTATCGGTGATGGTGCTGGAAGGGACAGGCGCCAAGACTCTGAAGCGGGCGGCGGGCCACATCGCCGGCACCACACTGCCGGGCCATCCCGGAAACGTGGGCATCTCTGGGCACCGGGATACGTTCTTCCGTCCCCTCCGCAATATACGGCAGGACGATGAACTGCAGCTGACGACGCGGACCGCGGAGTTTCGCTATCGCGTCGTCTCGGTGGCCGTGGTGCAACCGACAGACACGGACGTCCTTGCAGTGAGTGACACCGAGGTCCTGACCCTGGTCACCTGCTACCCATTCACGTTCATTGGACCGGCTCCGGAGCGATACATCGTCCGGGCCAGAAGGATACTGTGAAAGAAACATCGAAGATATGCAAGATCGCCTTCGTTGGCGATCATTTGCCTCGAAAATGCGGCATTGCGACTTACACTGCCGACCTGCATGAGGCGGTGGCCGCGGCGCACCCGCAGTGTCAGTGTTTCGTCGTCGCCGTGAACGACTCCGCCGAAGGATATGCATATCCGGACGCCGTTCGATTTGAGATGGAGGAGCATGACCTCTCATCCTATCTGCGCGCAGCAGACTTCCTGAACATCAGCAACGTAGACATCGTCTGCCTCCAGCATGAGTACGGAATCTATGGCGGACCCGCGGGGGCTCACATTCTGGCGTTTCTGCGGGAGCTGCGCATGCCGGTGGTGACGACACTCCACACCGTGCTGCGTGAGCCGGGCCTGGAGCAGCAGCGGGTTATGGAAGCGCTCATCGAGCTCTCGACGCGGCTGATCGTAATGGCAGCTTGCGGGCAGCGGATTCTGCAGGAGGTCTATCGGGCTCCGGTGGCAAAGATCGATCTGATCCCGCACGGCATCCCAGACGTCGGATTCGTGGACCCGGCGTACTTCAAAGACCAGTTCGGCGTGGAGGGGCGAGTGGTGCTGTTGACCTTCGGCCTGCTGTCCCCGAATAAGGGGATCGCCCATGTCCTCCAAGCGCTGCCGGAGATC
>CAZWDD010000491.1:0-3178 GCA_964632345.1 uncultured Solibacteraceae bacterium | reverse complement strand
GATCATAGCCTCCACATCGTTCGGCCGGACTGTATTCAGAAACGCCAGCTTATTCGCCTTGCACGCCGCCAGCACGCGCGACCGCGCCTTGGCCATCTCCGGATGCAGCTCCGCATTCGCCCCGTGTCCATCCGGCAGCCGCATCGATAGCCCCATGTCTCCCGGCCCCCACTCGGCAAACCCGATCCCTGGCACCGCCGCCACCTTCTCCGCATTCGCCAGCGCGTACTTGTCCTCGATCTTCAGCCCCAGCAGAAACTCCCCGTCCGGGTTCAACGGCCACGGGTCCGCCTTCTTCTTGTACTCCGCCGCACTCAGGCCCCAGATCTCCGCCGGACTCCCCTGGCTCCCGTTGCCCAGCATCCCTTCCGGCAGCCCAGCCACCGGCTTCGAATCCACATACCGGCACGCCGCCACGAACGTCTTGATCGCCTCTGGATCCCGCGCGTGGCACAGCAGGATCCCATGAATCCCCGTTAGCAGAGCCTGCTGCACCACCCAGAAATTCGCCTCCATGTGCGCCTTGCTCACCCCAAGTACCGGCAGCGTCGCAATCACCGCCGGCGTCCGGTGCCCGCTCTTCGTCGGGCCCCCGTCGATCAGCCCCCGCATGAAGTTCCGCAGCGCGCTGAAGTCCAGTTGCCCGTGCTCCATCTCATAGTTGATGTAATCGGCCCAGGTGTGCGCCATCTTCTTGCCCTCTTCGTACCCGGCGCCGCCGCGAGCGCCGGTGTAGTAGATGGGCTGGCCTTGGGACAGCAGTTCGATAGCCTTGTTGATCCGCTTCGGCTTCGGTGCTTGTGCCGCTAACGGGGAGGCGAGGAGGGGCATGGACAACAGGGTGCGTCGATTCATGCCGGAATATATATCAAACTTCCTGCCCCCGCCACGCTACCCGCACCTTTCCGGTGCATCAGGCACAATAGAGGGAATGTCCCGCTGGCTGCTCCTCGCGCTTGCTGCCCTTGCCGCACCTGCTCAGAACTTCGACGCAGTCCTGGCCACCATCCAGGCAGACCAGGCCTGGACCCTCGATCAACAGATTTCCATCTGCCAGATCCCCGCCCCGCCCTTTAAGGAAAAGGCCCGCGCCGAAGAGTACGCCCGCCGCCTCGCCTCCCTCGGACTCGCCGATGTCCGCATCGATTCCGAAGGCAACGTCATCTCCCGCTGGCCAGGCTCCAGCGCACCCAAACCGCTCATCGTCTTCAGCGCCCACCTCGATACTGTCTTCCCCGAAGGCATGGATGTTTCCGTCCGCCGCGACGGCGAAAAACTCCGCGGCCTCGGCATGGGCGATGACTGCCGCGGCCTCGCCTCCGTCCTGTCCGTCGCTCGCGCCTTTCAAAAACATAACGCCACCTTCCCCGGCACCATCCTCTTCGTCGCCACCGTCGGCGAGGAAGGCCAGGGCGACCTCCGCGGCGTCCGCCATCTCTTCTCCTCCGAACTCAAAGGCCAGGTCGATGCCTTCATCTCCGTCGATGGCACCGGCCTCTCCATGGTCACCCGCGCCGTCGGCAGCAACCGCTACCTCGTCACCTACAAGGGCCGCGGCGGCCACAGCTACGGCTCCTTCGGCATGCCCAACCCCGCTCACGCCATGGGCCGCGCCATCGCCCGCATCGCCGATATCCAGGTCCCCTCCTCCCCCAAAACCACCTTCAACATCGGCCGCGTCGAAGGCGGCACCAGCGTCAACTCCGTCCCCATCAGCGTCAGCATGGAAGTGGATATGCGCAGCGAATCGGCCCGCGAACTCGCCTCCCTCGATGAGCGCATGCGCGCCGCTTTTCTCCACGGCCTCAACGCTGAAAAGGCCCGCTGGCCTGGCTCCGCCGCCCCCCTCGAACTCGATATCAAGGTCATGGGCCTCCGCCCCGCCGCCGAGCCGCCCGACTCCCTCCCCATCGTCCGCAAAGCCCTCGACGCCGCCAAACGCATTGGCGTCACCGTCTTCGCCACCCGCGCCGGCTCCACCGACAGCAATATCCCCATGAGCCTCGGCATCCCCGCCATCACCATCGGTGGCGGCGGCGCCGCCCAGGGCGCCCACTCCGCCGACGAGTTCTACGTCGACACCCACGACAGCTTCAAAGGCCCCCAATGGGCCGCCCTCATCCTGAAAGCCCTCACCGAAAAATGATCAAACTCGACCCGTCCCTCTCCCCAGCGGCCCTGTTGCCCCGCATCGAGAAACTCTGGACCGCTTCCGCCGCCAAGATCCGCTCCATCGAAAACTCCTGGGAGCCCTCCCAGGGCGCTCCCGTCTTCACCGTCGAGGGCCGCTATACCTCCCGCGGCTGGACCGAATGGACCCAGGGCTTCCAGTTCGGCGCCGCCATCCTCCAGTTCGATGCCACCGGCGAGGACTGGTTCCTCCAACAAGGCCGCAAACGTACCGTCGATCTCATGGCCCCGCACATCACCCACATCGGTGTCCATGACCACGGCTTCAACAACGTCTCCACCTACGGCAACCTCCTCCGCCTCCTCGACGAAGGCCGCCTCCCCGCCAACGAATGGGAGCGCAACTTCTACGTCCTCGCCCTCCAATGCACCGGCGCCGTCCAGGCCGCCCGCTGGTCCTCCATCCGCGGCGGCGGCGGATACATCTACTCCTTCAACGGCCCACATTCCCTCTTCGTCGACACCATCCGCTCCCTCCGCGCCCTCGCCGTCAGCCACCAGTTGGGCCACGCCCTCATGGGCGAAAACGATCAGAAAATTTCCCTCCTCGACCGCCTCCTCGACCACGCCCGCGCCACCGCTCAATTCAACGTCTTCTACGGCGAAGGCCGCGACTCCTACGACCGCACCCCCGGCCGCACCGTCCACGAAGTCGTCTTCAACCGCAACGACGGCAACGCCCGTTGCCCCAGCTCCCAGCAAGGCTACTCCCCCTTCACCACCTGGACCCGCGGCCTCGCCTGGGCCATGCTCGGTTTCACCGAGCAGATCGAATTCTTCGCCGCCCACCACCTCACTCCGCCAGACTTCATGCTCCGCGCCGCCCGCGCCACCTGCGACTTCTACATCGATCAAACCCCCGTCTGCGGCGTCCCCTACTGGGACACCGGCGCCCCCGGCCTTGCCCTCATGGGCGACTATCTCAGCCGCCCCGCCGACCCCTTCAACGACATCGAACCCGTCGACTCCTCCGCCGCCGCCATCGCCG
>CAZWDD010000490.1:0-3179 GCA_964632345.1 uncultured Solibacteraceae bacterium | reverse complement strand
CCACGGGCATCTGCTCGCTCCGCCCTAACGAAGACCGCCTCGTCATGTCGGCCGAACTCGAAATCGATAACGCCGGCGACGTCGTCACACAGTCCTTCACCCGCGGCATCATCCGGTCGGCCGCCCGCATGACCTATACCTCCGTCCACCGCATCCTCGAAGGCGACGAAGCCGAACGCAAGGTCTACGCTCATCTGGTTTCCCATTTCGAGCATATGCGCGAACTCGCGCTGATCCTCAATCGCAAACGCACCCGCCGAGGCTCGATCGATTTCGACCTCCCCGAGTCGCTCATCGAATTCGACGAAAACGGTCTCATGGTTGGCGTAGCCCGCGCGCCCCGCAACATCGCCCACCGCATCATCGAGGAGTTCATGCTCTCGGCCAACGAGGCCGTCGCCGCCCATATGGCTCACGCCAACGTTCCCTCCCTTTACCGCATTCACGAAATCCCCGATGTAAAGAAGGTGCACGATTTCGAAGAGATCGCCTCGCAGTTCGGCTACACGCTCGCCTTCGGTGCGCTTCCCGTTAAGAAGTTCGGTATGGTCGACAAGCGCCGCGACGGCCGCAAGGTCCGCCGCGACATCGTCATGGCCGATGAACGCGCCAACGTCACCTCCCGCAACTACCAGAAGCTCATCGCCAAAATTGAGGGCAAGCCCGAGGAACGCATCCTTAGCTACCTCATGCTCCGTTCTCTCAAGCAGGCCCGGTACAGCCACGAAAACGAAGGCCACTTCGCGCTCGCCGCCACTACATACACTCACTTCACATCCCCCATCCGCCGCTACCCGGACCTGATGGTCCACCGCGTCCTTGGCCGCCTCCTCGACCATCAGCCGCCCGCCTGGACCGAAGAGCAGATGGAGGAGTATGGCGCCGATTGCTCGTTCACCGAACGGCGAGCCGGCGAGGCCGAACGCGATCTGGTCGAGTGGAAGAAGGTCAAGTTCATGATCGATCGCGTCGGCGAAGACTTCGACGCCATGATCATCTCCGTCACTAAATTCGGCCTCTTCGTCGAACTCGAACACCTCTTCATCGAAGGCCTCGTCCCTCTCGACTCCATTCCCGGCGACCGTTTCAAGTTTCACGACAACGCCCGCCGCCTCGTCGGCGAACGCACCCGCCGCGAGTACAAAATCGGCGAGAAGGTCCACGTTGTCCTCGACCGTGTCGATGCGGCCGCCAAGACCCTCCAGTTCGGTATCTGGCTCCCTCCCCAGCCCGGCCGCAAAAAGTCCACGAAGTCCAAAAAGAAGCGATGACCATTTTCCCCGCCCTGCCCGCTCATGGCGAACTCTTCGCCGCGTTGTCTCAGTCCGTCGCCTACCGCCCCGGGGCCGCGGATGGGTCGCAGGGCTACCTTGTCTTCCAGGGTTCGCCCGCCGAATACGCCGCCAAAGTCACCCTCGCGCCGGATTCCGTCATCGCCTTCGATGACGCCCAACAACCCGCCGGCTTCCTGCTCGCCGCCCGCGGCACCGCTCTCGCCGCGCTCGGTGCCGAACCCCTCGCCCACATGCTTCGCCACCCGCCAGAATCCTACCTGCTCATCGATCAGATCGCCGTCGCCCCTCACGCGCGTGCCCGTGGCCTCGCCCAGCAACTCCTCGACGCCGTGCTCCGCTCCGCCCGCCCCGCCATTGCCGGGGCCTCCATAATGCACGGCCCCGTGCGAAACCGACGCTCGCTCCGTTTTTTCACCGAGAAAAATGGCTTCTCGCTATCTCTCACCTATCGAGAGAACGATTTCGAATGGGGATACTACGAAAGGGTTTATTAAGTTATATACTCTTTGCCATGCGGACTCGGCTTTGCCTCGTTGCTGTCAGCCTCGGCCTCGGTGTTTTTGGAGCCGGCGTGCCCGCCGTGCTTACTGCCAAGTGCGGTTCCTGCCATGGCGAAAAAACAAAAGCGAGTGATTTTGTCGTCTCGGATCTAGCCGCCATCCGCAAGGGCGGAAAGAAGCACGGCGCGGGCATTTTCGGCGGCCACCCGGAAAAAAGCCCCATGCTTCTCATGATGAAGGGCTCGCTCGAGCCCCGCATGCCGCTCGGCGGGGAACTCACCGCCGCCGAGATCGAGGAAGTCGAAAAATGGATCAGGGAGATGCCGGAGGAGCGTGCGGCTGCCAAGGCCGAATGGCGCTGGCCTTATGAAAAACCGATTAGGCCCGCAGTCCCCTCCGTTCCTGGCGGCCATAACGCCATCGACAAGTTCATCCTCGCTCGGCTCGGCAACGAGAAGCTCCAACTGGCCTCCGCCGCCTCCAAGCGCACCCTGGCCCGCCGCGTCTATTTTGACCTTGTCGGCCTCCCGCCCAGCCCATCGGAACTCGATGCGTTTCTCAGTGACAATTCGACGAAGGCCTTTGAGAATCTCGTCGACAAACTCCTCGCCGATCCCCGCTACGGCGAGCGCTGGGGCCGCCACTGGCTCGACCTGGTCCGCTACGGGGAAACCTCCGGCCTGGAAGGCGACGGCGCCATCGGCAACGCCTGGCGCTACCGCGATTGGGTTGTCGAGGCGTTCAACAACGACATGCCCTATGACCGCTTCGTGCTGAAGCAGTTGGCTGGCGGCGATGAACACTCCAAGACCCGCAACAACTATCAGCCCGATGTGCAGGGCCACGTCCCTCTTGGCTTCCTTCGCCTCGCCCCGTGGGATCGCTCCAACCTCGTCGCCGACGAAGTCCGGCAGAACTATCTGAGCGAAGTCACCGGCACCACCGCCAGCGTCTTCCTCGGTCTCACCCTCGGCTGCGCCCGCTGCCACGACCACAAGTACGACCCCATTCCGCAGAAGGACTTCTATCGCTTCCAGGCTTTCTTTAACGCCATTCAGGTGGAAAATGTCGACGTCCCCTATAAGGACGAAGCCTTCCGCCAACGCGCCGAAGCCAAGACAAAGGAACTCCAGGCGCTCCTCAAGGACGGTCCCGACAAAAAGGCGCTCGATGCCATGGAGGCCGCCCTCCTTCCCAAATTCCACGCCGGCCGCCGCGCGGCCGCTGCCGGCCGCCCCATCGCCATCGAAGACCTCCGCCTCGAGATGCGCCGCAAGGATTCCGCCATCTTCTCCCAGGCTGAACGCATGCGCCACGCAGACCTCAAGGCCGATGCCGACCGCACCCTTGACGCCGACGAGAAGAAGGCGCTCGATGACTTCGA
>CAZWDD010000489.1:0-3191 GCA_964632345.1 uncultured Solibacteraceae bacterium | reverse complement strand
GAAGCCAAACGCCTTTCCGACCGCGTTTGGAACATCCGCCACGAACTCAAAATGAACGCCCCCGACGCCGCCACCGCCGTCCGCAACGCCATGCGCGCCTCCAAGTTCCCCGTCGCCCTCATGGATACCGGCGATAACATCGGCGGCGGCGCCGCCGGCGATTCCACCTTCCTCCTCGAACAACTCCTCCAGCAGAAGGCCGCAGGCTGGGTTGTCGTCATGTACGATCCCGCAGCCGTCGACGCCGCTCTCAAGGCCGGCATCAACGGCCGTTTCGACATGGCCGTCGGCGGCAAGACCGACTCCCAGCACGGCAAGCCCATCCGCGTCGCCGGCCGCGTCCGGTCCTTTGACGACGGCGAATACATCGAGACCGCCGTCCGCCACGGCGGCAACACGTTCTATCACATGGGCCTCACCGCCGTTATTGAAGCCGAAGGCTCCACCCCCACCATGAAGAACTACCTCGTGCTCACTAAGCGCCGTTCTTCCCCCAACTCCATCCACCAGATCGTCCACCTCGGCATCTACCCCGAGCGCCAGAAGATCCTCGTCGCCAAGGGCACCATCGCCCCCCGCGCCGCGTACGAACCCGTCGCCGCCGAAATCGTTCTCGTTGATACGCCCGGCGCCACCGCCGTCAACCCTGCCCGCTTCACCTTCAAACGCGTCCCCAAGGACCTCTTCGGCCTCAAGCCCTGATGCGGCAACTCCTACTCGGGCTCGCTCCACTCCCCCACCCGGACCCAGCCCGAGTTCCCCCCATGCTCATCCCGCGCCGCCGCATAGATATTCGCCCGCCGCATTCCCACCGGCCGCACCTCCAACCGCAGCGTGATCACGCCGTCCCTCTCCTCCACCGCGCTTGACGTCACCCGGCACCGCGCCCCCGCCACCTCCTCGCCCAACGGTCCCCGCGCCGAGGCCTTCTCCCCTGTCTCATCCATCACCAGTAACTCCCGCCGGGCCGCTGTATACGCCAGATAGCACGCCCCCTTCGCCTCCAGTTTCTCCCCCATCAGGATGTTCATCACTCGCAGCGGATACGCTGCCGCCCCCGCCGCAAACTGGAACTCATAAACTTCTCCCGCCAGCTTCCGCATCCCCGCCACCGCCGGCGCCGGCATCCGCTCCAGACTCACATCGTCATAGAAAAACCGCTGCCGGAACACGCCAGTCTCCCCACAGTTGTTCCAGAAGTTCTCCCCCTCCAGTGTCACCGCGAACGCCTCCTCGTCGTGCTTGGCCTGTCCGGCGATCTCCATCTCCGACAGGTCCACGCTCCACTTCTCCCGCTCGCTTTCCACCGAAAACCACCCGTACCGGTTCCAGTCGAAATCGAACTCAAGCGTTAACTTGTACCATTGCTCCTTCGCAATCGGCCGCACAAACGCCTTCTCCCACCCCGGCTTGCCTCCACCCGTCTTCCGCCACACCGCCCACGCCCCGGCATGCTGTGTGTTCGGGTTCGCTTGGTATTGCACCGCCGCCGAATACGTAAGGTGCCGTCCGTCCGCCTCCCGCCGTGTGTTCTGCACACTGATCTCCGGCCCCGTCTGGTATGGTTTCCCGTCGTCAGGCACAAACACATGCGCCGTATACACCCAGCGTCCGCCCCGCCCCTTGTCGCCCAGTCGCTTCACCGCAATCAGATGATTGCCCTTCCGCGTCCCCTTCTCGTTGGCCCACAGTTGCAAGCTCCGCCGCCCCATATAGGCGCGCTCCGCCGTTCGCGTCATCGACCCCGCTCCCGCTCCGTAGCACGGGCTCCCGCCCACTAACTCCTCAAAGAGAAACCACCCCCGGTCATCCTCGAAACTGTCCCGGAACGTCTCCTGTCCCAGGCAGGGCAGGGAAGCCGCCACCGCCAGCAACGCCACCCCCGCCCGCCTCATCCTATGCCACTGCCTCGCGCAGACTCTCCGCCACCCGCCGCACATCTTCCTCGGTCAGCGCCGCGTGCGTCGGCAGGCAGATCCCTTCCGCCGCCAACCGGTCCGCTACAGGGTAGTCTCCATCCGGCTCAAAGTACGGCGGCAGCACATGCATCGGATAAAACACCGGCCGCGTCTCAATACCTTCGCCGGCCAGCGTCGCCATCACCGCATCCCGCCGCGCCGCATCCGCGCCCGTCACTCGAACCACGTACAACCAGTGGCTCGACGTCGTCCCCTCCGCCTCCTTCGGCAGCCTCAACCCATCCACCTCCAACAGATACCGGTCATACCACTCCGCCACCTTTCTTCTCCGCCGCAGATGCTCTTCCAACTGCTCCGTCTGCGCCAGCCCGATCGCCGCCTGGATATTCGTCATCCGGTAGTTATAGCCGACCATCGGAAACCAGTACCGCCGCTGCGGATCCATTCCCTGTCCCCGCAGCAGTCGCGCCCGCTCGATCCAATCCCCATTCCGCGACGCGATCATCCCTCCCTCGCCCGTCGTGATCGTCTTGTTCCCGAAGAAACTGAACGTTGCGATATCTCCCAACGTTCCCGCCCGGCGTCCGCGATACAACGCCCCATGCGCCTCCGCCGCGTCTTCCACCACGATCAATCCATGCTTCCGCGCCACTGCGTTGATCGCATCCATCTCGCACGGCTGCCCATATAGATGTACCGGCATCACCGCCTTCGTCCGCGCCGTAATCCGCCGTTCGATGTCCGTCGTATCCAGGTTCATCGTCGCTTCATCGGCGTCCACGAACACCGGCTTGGCCCCGCAGTAGGTCACCGCATTCGCCGACGCCACATAGGTCAACGTCGGGACCAATACCTCGTCCCCCGGTCCAATCCCCGCCGCCAGCAGCGCCGCATGAAGCGCCACCGTCCCGTTCGCGCACGCTGCCACATGCGGCGTATCCAGATACTCCGCCCATGCCGCCTCAAACCGCGTTACAAACTGCCCTACCGACGAGATCCATCCCGTGTCCAGGCACTCGTTCACATACTTCTTCTCGTTGCCGAGAAACACCGGCTGCGCCAGTGCAATGTTAGGTCGCTTCATCTCGAATTTCCCGTTACTGACGCCGGTACGCCCCATGCCCGGCTTCCAGCCGGTAGATCCTTCCGCACCACCGCTCCCGCCCCGATCACCGCCCACGCCCCAATCCGCACCTCCGGCAACACGCTCGCTCCCACCCCCAGAAACACGCCCTCCCCCAATTCCACCCGTCCGCAAAGCCGTGTCCCCGG
>CAZWDD010000488.1:2761-3199 GCA_964632345.1 uncultured Solibacteraceae bacterium | reverse complement strand
GCGGCGGCTGGATGGTCTGGCCGGCGGCGGTGCGCCAGGTGCGGCCCATGTCGGTGGTTTCGAGGTAATAGAGATTCGTCCGGGCATTGAGGCCGCCGGGGATGGGGTGCATGTTGAAGGCCGTGGCGGTGCGAGGGCCGGCGTGGGCGGTGATCTGGTAGTGGCCGAGTTCGATGCGGGCCAGCAGGTGGGAGTCCGACCAGTTGCGGCCATCGGGGCTGGTGGACCAGCGGAGGGAGCGGCCCTTGTCGGCGTAGATGGTATGGAGGAAGAAGAAGCCCTGGCCGGGGACGTACCAGGGATGGCCATAGGAGAAGTTGGTGGTGTGAATGAGGTCGAAGGCGGAGACGTCGTAGGGCTTGCGGGAGCGGTGGATGAAGGCGGGGCGGGCGGTGCCGTGGGCGTTGGAGAAGATCCAGATGTGGCCCTCGCTGTCGA
>CAZWDD010000488.1:0-2751 GCA_964632345.1 uncultured Solibacteraceae bacterium | reverse complement strand
GGGATTGTCGTGGGCGTCCTCGGTGGCTTTGTCGACGAGGAGGGTGGGGCGGGGGACGAGGCCGGTGTTGTGGTCGTAGTAGGAGACCATCTGAAGGAGGCGCTGCTCGCCGGGGCGGGCGCCGCCGTAGCAGAAGAAGGTCTTGTTGACGGCGGGGGCGAAGATGGCGATGGGGGACTGCTGCTGGGGATAAGTGGCGAAGCCGCCGGAGTATTTATAGACGTATTGGTCTTTTGATGGCTGGTTGAAATACCAGATGCCGTTGTAGCCGTCGAGGAACTGCGCGAGTAACAAGATAGCAGGAAGCATGAGGGGGAGTTAGTAAGTGATTTCGTTCAGGTGCGGGGTAGGGAGCCAGCGGTGGCCGTCGAGGCGGGAATCGAGCCCGGCAAGGAGGATTCCGTTGGCCATGAGGGTGCGCTCGGGCGGGTAGGGGGACTTGCGGGACAGGACGAGATCCTCAAAGTGGCGGACCATGAAGCCCCAGTGATTGTGGACGTAGAGCTGGATGTAGAAGCAGGAGGAGTGGAGGGCGCCGGAGGTTTCGCGGGCGGCGAAGAGGTAGTCGCGGGCGTGGGAGTTTAGGTTGAGGATGGAGGCTTTGACGCCGTCGCGGTAACGGATGAAGAAGGCCTGGGGCGGAGTGTTGTTGAGGGGGACGTGGTTGTGGCGATGGCGGAGGGCGGCGTCGAGGAGATCGCGGGACCAGAAGGGATCGGACCAGACGGCATCGCCTTCGACGCAGCGGATTTCGGCGATGCCGGTTTCACCGCCCTTGCGTTTTTCGGCCATGGCCTGGAGGAGTTCGATGGCGTGGTAGCCGTGTTCCTCGATGTCGGAGAAGGAGACGGCGAGGAGTTCGGAGAGTTGGATGCCGCGGGGGAATTCGAGGGCGGGGCGGCGCCAGGTGAGGGGGAGGGAGGAGCCGCAGAAGAAGGGGAGATTGTCGCGTTTGACGCGATCGTAGAGGGCCTTGGCGTCGGCCCACTCGTAGGCGAAGTACTTGTCGTTCATCAGGGGGACGCGGCGGCGGGAGTGGTCGAAGACGGCCATGACTTCGTCGAAGCGTTTTTTGCGCGGGTACATGATGTTGCCGCGCGGGGTTTTGGGGTAGTCGCCGTGTTCGCCGATGATGGCGACGCCATCGACGGCGAGGGAATCAGCGCCGAGGCAGAGGGCTTCGCGGACGGAGGGGAAGATCTTTATGCCGTACTCTTCGGCCTGTTCGCGGGCCATGTCGTTGTGGGGGAACTGGTCGACGTAGAAGGAGACGGTTTGGAGGCGGGGGCGGTGGCTGACGCCGTTGAGACGGTAGCCTTCGAGGAGGCGGGAGAGGAAGACGTCGGCGTGGGAGTTGGGGAAGTAGATGTTGAGCAGGCAGGCGACCTTTGGCCGGGCCGCCGGCGGCTGTGCGGGGGCGAGAGTGGCGGCGGCGGGGAGGGAGAGGAGGGAGCGGCGGGAGATGGGCATGGGGGATTTACCAGTCGGCGACGGAGCCATCGCGACGGAAGACGTCCATCGTGACTTCCGGCTGCCAGGGGTGTTTGGCGGCTTCGGCTTCGTTGATATCGATGCCAAGGCCGGGAGCGGTGGGCGGGATGGCGTGGCCGTTTTCGATGGGGATCTGGCCGATGACGACGTCGGCGCGCCAGGGGACATCCTTGCGGACGACTTCCTGGATGAGGTAGTTGGGGGTGGCGAAGGCGACGTGGGTGCAGGCGGCGGTGGAGATGGGGCCCTGGGGGTTGTGGCAGGCGACGGCGATGGAGTAGGCCTCGGCCATGGCGGCGATGCGGCGGGTTTCCGAGATGCCGCCGCTGTGGGAGCAGTCGGGCTGGACGATGGCGCAGGCGCGTTTGTCGACGAGTTCGCGGAACGCCCAGCGGCCGGTGCGGCGTTCGCCGGTGGCGATGGGGAAGGGGAGGGCGCGGGCGACCTCCTGGAGGCCGTCGATGGATTCGGGCCAGCAGGGTTCTTCGTACCAGTAGAGGTTGTAGTCGGTTAGGAGGCGGCCGAACTGGATGGCGGCGGCGGGGGTGGTGCGGGCGTGGAGGTCGAGCATGATGTCGAGTCCATCGCCGCCGGCAAGGCGCATGGCTTCGACGCAGCGGGCGGCGCGTTTGAGGACAGCTGGGGATTCGACGGGATCGGAGACGGGGATGGGCATGGACTTGACGGCGGTGAAGCCTTCGGCCATGGATTGGTGGACTTTGTCGGCGAATTCGGAGGGATCGAGGGTGCCGTAGATGTCCTCGAGTTTGCCGCCGCCGAGGTGATCGTAGAAGCGGAGGCGGTCGCGGACGGGACCGCCGAGGAGTTCGTGGACGGGGCGGCCGAGTTCCTTGCCCTTGATGTCCCAGAGCGCCTGGTCGATGCCGCTGATGGCGGTGTAGTTGATGATGCCGCCGCGCCAGAAATATTGGCGGTGCATGATCTGCCAGAGGTGTTCAATGCGGCGGGGGTCGTGGCCGATGAGGAGGACGGCGAGGTCCTCGACGGCGCCGACGACGGATTTGGTTTTCCACTCGAGAGTGGCTTCGCCCCAGCCGTAGAGGCCGGGCTGGTCGGTTTCGACCTTGACGAAGATCCAGTTGCGCATGCGGGCGTGGACGACCTGGGTAAGGATGCGGGTGATTTTCATCGGGAAGTAATAGGGTATCGCGCGGGGATGAGGAGGGAGAAATCAGACGGCTTCTGGCCAGAGGCGGCGGACGGATTCGCGGTTAACGATTTCCTTCCAGCGGGTGTTGA
>CAZWDD010000487.1:0-3205 GCA_964632345.1 uncultured Solibacteraceae bacterium | reverse complement strand
GCGGCGGGTTGCAAGTCGCCGCTCCACCGCTGTTCGATTTACAACTCGAAAGAAGCGGGACGGAAGTTGGACGCCATGCTGCAGATGGGCCAGAGCAAGCCGTGGCCGGATGCGCTGGAGGCAATTACGGGCAAGCGGGAGATGGATGCCAGGGCGATTCTGGACTACTTTGCGCCACTCCAGAAGTGGCTGGATGAGCAGAACAAGGGGAAGCCGGTGGGCTGGTAGCCGGCCGGCTACCGCTCAGCGTGGCGTGCCGGGTGGCTGCGAGGCCAACTGCACCAGTGCTTCGAGAACGCGGATGCGCTGCTCCGGCGTGACCGTCAGGTACTGGCGGCGCGCCGCGGGGTTCGTGGTGTGCGTCGTGACTCCTTCAGCATCGGTGGTGATGATGCCGTTTTCCGAGAGGCCGAAGTAGCCGCGGTCGGGGCGGACGGCGTAGAGCACGCTGGTCAGATCCCAGGTTTGGCGGTCATAGGGCATCTTCATGTAGTGGCGGTAGGCTTCGGCGACGGGGTGGTGCTTGACATAGCCGAAGTCGCGTTCAATCGACACGGCCGGAAAGCGGATGGTGTCACCGATCTCGTAGCCGGAGGTAACGATGGGCGTGGGCCATTCGGCAAACACCTTCTGCGCGGCAGGAAGATCGATGTAGACGTTGTACTCTTTCTTCCCCTTCGGAAACGCGCCGGCCATCATCGACAGAAGCTTCACCTTGCGTTGCACCAATGCCTTCCCTCCCGGAGCATCCAGCAGCCGGGCGAGGTTCGTGAAGAAGCCCACCTGGATGATAGTGACGGAGTGATCGGGCTGTTCGCCGAGCACTTTCATCAACAGGGCGACAGCCTCGGGGGCGTCCTGGTGGTTGCGGAGCCTGCGGGGATAGATGGGGTTGGCGACGGGGACGGAGATCATGGGGTTGTCCTTCGGCGTCTTGCCGTTTCGAACAACGCCGATGGGGATACCGGGCCTGCCGTAAAAGTGGTTCACGATATCGACGTAGGGAGCCGCGTCCTTGTTGTCTTTGGTCAGCGTGACGGCAAGCAGTTTGGCCTCGCCGCGGGACTCAAGCGAGTGGATGACGGCCAGGGCCAGAGCATCGTCGATGTCGTTGCCCATGTCGGTATCGAAGATGATCGGAACTGGGCCGGCGAAGAGGGCGGAGGCCAGCAGTAGGGAGGCGAGCAGTCGCATGCCCCTATCTTATTGCGGCGGACGCGGAATTACGATGGGAGAGATGACGCGGCTATTCGAGGAACGGGACGCGCCGGGCGAGCGCGAAGAGTTGGCGGAAGGGGCGGCGGTGCTGCGCGGATTCGCGTTGGATGGGGAGGCCGACCTTCTCGGCGATCTTGCGGCAGTGACGGCCGCGGCCGGGTTCCGCCATATGGTAACGCCGGGCGGCTACCGGATGTCGGTCGCCATGACGAACTGCGGACCCCTGGGCTGGGTATCGGACCGGAGCGGATACCGCTACGTGCCGATGGACCCGCTGACGGGGCAGCCCTGGCCCGCAATGCCCGTCTCCTTTACCGCGCTAGCCAAGAAGGCGGCAGAGGAGTGCGGGTTTGCGGGGTTCGATCCGGACGCCTGCCTGGTGAACCAGTATGCGCCCGGGGCGAAATTGAGCCTGCATCAGGACCGGGACGAAAAAGACTTCAACGCGCCGATCGTGTCGGTATCGCTCGGCCTGCCGGCAGTGTTTCAGTTCGGGGGGCTGCGCCGGCGAGATACCCTGCGACGGGTACCGCTCCATCATGGGGATGTGGTCGTCTGGGGTGGGCCCTCGCGGCTGGTGTATCACGGGGTGCTCCCGTTGAAGGAAGGCACGCACACCGCGATGGGCGCACACCGTGTGAATCTGACGTTCCGGCGAGCGGGCTGAATTACCGGGACAGGACCAGATGAACGCCGCTGGTGGTGGTGTCGAGGAATGACCAGCGGAACTGGGGGGCGAGCGACGAAGGAATGGCGACCACCGGACACGGGGAGTGCTTGATGGCGCGGCTAAGCCCTGGCAGGAACCAGCCTCCTGTGCTCTGTGCTTCTGAGAGGAAGAGAAGATCGGCGTTGCACTGGGCCGCCAGGCGAGGGACTTCGCGCCCCACGCTTCCCGTAGCCACGCTCACCTCAGGCGCCAGGTGCCAGTGGCAGAGCAGCCGTTCGATGCGGGCGATGGCCCGGTCCGGGTGAAGCGGTTGCGGGCGGACGGCCTGGCCGGAGATGGTCGAGTCGCCAATGGGCGGCACCACGGTGAGCAACTGGAGCCGCGCCCCGGTGCGTTCGGCGAAGGAGGCAGCCAACTCGACGTGCGTCATATCGCGGTCCCACCCGTCAACGGCCGCGGCGATCGTGCGGATGGGCTTGCGGAAGTCCGCCTTCTCGATGCCGCGGGACATAGTCCAGAGCGGCGCGCCGCCCTGTTTCAGGAGTTCGGCGCGGAGAGAGCGATGGAAGGGCCGGGGGATGCCGAGGCGGTCCGAGCCTGGCGAGACCACGAGGTCGAAATGCTGCTGGCGGCTGAGTTCCGCGATGGTTTCCACCGGGGCGCCCTCCAAAACGATACGGCGGCAGGAGTGGTAGTTCTCGGCTTCCGCGAAGAAGGAGTGCAGTTCCAGGCTGCTCTTTGATCTTCCCTCGGGGCAGACGTGGGCGATGGTGATGTCGATGCGGAAGATATCGGCCAGTTGCGCGATGGCAGGGATGGCCCGGAAGCAGGAGTCAGAAAAGTGCGTGGTGAAAAGCAGCTTTAGGTTTTTCATGACGTTATCTCCTTGGAAGCAGAAATTAGTAAAGGAAGCCGGCCACCGGCTGGACCTCACCAGGGATTTCCGTCTCGCCCAGGTGTTGACGTAGGTCGATTTCGATCACGCGCGAGAGCGACGTCATCGGCGTATCGTGAACGGTGTTGGCAAAGGGGGTTTCGATATCGCGGCCGATCGTGTCGAGCACGATGAAGGCGAAACTGACGAAGGTGGAAGCGATCGGAGTGGCGAGTCCGAGGCCCTCAACGAACCCGAAGGGCAGCAGCAGGCAGAAGAAGTTGACGAGGAGGCGCGGGAAGTAGTCGTACTGCCGGGGCAGCGGAGTGTTCTTGATGCGTTCACAGGCGCCCTGGATGTTGGTTAACTGTGTGAGCGTCTCGTCGATCGCAGCGAAGCGGATGGAGTCGAGCCAACCGCTCTCGAAGGCTTCCTTGGTGTCC
>CAZWDD010000486.1:0-3223 GCA_964632345.1 uncultured Solibacteraceae bacterium | reverse complement strand
AAAGCCCGCTGACGCGCCGTTCTCCGATACACTGTCCGTTTGGAGAACTCCCTCATGCAGCGCCGCCTCTTCGCCATCTCCGCCCTCGCTTCCTCCGGCCTCCTCCTCGCCCAGAAGCGCAAGTTCAACCTCCCGGAACCCTACGCCACCCCCTCGGCCAGCAACCGGCCCCAGGTCATTGACCGCCCCGGCGGCGCCAAGCTCCAACTCCCCCAGGGCTTCGCCATCGACGAATTCGCCTCCGGCTTCGCCCGCCCCCGCCTCATGATCCACGGGCCCTCCCACGAGATCATCCTCTCCGATACCGTCCCCAACGGCGCCGTCCACGTCCTCTCCCCCGACGGCAAATCGAAAAAGAAAATCCTCGAAGGCCTCGACCGTCCCTTCGGCCTCGCCCTTCACGACGGTCTCCTCTACGTCGCCGAGCCCACCTCCATCAAACGCTACCCCTACGACGCCAAATCGATGTCCGCCGGCCCCGGCTCGGAAATCATCTCCTACGCCGGCCTCGGCAAGGGCCACAACACCCGCACCCTCCTCCTCGATCCCAAATCCCGCAAACTCTTCGTCACCGTCGGCTCGGAGTCCAACTCCTCCCCCGGCGAAGATCCCCGCCGCGCCGCCATTCATCGCTATAACCTCGACGGCTCCGGCCACGAAGTCATCGCCACCGGCACCCGCAACCCCGTCGGCCTCCGCCAATACCCCGGCACCTCCCACCTCTGGGCCGCCGTCCAGGAACGCGACGGCCTCGGCGACGACCTCGTCCCCGACTACTTCACCCGCATCCAGCCCGGCGGCTTCTACGGCTGGCCCTTCGCCTACACCGGTCCCAACGAAGACCCCACCAACAAAGGCAAGGCGCCCGACCTCGTCAAACGCACCCTCCCGCCCGACATGATCCTCGGCGCCCACGTCGCCGTCCTCGATTTCCTCTTCTACACCGGCGCCTCCTTCCCCGCCCGCTACCGCGGCGGCGCTTTCCTCTGCCTCCACGGCTCCTGGAACCGTGCCCAGCGCGTCGGCTACAACGTCGTCTTCGTCCCCTTCAAAAACGGCCGCATCGCCGGCCCAAAGGAGGAGTTCCTCACCGGTTGGCTCCTCGACCCCTCCAAACGCGAAGTCTGGGGCCGCCCCGTCGGCCTCCTCCAACAGCCCGATGGCAGTCTCCTTCTTACCGACGACGGAGGAAACAAGGTGTGGCACATCTCCTACAAAGGCTAGCCGCCCTCCTCCTGCTCGCCGCCGCCCCCGCCGCCGCCCAGCAGAAGCCCTTCTCCCACAAACAGCACCTCGTCCTCAAGCTCACCTGCGCCGTCTGCCACCAGTCGGCAGCTAACTCCACCAAGGCAGCCGACAACAACCTCCCCCCCGCCTCCGCCTGCGCCTCCTGCCACACGGACGGCCGGGCCATCCCCTCCCAGCCCACGCCCCAGAAGCTCGATCACTTCAACCACCAGCTCCACGCCAAGCTCGGCAATATCGCGCCCATGATCCGCGCCGCCATCGCCGGCAAAACCTACCTCGATACCCGCACCCCCGCCCATCTCGATACCGCCAACTCCTGCGCCGGCTGCCACCACGGCATCGAGCAGTCCGACGACGTCAAATCCGCCACCGTCTTCCCCCACATGGGCGACTGCCTCATCTGCCACAACAAAGTCGACCCGCCCTTCTCCTGCGAAAAGTGCCACGCCAACCCCGTCTCCCTCAAGCCCGCCAACCACACCCGCAACTTCATCGACCGTCACAACCGCAACAACGAAGGCCTCGACCGCTCCGGCTGCTTCACCTGCCACGGCAAACAGTTCAGCTGCATGGGCTGCCACTGACGCCACCGGGGACACGCCGTGCAGCCTCCGCCCATCGACACCCTCGAACCCCTCCGCCGCCACGTCCACAAGACGCTCAAGTGGAGCGCCCTCGCCGTCCTCGGTGCCATTCTCTTCTGCCTCCTCCTGCTCGCCGGCCTCCCCCTGGCCGCCGTCTGGGGCACCGGCAAGTACCTCACGCAGAACTCCGCCGTCATCATCGCCGTCGCCCTCCTCTCGCTCGGCCTCGCCATCTTCTACACCGTCCTCACCATGAAGGCCATCTTCCGCTGGCGCGCCGATGTCGAACCGGCCTACCGCGAGCAGTTCCGCCGCCACTTCCTCGCCCCCTCACTCGCCGAAGCCCTCCCCGGCTTCGTCGCCAACACGGACGGCGCGTTCGACCCCACGCAGTTCGACGCCTCCCGCCTCTTCCGCCCATCGACATCCCTCATCTCCACCGCCGGCTTCTCCAGCGGCCCCCTCCGCGGCGCCGTCCTCCAGACCCGCCACGTCTCCGGCGAGTCGGACACCCCCATCTTCACCGGCATCCTCATCCACATCGCCCGCCCCATCGCTCTCCGCGCCCCCGTCCGCCTCGTCGATACCCACGTCTACACCGGCCACGACCGCGAAAAGTGGGGCGTCACCCGCTGCGGCCAAACGGTCCAGTCCGCCACCGGCATCCCCGCTTTCGACGCTGTCGCGACGGTCATCCTTGACCAGGACCACCCAACTCTCCCGCCCCTCCCCGCCCGTCTCTATCAAACCTGGCTCGAAGTCCGCGCCCACCTCAACCAGCCGATCTTCCTCTCCTGCCTGCCGGACGGACTCTGGCTCGCCGTCGCCACCGAACGCCGCCGCATCCCCCTCGAACCCCAATTCGCCTCCCCCAACGACCCCGCCGAACTCCAGGCCGAACTCCGACTCCTGCAATCCGCCATCCGCGCCGCCTCCGCCCTGGACCAGGCCCTCGCCTGACAAACTCCGTCACGCGCCCGGCGCCGGCAGCATTGCCGCCCCCTCCTTCATCGCCGCGCTAACCTCCGCTACCACTTCCCGCCAAGCCCCCCTCGTCTCCGCATCGAAGTCCGCGCCCAGCGCCTGCCCCATTGCCCACAACAACGCATCCTCCACCGCCTGATAGTGGTTCGGTTTCGCCCCATACGCCACATGCCGCTGCCCCATCGCGTGCAGCACCGGCCGCAGCGTATCCAACTCATCCACGTTCTCCACCACCGCCGTCAACATGTCCATCAGCTTCATTCCCTGCTGGGCGATATCCCCACGAAACATCTCCCGCACCGCAGGATTCTGTTCAAACAGCCGCCCGTAGAACAGTAGCGACAACGGTCCCGCCAGCTCCTTCACACCAGGAAAACTCTCCCGGACCCTCCGCCTATCCCTAGCCC
>CAZWDD010000485.1:0-3255 GCA_964632345.1 uncultured Solibacteraceae bacterium | reverse complement strand
CGTCCACGCCAGGAGCGTCGAGCAGATTGTCGACATCGACAGCGACGAGATCTACAACTGGCCGTTTCTCTACGCCGTCGGCATCGGCGACTGGAAGCTCACCCCGGCCCAGGCACAGCGGATGCGGCAGTTCTTCGACCGCGGCGGATTCTTCGTCGTCGATGACTTCCACAACGAGTACGAATGGGGCAGCTTCATGGCCGGCATGCACCAGATCTACCCCGGCTGCCAGGCCGTGGAACTGCGCGACGCCGATGCGATCTTCCACACCGTCTTCGACCTCGACGAACGGTTCCGCGTGCCGGGCTTGAACGTCGTCGACGGCGACCAGATTGAACGCGGCGGCATCGAACCCCACTTCCGCGCCATCCTCGACGAGAAGGGCCGCGTGATCGTGGGCATCTTCTTCAACATGGACCTGGGCGACGCCTGGGAGTGGGCCGACATTCCCGAGTACCCGGAGAAGTACGCGTCACTTGCCTTCCGCCTCGGCATCAACTATGTCCTGTACGCCATGACGCACTGACGCCATTTCCCCCGCGAACCCGCGTATTCTCTTGTCATGGGCAAAGGACTCGTACTGCTTCTCGGACTGTCCGCACTCGCCTTCCCGCAGGGTGGCGCCGACCCCATCCCCGGCGCCTATTCCAACGCGGACCTGCGCGTCGAACTGCGCTCCACCGCACTTTCCCAATACACAGGATCGATCACCGTGCAGGGGCAGACCTTCCCGCTGCAGGCGGCATTCGGACGGCAGGGACTCACCGGCAACTTCACCGCCAACGGACAGGCCTTCGCCTTCACGGCACAGGTGGAGGGCAACCGCATGCGGCTGGTGAGCGACGGCACCGAGTATCAGTTGACGCGCCAGGGCGCGGCGGCGCCGATTCCGCTTGGCGTGCGGAACGCCGCGGCCGGACCGGCACACGAGCATCCACGCGGTTTCCGCCTGCGCCCGGCGGCCGGGTGGCGCGCCCAGAACAACGAGCAGGGCGTAGTGTTGACGCCGCCGAACGCCGCAGCGAACAATCAGGAGGTCTACGTGGCCGCTGTGCAGGACGGCTACAGCCCGGCCGAGGAGGCCAACGCCGTCCGCCAGATCAGCCAGAACTTCCTGCAGAACGGCGGGCAGGCAGGCCGCGCGGGCGTGCGCGAAGCATTCGCCGGCGGCGCGTCCTACTACTGGGAGGCGCATGACCCGAACTCCGGCCAGATCGCTGGACTGAAGATCTACTTCGCCCCGGCCGGCAACCGGGCGCACATGATTGTGGCCATCGGGCAGGCGGCGTATCTGCGCCAGCGCGAGGGCGACGTGCGGGCGATGCTGGCCACGTTCCAAGCCGACGCTCCCAAACCGATCACCGCCGGCGGCCCCCTGGCCGACAACACGCCGCTCGCCCAGCAGTGGCTGCAGAAACTGCGCGGCCGCATGATCCGCCAGATGCACGCCTATCAGGGCATGAGTTCGGACAAGCGCCACTATCTGAACGCGGACGGCACCTACGCATACCGCAGCAGCAGCATGGTGTCGGTGGATGTAGGCGGCGCCAGCGGACTCAGCACCGGCCGCAACAATCTGCGCGGCCGCTGGCGCATCCGCGACATCGGCGGCGCCGTGTTCCTGCAGATTCAGTACGACGACGGCGACACCGGCGAATACCGCATCACGCAGGACGCGCGAAACTGGTATCTGAATGGAGAGAAAGCCTTCGCCGTCGATCCGGAGTAATGCCATGCGCCCCCTCGTCCTGACCCTTTTCTGCCTGCCCGTCCTGTTCGCCCAGCCGCGCGACCTCGGCTACGAAGCCAACCGGAAGGTGGCGCTCGTGGTGGGCAACAGCGCGTACCCGAAGTGGCCGCTGCGCAATCCGGCCAATGATGCAAAGGCCGTGGCACAGTCGTTGACCGAACTCGGCTTCGACACGCAGACGGCGCTCGACGTGACGCTGCCGAATCTGGACCGCGCCGTAGCGCAGTTCGTCAGCAAGGTGAAGGCGGGCGACGTGGCCGCGTTCTACTACGCCGGGCACGGCATTCAACTCGAAGGCGAGAACTATCTGATCCCGGTGGACTTCAACGCCAAGGATGAGATCGACGCCAAGTACGCCGCCTATTCCGCCTCGCGCCTGCAGGAGCGGCTCGACAAGGCCGGCGCGCGCGTCGTGCTGATGGTGCTCGATGCGTGCCGCAACAATCCGTTCGCCAGCACGCGTTCGATGGGCGGCGGACTGGCCGCCATGGGCAGTGGCAAGGGCACGCTCATTGCCTTCGCCACCGCGCCGGGCAAGACGGCCGACGACAATCCGCGCGGCAACAACGGCCTGTTCACCACGCACCTGATTCAGGCGCTGCGCGAGCCGGGCCTGACCCTGGACCAGGTCTTCAACCGCGTCCGCGCACGCGTCCACGACGCCTCCAACGGACAGCAGGTGCCGTGGACCGTTTCGAGCGTCATCGGCGACGTCTATCTGCGCCCGGGCCCTGCCGGCGCAACGACGGCCGCCACGGCGCCGCCGCCGGCCAACCCGCTCTCCCGCCTGGCTTCCAATACGAATCCGCCGCCCGCCAATCCGCTCTCCCGCGTGGCGCCTCGCCGCGAGGAACCGCCCGCCGACCTCTCCAGCGCCCGCGCCGCCATGGACCGCGGCGACTTCCAGCAGGCCACGCAGTCCGCCCAACAGGCGCTCCGCTCGAACCCGGCCGACAAGGACGCGCTGCAGTTGCTGACGCAGAGCTACTACCGCACGCAGCAGTGGGACCTGTTTGTCTCCACCGCCCGCCAGTCGCTTGCCGCCGGCAACACGCTGCAGTTCCTGCTGGGCCACCACCATACGCTCACCGGGTTCCATCAGGCCTCGCTTTCCGTCTCTTCCTCGCAGGTGACGTTCCAGTCCCTGGGCGGGTCCTGCAATCAGCAGCCGATCGTGGCGCCGCTGGCGAGCCTGACGTCGGTGCAGTCGATGGTCAGCCCGGAGCGCGTGCCGTATCTGAACGTGAAGATACTCGATGAAAAGAAGAAGCAGCGCACGTTGAACTTCGTCGACCCCGACTCCACCATCACCACCGCGCAGAGCGGCCTGCCGCTGGTGGTGCCGCCGCCAAAGGCCGCCGCGTTGATGCAGGCGCTCTCAGCCGTGCTACTCGGCGCCCGCCTGCCGCAGTAGCACGTCGAGCTTCGCGGCCAGTTCCGCCTTCGGCGCGCGCGGGTCGGCAATGCGATTGTCGAGTTCAAACGGATCGGTTCGCAGGTCGTAG
>CAZWDD010000484.1:0-3276 GCA_964632345.1 uncultured Solibacteraceae bacterium | reverse complement strand
AAACTCTTCCCCGTCATCGGCCTCGCCCGCCTCCGCCGCGGCCCCCGCAGCATTAGCATCCTCCGCGAACGCGACCGCTTCTTCACCTTCCGCCACGGCGCCGCCGTCGTCAACGCCGTCCGCTTCTCCTCCGCCTTCTTCGGCAAGGGCCAGTTCTCCGCCAAAACGCTAACAAAACAGGACGGCTCCTACGTCCTCACCCAGTCCCTCGAAGGCCCCTACTACCAGCCCTTCACACCCACCCGCAAAATCACCACCGAAACCTACGACAATACCCGCCACGAGCGCCCCCGCTCCGAGGTCTGCCACCTCCACTACAAGGCCACCGTCACCGAAACCCCCACCGGCTGCCGCCTCCGCATCCAAGCCACCGGCACCGACGAAGTCCCCCTCGCCGTCGAAATCAACCTCCGCGAAGGCGTCACCATCTCCGGCGCCGAAAAAATCGGCCGCTTCAAGGACGCATGGCTCCTCCGCTCCGGCGCCGCCGAAATCGCCGCCGGCAACTCCCGCATCCGCATCGGCCCCGGCCTCGGCCTCCATGAATATCTCGAAGTCCGCGGCGCCAAGCCCCGTCTCGAAGGCCCCAGCCTCTTCCTGTCCGGCTACACCCCCTTCGATCACACCATCGAATTCACCTCGCTAACGTGATGACATATGCAATTTTTCCGATACAATCGGAAAGATGCATATGTCGGTCCGGTCCCTCCGCGCCCTCGGGCTCAGCGCCATCGCGCTGTGCCTCGCGGCCGTGTTTGGGTTCTCCGTCGCCGGCTTAACCTCCCGTGACCGCTCCGGACGCCAGCAGCAACGCTCCCGCTCCTCCTCCCAGCGTCACAACCGCCAGCGCCTCTGCCAGGGCCTCTCCCAGAGCCCCTGCTCCATCCAGGCCGCTCTCCGCAAGAACGTCCAACCCTCCGATCCGCCCGCCGCCGAGCTTCCGCCCGGCCAGCTCGATCCCTCCTTCACCGCCGCCCCCCGCGTCGAACGCCAACCCTCCCCCGGCGTCTCGTCCGTTCAACCTCTTCTTCCTTCCCTCCCTCGCCCGCCCCCTCTCTTCGCCTAGTCCCTTTCTATTTCCCGCAACCCGTACCGTTCACCGCTACCCGTCTGCAATAGGAGTGTCTATGCGTAAGCTCGTCTCCGGATACAAGAAATTCCGCTCGGATGTGTATCCCTCCCACCAGGAAGAATTCGTTCGCCTCGCCTGCGGCCAGAAGCCCCGCGCCCTCTTCGTCACCTGTTCCGATAGCCGCATCGTCCCCGACATGCTCATGCAGTCCGGCCCCGGCGAACTCTTCATCTGCCGCAACGCCGGCAATATCGTCCCCGCCCACGGCGACCAGAACGGCGGCGTCTCCGCCACCATCGAATACGCCGTCCGCGTCCTCGAGGTCAAACATATCATCCTCTGCGGCCACTCCGATTGCGGCGTCATGCGCGGCCTCCTCCACCCCGAAAACGTCGCTTCCCTCCCCAATGTCTCCCACTGGCTCAGCTACGGCGCCCGCGCCCGCGCCGTCGTCGACGCCATGTGCAAGGGTGAGGATGACGAGTACAAGGTCATGGAACTCGCCCGCCAGAACGTCCTCGCCCAAATGGATAACCTCCGCACCCACCCCTCCGTCGCCGCCGCCATCGCCAGCCGCGGCCTCAAACTCCACGGCTGGCTCTACAACATCGGCAACGGCGAAATTGAAGCCTGGTCCCAGGCCCAGCATGCGTTCGTCCCCCTCGACACCCTCCCCGTCGAAGACCCCGAACTCATCCCCGCCTAACCTGGAGCCCTTCACATGCAGAAACAGTTCCTCGGTGCCGACCTTCTCGGCTCCGTCGTCGTATTCCTCGTCGCCTTGCCCCTCTGTATGGGCATCGCCATCGCCTCTGGAGTCCCGCCCGCTGTCGGTCTCGTCACGGGCATCATCGGCGGGGTGGTCGTTGGCATGTTCTCCGGCTGCCCCCTCCAGGTCAGCGGCCCCGCCGCTGGCCTCTCCGTCATCGTTTTCCAAATGATCCAGGAGCATGGCATCGCCATGCTCGGCCCCATCGTCCTCCTCGCCGGCCTCATCCAGGTCGGCGCCGGCCTCCTCCGCGCCGGCCAGCTCTTCCGCTCCATCTCCCCCGCCGTCATCCATGGCATGCTCGCCGGCATCGGCGCCCTCATCTTCGCCGCTCAGTTCCACGTCATGGTCGACCACACCCCCAAGTCCAGCGGCATCGCCAACCTCCTCGCCTTCCCCGAATCCATCGCCCTCCTCTTCTCCGATACCGACCATGACCACCACATGGCCGCCATCGTCGGCTTCGTCACCCTCGGCGTCATGCTCGGCTGGACCGCCATCGCCCGCGGCAACTTCAAGAAGGTCCCCGGCGCCCTCCTCGGCGTCATCGTCGGCACCGCCATCGCCCAGTTCGGCGGCCTCCATATCCACTACGTCCAGCTCCCCCCCAGCCTCGGCGACTCCATCACCATCACCCACCCCGCCAACCTCCTCGGCCTCTTCTCCATGGAAATCTTCTGGGAAGCCCTCGCCCTCGCCTTCATCGCCTCCGCCGAAACCCTCCTCTCCGCCGCCGCCGTCGACCAGATGCTCAAAGGCGAACAGAAAACCAACTACGACCGCGAACTCCTCTCCCAGGGCATCGGCAACTCCCTCTGCGGCTTCCTCGGCGCCCTCCCCATGACCGGCGTCATCGTCCGCTCCGCCGCCAACGTCAACGCCGGCGCCAAAACCCGCCTCTCCGCCATCTTCCACGGCGTCTGGCTCCTCATCCTCATCGTTGCCTTCCCCAACATCCTCCAACTCGTCCCCACCGCCTCCCTCGCCGCCATCCTCGTCTTCACCGGCCTCAAACTCCTCGACCTCCCCACCTTCCGCCACCTCAACCGCTACGGCTGGGATGTCGCCTTGATCGCCGTCCTCACCACCGTCACCATCGTCGTCTCCAGCCTCCTGTCCGGCATCGTCCTCGGCCTCGGACTCTCCGTCATCAAGCTCCTCTGGGCCATCTCCCGCATCGAAATCCAGGTCCTCCAGGACCCCCTCTCCGACCGCATCGACGTCAAGTTCGAAGGCTCCGCCAGCTTCATCAACCTCCCCCGCTTCACCGACGCCCTCGAAGACCTCCCCCCAGCCGCCGAAATTCACATCCACCTCCGCGGCTTGAGCTACATCGATCACGCCGCCATGGAGGCCCTCTCCGCCTGGGAGAAATCCCGCCTCGCCCGCGGCGGCCAGGTCAACGTCGAATGGGACGAACTCATGAGCTTCTACG
>CAZWDD010000483.1:0-3284 GCA_964632345.1 uncultured Solibacteraceae bacterium | reverse complement strand
CGGGGACGCGGCTTCAGCCCGTCCCCAGACGCCGCACCTCCCCACCAACCCCACGGGGACGCGGCTTCAGCCCGTCCCCAAACGCCGCACCTCCCCACCAACCCCACGGGGACGCGGCTTCAGCCCGTCCCCAGACGCCGCACCTCCCCACATCCGCATACACATTCATACTTGACACATCCATATAATCGATATGGAAGGGCCTGCCGCACCAGCGGACAGGCCCCTTTTCGCGCGCCCCGGTTCGTGCGTCACGCTCTTTGACATCGACGCATTTTTTCGCAGGACCGTCCCAGAAGTGATTGAAAACAAACAACCGGTTTTCGGACGGTCCGACCCGGAAAACGCAAAAAAGGCCTCCCCTCGCGGGGAGGCCCTCTCGTTTTCGGATACGCCTTACGCCTTCTTCGGCGTCATCGACTTCAGCACCAGCATGATCACCACCATCAGCGCCGACGCCGCCGGCAGCACCATCAGCGCCGTCGAAAGCTGCGACGGGTCGTTCCCGCCCAGCGCGCCGATCACCCGCGAGCTCACCGCCAAGCCAACCCAGCCGAATGTGATCGTGAAACCCATCGCCGTCGCCGTGCCCTTCGGGAACGCGTCGCCGACCATTCCCAGCGTCGTCGGGAACACCGGCGCCATCGCGATACCGGCCGCAAACACCGTACCCCACGCCATCGACGGGTCCGACGTCTGCAGCAGCACATAAGTGGTTACCAGCATCAGCGCCGCCGAGGCCAGCAACACCGTCGCCGGCGGAATCTTGATCAGAATCCGGCTCACCACCACGCGGCCAACCAGAATGCCGAACGCAAAGCCCGAGCCCACGATGTTCTGCGCCGTCGACGCATCCACGTTCCGCGAAATCAGCAGCTGCGCCAGCCAGTTCCAAACGCCCACTTCGCAGGCCACATACAGAAACAGGAAGCCCGCGAACAGCCACAGCGAGGGCTTCGAGAGCAGTTCCCCGAACGCCACCCCGCCGCCGCCCGCGCCGCCCTTCGGCCCCGGCATCGGCGTGGTCATGTGCACAAGGAACGTCACCGCTGCCAGCGCCGCCGCCAGATAGCACAGCTTCTGCGCGTCGTTGTTCACAATGTTCGCCGCAATCAGCGGCGTCGCCATCCCGCCGAGCCCGAAGAACAGGTTCAGAAAGTTCAGCGTCGCCGACCGCCGCTCTTCATTCACGTCGCCGGCCAGCGCATTCGCCGCCGTCACCAGAATGCCGCCCCCGAGGCCCAGCACCACCACCCACAGCATCCGGCCCTCGTAGTCCACCGTCTGCGGCAGCATGAACAGCGAACCCGCAATCAATCCCAGGGAGACAACCAGCGCCAGCTTCTTGCCCTTGCTGTCAATGATCGGTCCCGCCGATAACGACGCGATGATCATGCCGATCGCCTGTGCCAGCGCGATGTTCCCGTTCTGCTCCGGCGTCATGTTGAATGACGCCAGCAGAACCCCGAGCATGGCGGCGATCACGCCATACACAAATATCGCCAGTACGGCGGCAAACACAATACGGCCCGAGCTATTGTTCTGTGACAAGGCTGTCTCCCTGATTAACCTGTGAGTCGACTACGCGAAACGGTACTTCTGCGTCCTGCTATCCCACAACACTTTCTTGTTGTTGCGCAAGGACAGCGTCGCCAGATGGCCCGATACCGCCGCCTGCTGGCCCACTTCCACCGGAGCGATCACCTGCTCTTTGCCCAGCACCGCATTGATGAAGTTCGCCGTGTGCGCCTCCACCGCCGGACCGTCGTTGCCCGGCTTCTCCTCGGTGAACTCCTGCCGCGCCTTCACCTTGTCCGGAGCCTTCCCGCGGAACTTCTCCGTGTAGAACCGCAGCGTCTGCCGGTTCAACACCTCGATCGTTCCCTCATTGCCCATGAACTGCTCGCCGTAGCCGTAGTGCTCGTTGCCGAAGTAGCAAGAGTAGTTGATATGGAACTTGTCCGGGTACTCGTAGATCGCGCTCAGCGTATCCGGTACCTCCCGGTCGTCGCTGGCTCCCGTCCACCGGTAGATCCCGCCCGACGCCATGCACGACAGCGGCTCCGCCTTCCCGCACACGAAGTTCGTGATGTCGGTCTGGTGCACCAGCAGGTCGGTCGAAATGCCGCCCGAATAATCCCAGTACAGCCGCCACTGATAGTAACGCTGCTTGTCGAACGCCCGGTTCTTCGCCGGGCCCAGGAACCGCTTCCAGTCCGTGTTCTGCTCGTTGGCGTCCGCCGGAATCGCGTACCGCCAGGCCGGGTTGTCTTCGAGCGAGTTGCGGTACCAGAACGCCCGTACATAGTGGATCTCGCCGATCATCCCCTGCGCCACCATCTCCTTGGCCTTCTTGTACAGCGAGTTCGAACGGTTCTGCGTCCCGACCTGGATCACCTTCCCGGCCTTCTTCGCCTCCCGCACAATCTCCTGGCCTTCTTCAATCGTGTGCGCCAGCGGCTTCTCCACGTAAATGTGCTTGCCCGCCTTCAACGCCGCGATCGTCATCTCATGGTGCAGATGCTCCGGCGTCGCAATGAACACCGCGTCAATCGACTTGTCTGCCAGCAGCTCCCGGTAATCCACATACGTCTTGGGCGTGTTCTTGCCCATCGACTGCACCTGGTCTTTGCCCTTGGCCAGGTTCCCTGCAAACGTGTCGCACACGCCGGAGACCACCACGCTGTTCGGCACGGCCTGGTACATCAGCTTCATCACGTGCATGCCGCGCGTGCCTGCGCCGATCCAGCCGACGTTTACCTTTCCGCTGACGTTCTGCGCGGACAGCAACCCGGGCGCTCCCGCTAACGCAGCGGCCGACGCGCCCATCAAATGGCGACGGGTAATTGCATTGCTCATAGTTCTTCGAGAATATCATTTCCAGCCTCGCGCGCTCTCCTATGTGGATCACCCCCCTTCTCGCCCTTCTGCTCGAACCCGGTTCGGCCTTCCTCCTGCTCCGCGACGGTAAACCCGTCGAAACCAGGGTCGAGGGCACGGCCGACATCCGCACCGGCCGCCCCATCACCGCCCGCACCAACTTCCGCCTCGCCTCCGTCTCCAAGCAGTTCACCGCCACCGCCATCCTCCTGCTTGCCCGCGACGGCCGCCTCTCCCTCGACGATCCCGCCTCCCGCCACCTGCCCGCCTGGCCCGCCTACTCCCAGGCCGTCACCATCCGCCACCTGCTCACCCACATGAGCGGCCTGCCCGATTATGACGACGGCGTGCCCGACGCAACGCCCCAACTCTCCGACGCCGATGTCTACGCCTTCGTCCAGCGC
>CAZWDD010000482.1:0-3286 GCA_964632345.1 uncultured Solibacteraceae bacterium | reverse complement strand
GGGGCTTGCCAAAGGCATCGGCCTCGGCTACACTACAATTTCATGCCGTACCACTCTCCCTACTTCGCCTTTCGTTTCTGGCGGGCTTACGCGACAGCGTGAGTGGGAAGAGCTACGGGAATATCAACACGATAACTTGAGCCAAAACCCACTCGGAAGAGTGGGTTTCTGTGTTTAGTGGAGGAGCAACTCTTTCGGGATACCGGTGAGGCAGAACGGACATGATCATTTCGATGAAACTACATAGCAGCAAGGCGGAAGTGGAAGCTGTCTGCGCGCGCATCCGGGATTTCGGCTACAAGATCCACACCATCGAAGGGGAGGAACGGGTCGTCATCGGCGCTGTTGGCGTCGGGGATGTCACGGCGTGCCTGGAGAGCCTGGAAGCGATGCCGCAGGTGGAAAAGGCGGTGCGGATCTCCGCTCCGTACAAATTTGTCAGCAAAGAGTTCAAGAAGACGAAGACGGTGATCACGCTGCGGACGAATGCCGGCGCCATCGAAATCGGCGGCGACGACTTCGTGATGATGGCGGGGCCGTGTTCGGTGGAGAGCGAAAAGCAGATCATGGAATCGGCCGAAGCGGTGGCGGCGGCCGGCGCCAAGGTGTTGCGTGGCGGTGCATTCAAGCCGCGTACCTCGCCCTACGACTTCCAGGGTCTGGAGGCGGAGGGCTTGAAGCTGCTGGCCAAGGCGCGCGAGGCGACCGGGTTGGCGATCGTTACCGAGATCATGGCCGATCGGGACGTGGATCTGGTGGCTGAGTACACCGATATCATGCAGGTTGGAGCCCGCAACATGCAGAATTTCGCCTTGTTGAAGCGTTTGGGCGAGTGCGGCCGGCCGGTGATGTTGAAGCGGGGGCTGAGCGCGACGATTAAGGAACTGCTGATGTCGGCCGAGTATATCGTCGCCCACGGCAACTCAAACGTCATGCTTTGCGAGCGTGGTATCCGCACCTTTGAAACCGAGACGCGCAACACCTGTGATATCTCGGCCATTCCGGTGTTGAACGAACTGACCCATTTGCCGGTGGTTCTCGACCCGAGCCACGCCGTGGGCAAGCGGAAACTGGTGCCGGCGTTGTCGCGGGCCGGCGTTGCCATCGGTGCAGATGCCCTGATCGTGGAAACGCATCCGTGCCCCGAAAAGGCGTGGAGCGATGGAGCGCAGTCGCTTACCTTGGAGCAGTTCCAGAAGATGATGAAGGACCTGGCTCCGTACATTGCTCTCTGGAAAGCCGCGCGCATGGAAGAGGCTGTACTGGCCTAGGGTTGGTGGCGTTCGCGAACTGGCGAACGGCGGTATCGGAGGTCTGTGGGTTTCCAACTGAAGGGCTGGATGATGGTGGTGCTGGCGGCGCTTGGCGCCGCTGGTATCTATGGGCTTTTGGTTTGGAACCGGGCTTATTCGGACCCTGCTCTGATTGAATTGCTCGGCCGCCTTCCGGAAAAGGATGCGCTCACTGTCCATGTGGACCTGGCCGCGGTCCGCGCCTCCGGCCTGGCCGCTCTCCTGGAGGGCTCGGCAGTGGAAGAGGAACTGGAATACAGGCGTTTTGTCACCGAAACCGGCTTCGACTGGAAGACGGACCTGGACGCCGTGACAGCGACCCGGCACAAGTCCGAGTGGTACTTCTTCGTTCGCGGCCGGTTCGATATGGACAGGCTCCGAAACTACGCCCTGTCACGAGGGGGGACCTGCAAGAACGGGTTCTGCGATGCTCCCGGGGCCACCCCGGGCCGCCGCGTTTCCTTTTATCCTTTGAGCTCGCGAGTCCTGGCGCTGGCCAGTTCGGATGCGGCCAATGCGGTTTTCAATATCTACCGCAAGCCGCGCGAACTCAACTGGCCGGGGGGGATTCCGGAAGGCTCGGTCTGGGTCTCGCTGAACGGTAGTTTTCTGGCGGGTGATCCCGCGTTGCCGGCCGGAGGGCGGTTGTTCGGCAAGGTGCTTTCCGAGACGGAGCGAGCGACTTTCGGCGTCACCGGCGGCTTGGATGGGCTCGCCTTGACGATGCGTGCGCACAGCCGGAGCGATGCGGCCGCTGTGAATATCAAGGCGCAGCTGGAAGGGGTAACAAAGGAGTTCCGAAAGTACTTCGATAGGATCGGGCAGCAGGCGCAACCGGACGACCTCAGCGGGCTCCTCCTTGCCGGGCAGTTTGAAACCTCCGGAAGTGAAGTCCGAGGCCGCTGGCCGGTCTCAACGGCCCTCCTCAAGAAGCTGACGGCTGGAGAGCTCTAGCCGCCATGATATTGGTTGCCGGCAATCTGGTATACGACTGGATTGCAGGTCCGGTGGCGGAACTGGCATGGGATCAGACCACTTGGCCAGCGCATTTTGCGGCGGGGATCGGCGGCAACGGCGCGAGCACCGCGATTGCCGCGGCGAGTGAAGGCGCGCGCGTGCGGCTGATCACCGCCTGCGGCGCCGACGGACACGGACGTACTTGCGTGGACCGGCTGGTGGCCGCCGGTGTGGAGGTGGTCAGTCTTCCCGGTCTGGCCGGGGAGACGGCTCTCACGATGGGCATTTTCCGGGAGGATGGAGCGCGGGCGCTGCTGCACAGGCCCGGCGTCCTCACCGAGGCGTTCGGCGAGACTCCCTCCTTGCTTCCGTTCGCTTCTGGGGTCCGCTGGCTGCACGTCGCCAATCCATTTGCCGTTCCCGGACTTCGCCGCCATGCGGCGCGCTATCTGCGCGAAGCCCGCGAGGCTGGCATTGCCACTTCGCTGGACCTGGGGTGGGACCGGCTGGCCGAATGGATGACAGTGGTAGGCCCCTGCCCTATTGCGACTGGCTGTTTGCCAACGCGGCCGAAGCGGCGCAGCTGGACCTGAGCGGATTTGCCGGCCATGTAGTGGTGAAACGGGGCGCGGAGGGCTGCACGGTTGATGGGGCTCCGTTTGCCGCGGTACCCGTGGAAGCGGTGGACACGACCGGTGCTGGTGACTGCTTCTGCGGCGGGTTCCTCGCGGCTCTGCTGCGCGGAGAGACGTTTGCGCAAGCCGCGGAGGCGGGCAACCGGTGCGGCGCCGCGAGCGTCTCCCGCGCCGGCGCGACGGACGGCTTTAGTTGAGGAAGTAGGTGCGGTAGAGCGTGTCGCGCTGCTTGGGGATGAACCCGGCGTCGCGGATCATGCGGCGCAGGTCTTCCTCCGTAGCGGAAAAGCGGGCGCCGGCCTGCGAGACGACGTTCTCCTCGATCATCACACTGCCCACGTCATTACCGCCAAATCGCAAACCGACCTGGCAGACCTTCAGCCCCTGCGTCACCCAGGACGT
>CAZWDD010000481.1:0-3323 GCA_964632345.1 uncultured Solibacteraceae bacterium | reverse complement strand
TGTTTTTGTCTTCAAAGATTCATCGGCCTCCGCTGCGTCAGCCCCAACGCCAAACGGACCTCGGTCCGCACCTGCGCCGCCAGGCTTGCGTGCCCCGCCAGCCGCCGGATCGCCTCCTCTCTCGTCCGTCCCAACGCCTGCCCGTCAAAGGCAAAACCCGCTCCAATTACACCCGCCTCCACTCCCCGGTCCACCAGTTCCGCCTCCGCCGCCACGCCCACACCCTCTTCGAAATCGAAAGTCATCTGCACCGGCCGCGACAGTTGATTCTTTACCACCCGAAGCTCCCGCCGCTTTCCCGGCGCCTCGCCCCGCACGTCCGCCCGCACCGCCGCATGCAACTTCAACGCCCATCCCCCTGCGCTCGTTTCCTGATACCCGAAGCGCTGATACGTCCGCACCTGGTTCAAGAACAGTACGCACGCCGGACTCCCCTGCAACGCCCGCGCCAGCCGCCGCAGTCCGCTCGCCAGCATCTCGCTCTGTGCAAACGGAGCTGCCTCGCCTACCGCCGCCACACGCTCCTCTGCAGGCACCAGCGCCGCCACCGAGTCCACCACAATCAGATCCACCGCCTTCGACGCCGCTAGCTTCTCCAGTATCCGGAACGCCTGTTGTCCGTCCTCCGCCCGCGCCAGCAACAACGCCTCCACATCCACGCCCACCCGCGCCGCATACGCCCCATCAAACGCGCACTCCGCATCCACCAGCGCCGCCGTGTCCCCTTCCCGCTGCACCGCCGCCAGCGCCTGCAGCCCCAGTGTCGTCTTGCCCACCGCCGGGGGGCCGTACAGTTCAATCATCCGTCCACGCGGCAGTCCACCCACTCCCATCGCCGCGTCCACCGTAATCGAGCCGCCCGGCAGAATTCCGTCCAACTCCCGCCGCCGCTGCCCGAACCGCGCCGTCCGCTCCAACTCCACCGTATACCGGTTGTCAAACGCCGTGGTCTGCAAACTCTGGGACATCAGGCCCCCAGTTTCCACCAATCACGGCCCGTTGTCGCCTCGGATTGTCCGGACGCCTACTTCGTGTTCCCCAAAGAATTCCCCGGTAACCGTACCGGCGTCAAATCCCGCATCAGCACGTGCACACACAGCAGCGCCATCAGATGGAACGCGCCGAACGTCAGGAAAATCGGCTTGTAACCCACAACCGGAATCAATAGGCCCGGCAACAGCGTCGCGAAAATCACGCCGCCCATCCCCCCCGCGCATCCCCCGATCCCCGTAACGCTCGCCACCGCAGGCCGCGGAAACACATCGGACACCGTCGTAAACTGATTTGCCGACCAGCCCTGATGCGCCGCCGTCGCCAGACTCATCAGCAGAATCGCCGTCACCGGACTCTCAAACATCACCGCCGTCACCGCCAGCGGCATGCACGCCGCGCACACGCCCATCGCCATCTTCCGCGACCGGCCCACGTTGTAACCCTTCCGGATGAAGTACCCCGACAACCATCCGCCCGCCACACTCCCGAAGTCCGCCATCAGGTAGATGAACGGCAGCACCCAGCCGACTTTCTTCATATCGAATCCCCGCACGTCATACAGGTACACCGGCAGCCAGTAGCTGTAAAACCGCCACACCGGATCGGTCAGAAACTTGCCGGCCGCAAATCCCCACGTCTCCCGGAATCGCAGCGCCGCCAGCCAGCCGATCTCCGGCTCCTCCTTCCCGTCATCGTCGGAAAGAATGTAGGCGCGCTCCGCCTCGTTCACACCAGGGTGATCCTGCGGCTTCCGGTACGTCATCATCCACACCGCCAGCCACACAAAGCCCAGCGCGCCCGTGATCAGGAAACACCCGCGCCACCCGAACTGAAACACCATCGCAGCAAACAGCGGCGGACCCACCATCGACGCCACGTTGGAACCCGCATTGAAGATCCCCGTCGCAAACGCCCGGTCCTTCTTCGGGAACCACTCCGCCACGCTCTTGATCGCCGCCGGAAAGTTGCCGGCCTCCCCCAGCCCCAACAACGCCCGGTTCAGTCCCAGCGTAAGCGGCGTCCGTGCCAGCGCATGCGCCAACGCCGCCGCGGACCACCAAGCGATCGATACCGCATACCCCACCTTCGTCCCAAACCGGTCAATGAACTTCCCCATCACCAGAAAGCCCACCGTGTATGCCATCTCAAACGCCGAGGTCAGGTAGCCATACGTGCGCTCATCGAGCACCATGTCCTTCCGGATCTCCGGCACCAGGAACCCGAACGCAATCCGGTCCATGTAGTTGATCGTGGTGGCCAGAAACAGCAGCACAAGAATCCACCAGCGAACTCGCGTCGGTTTGGGCATCCCGCAATTATATTGCTTCCCGTGCTACCGCCCCCGCGCCTCATCCCGGATCAGCCCCGCCAGTCGCTTGCTCACCGGAACCTCAAGCCCGTTCGACATCGTCAACAGCCACCGCTTGCCGCCCAGTGGCGCAATTGTCCGGATATGCCCGGTATTGATCAGCGCACTGCGGTGTACCCGACGGAACACCGCGGGGTCCAGCTTCTCCTCCAGAGCCCGCAGCGAACTAGTCGCAAAGTAGCGTCCGCTTGTCGCCAGAATATGCACCAACTCCCCCTCGGCACGAAACGCGACCACCTCCTCCGGAGCCAGCAGATGCGTCCTGTCTCCCGACCTGCCGGGGATCTTCGTCATGTACGCCACCGGCCGCTCGGCCCCAACCAATCGCCGCGCCTTCCCCAACGCGACCTCCAACCGCTCCCGCCGCACGGGCTTCAACAGGTAATCCACCGCGCCGGTCTCAAACGCCTCCAGCGCATGCTGTGCGTACGCCGTCACATAGATGATCGCCGGCGCCGCCGCCCCGGTAAGCCGCCGTGCTACCGCGAACCCATCCATACCCGGCATCTGCAGGTCCAGCAGCATCACGTCCGGCCGCAGCCGCATCATCTGCTCCACTGCCTCTTCCCCATTCGCCGCCTCCCCCACTACCTCCACTCCCGGCATCTCTTCCAGATGCTCCCGCAGCACCTGCCGGGCAATCCCCTCATCGTCCACAATCAGGATCTTCATATCGAATCCGGCACCCGGAACCGTACCGCAGCCCCCTCCGACGACGACACAATCTCCAGATCCGCCTCCGCACCATAACACAGCCGCAACCGGCGCCGGACATTCTCCAGCCCCACCCCGCCCCGCGCCGCCGTCCCCTCCGGAAATCCAACTCCGGTATCGGCAACCTCCACCACCACCCGGTTCCCAACACGCCCCACCCATACCCCGAACACCCCCCCCCCCCCCCCCCCCCCCCAACCCAGGGTTAACCCCGTAAACCACCACCCGGGGGGAGACAAACACGGGC
>CAZWDD010000480.1:0-3325 GCA_964632345.1 uncultured Solibacteraceae bacterium | reverse complement strand
GTGGATACGGCCCGTGCGGTCGAGCACCGATTTCCAGGCGCCCACCACCGAGTCCCAATCGGCCACGTCCACCTGCACGGCGAACGAGCCGGGAACGGACTTTGCCGCCTCCTCGGCCGCCGCCAGATTCATATCGGCGATGGCAACCGTTGCGCCCGCACCCGCCAGCCGTTTCGCAATCGCCAGCCCGATACCGCTTGCGCCTCCGGTGACGATCGCGGTCTGTCCGGTCAAATCAAAATAAGCCATTTCGTGTTTCTCCAGTTCTCAGACAGAGTAACAAAACGGCCCGCCTGCACAATCTGGCAAGGCGGGCCGCCGTGGGTTCCGTGAGCGCGGAAGTTAGTCTTCCTTGACCACGTTGACTTTGATTTCCGCCGACACCTCGCGGTGCAGGCGGATGCTGACGGTGTACTCGCCGAGCTGCTTGATGGGATCGGCAAGCTGGATCTTCTTGCGGTCGATGTGGAACTTCTGCTCTTCCAGGCGCGCCGCAATGTCGGACGACGTCACCGAGCCGAACAGCTGGTCGTTCTCGCCGGCCTTCTGCGCGATGGTGATCACCACCGGCGCCAGCAGCTTGGCCAGCTCCTGCGCGTCGGCGGCTTCCTTCGCCTCACGGCGAAGCGCGGCCTGCCGCTCCTGTTCCACAATCTTCTTATTGGCTTCCGTCGCCGCCACGGCAAGCCGTTTCGGCAACAGGAAGTTGCGTGCATAACCCGGGGCGACCGACACCAACTGGCCGCGCGAACCGAGTTTTTCGACGTCTTCTCTCAAGATAACTTCCATGATGGATTCCTCGAATTTCCGGATCGGGCGGGCGTTAGACCGCCGTGGAGAAAGGCAGCAGCGCGATGTTCCGGGACTGTTTAATCGCCTCGGTCAGCAGCCGCTGATGAATGGTGCAGACGCCGGAAATCCGGCGCGGGGTGATCTTGCCGCGCTCGGAGACGAACGCCGACAGCATCTTCACGTCCTTGTAGTCGATGAAGTCAATCTTCTCGACACAGAACCGGCAAACCTTCTTGCGGCGGAAAAACTGCTTCTTCCCGCCAACCAGGGCCTTGTCCCCGCCCGTGGGGCGCTGCGAGGCAGCGATCGGTCGACCACCTTTGGTCTCAGCCATATCTTTATCCTCTCTTGACCTTTCCTGTTAGTTCTCGGCGGTTTCGGCGGCAGGCGCCGTCTCAACGGCTTCCACGGCGGGAGCTTCGGCTTCTTCCGGCACAGGCGCGGCGGGCATCGGCGCGCCGGGCGCGGCCGGGGCGGCCGGACCGGCGGGAGCAGCCGGAATGGCCGGGGCGGCCAACTGCGGCTTCCGCGCCAAACGCTTTTCGCGCCGCTTCTGCCGCTTGGCCACACGCTTCATGCGCTCGTCCATGCGCACCGTGATGAACTTCAGCACGATGTCGGCCACCCGCAGGCGCCGTTCCAGTTCCCGCACCGTCTGCGCAGCGCACGAGAACGCCAGCAGAATATAGAAGCCCTCCGACTGACGGGCTACGCGGTAGGCGAGCTTCCGCACGCCCCACTTATCGGTCTTGTCAAGATTGCCGCCGCTGGCTTGGATGATGCTCGTGAGCTGCTCGAGCAGCGCATCGACATCCGCTTCCGGCGCGGCTGTGTTGACGATGAACAGTTGTTCGTAGGTTCTCATTGTTCCTCGTTTGCACCTTGGGCGCGACGATTGTGTTTCGTCATGGCCTTTTCGACGCCCTCAGTGATGATGGACTCCACAGCCCGCACTGTCGCGGCGAGTGTATCGTCCAGGGTTTCCGTTTGCACTTTCCGTATCCGGGAAAGCACATAGTCTTTCATCTGCCCCACCGGGTGGTCTGGACGTATCCCCAGCCGCACCCGGATGAAGTTTTCGCTGCCCACGCTGCGGATTACCGAGGAGACCCCGTTGTGGCCTCCGGCCGATCCCTTGAACCGGATCCGCATCGCTCCCCAATCCAGTGCCAATTCGTCGTAGATCAGAATCAGGCGTTCCGGCGGGATCTGGTATTTCGTCAGAAGCGGCTGAATCGAACTGCCGCTCAAATTCATGAAGGTTAGCGGTTTGGCCAGCAGGACATCCTCCCCGGCCACGCGGCCGGGCCCCACCAAGGCCTTGCACTCCGGCCGGGTGACGCGGATCGATGCCGCCTCGGCCAGCCGGTCGATCGCCAGGAAGCCCAGATTGTGGTAGGTGAACTCATATTCCGGACCCGGATTCCCAAGTCCCGCCACAAGCCACCGTGGACCAGCCGTCTGCGACTCCCCAGCCACCGGATCTTACTTTTTCTTCTTGTCGCCGACGGCGTCGTCCTTCTTGCCCTTCGCCTTGACGACTTCCGGCTCGGTGGCGCCAGCGCCATCGGCCGTCGCTTCGCCGCGCGGCGCCACGACATGCACCAGCACCGCATCGGCGGCCGCCAGCAGTTTCATCGAACCCGTCAACTTGAGGTCGCCGGCGCGGACCGCCTGGCTGAGGCCCAGCGTCGTCACGTCGATCTCGAAGACCTCCGGAATCTCGTTCGGCAGGCACTCAATTTCTACTTCGCGGTTGACCAGTTCCATCAATCCGCCGCCGATCTTCACACCCACCGCGTCGCCATGCACGTGGACGGGGACTTTGACGTGAATCGCCTTATCCAAGTCAATCCGCAGCAGATCGACGTGCAGCAGATTACCGCGCACCGGGTGGTGCTGCCAGTCCACCACCATCACCGGCTCGCCGGCGCCGCCATCGATGGCGATATCGAAAATCGTATTGTGCCCGGTGGAGGAGTGAAGAATCTTGTTCACTTCCTTCGGATTGACGGCCACGGCCACCGGGTCACGCCCGGTCCCGTAGACGATCGCGGGCAACTGCCCGCTCACCCGCAGGCGGCGGGCCTCATTCTTCCCCCGGGCGGGGCGGGGACTGGCGGCGACGGTGATGTCTTTTCTCATGCTGACCTCTAAGGATTGAAAACTGTTGGGATGGAAGCGATTCCGGGGCGAAACCCAGGCTGCCTGGTTAGACGAAGAGTCCGCTGACGGAGGTCTCCTCGTGGATGGATCGGATGGCCTGGGCCAGCAGCGGCGCGACCGACAGCGTCTGGATGCGGTCGCAGCCCTGGGCCTCTTCCTTCAGCGGAATCGAGTTGCTGAAGATGACCTTGGTTAATTGCGAATTCTGGATGCGTTCAATCGCCGGCCCCGACAACACGGCGTGCGTGGCGCAGGCCGTCACGGCCGCGGCCCCGGCGTTCAGCAGCGCCTCGGCACCCTTCACCAGCGTGCCGGCAGTATCAATAATATCGTCGATGATCAGGCAGTGGCGGTCGCGGACCTCGCC
>CAZWDD010000479.1:0-3332 GCA_964632345.1 uncultured Solibacteraceae bacterium | reverse complement strand
CATCCCATTGATCCAGAGACTGCAACGGACCGCTCTGCGTAGACCCCATATTCGAAGACTACACTAAATCCGCTACAACGGCTAGCGCCAACGCGCGTCTCCTAGAACTGCCAGCGCCACAGGTTCGCCCCGGCCGTGTACCCGGCCCCGACGGCGGCAAACAGGACAAGGTCCCCCTTCTGCAGCTTCCCGGATTCCACCGCGTCGCGCGTGGCCAGGGGAATGGTGGCGGCCGTCGTATTGCCGAAACGGTCGATGTTGATGATGACCCGGTCAAGCGGCATGTCGAGCGCCTTGGCCGTCGCTTCAATAATCCGCCGGTTTGCCTGGTGCGGAATCAACAGCTTCACGTCCTCGCCGCGAAGGCCGTTCCGTTCGAGCAGCGTGGCCGACATCTCGGCCATCTTCCGCACCGCGTACTTGAACACCTGCTGCCCTTCCTGATGCACGAAGTGTTGCCGTGCCTCCACCGTCGCCTGCGAGGCGGGCAGGCGGCTGCCCCCGGCCGGCATTTTCAGGAACTGCCCGCCGGAGCCGTCCACTTCGTTAACGTAATCGAGGAAACCGGTGTCTCCCTCGCCGGCCGACTCCACCAGGAACGCCCCGGCTCCGTCGCCGAACAGGATACAGGTGGAACGATCGGTGTAGTCCAGAATGCGGGACATCGTATCGGCGCCGACCACCAGCACCTTCTTTGCCTCGCCCACCGAGACCAGGTGCGCTGCCGTCGTCAGTCCGTAGACGAACCCGGAACAGGCCGCAATCAGATCATACCCCCACGCCCCGGCCGCCCCGAGTTGATCCTGCACCAGGCACGCAGTGGAGGGGAAAAGCATGTCGGGGGTCACCGTGCACACGATGATCGCGTGCAGATCGCTCGCCTCGATTCCCCGCGCCGCCAGCGCCGCGCGGGCCGCTTCCACCGCCATGTCCGAAGTCGCCCGGTCCTTGTCCAGAATGTGGCGTTCGCGAATCCCGGTCCGCTCCAGGATCCACTGATCGTTCGTCTCAACGATCCGCTCCAGATCGTGATTCGTCAGCACTCCAGGCGGCACATACCCGCCGATGGCAGAAATCTTTGCTCTATACGGATTCGTCTTCTTCCCAGCGCTGTCCAAATAGTCCCCCGTCTCAACACGGCAACGGAATTGATGTACCAGATTGTTATGGTAACGTTCGAGATACATGCAAGTCGAGCGCCTTCAGCCGCGGCTCCCGGGTTTCGACGAACCATCCGGGCCGGAACCGGACCCGCGGCCCACCGCTGTTCTCTTCGAATCCCCAATCGATATCTTCCGCCGCGTCTTCCGCCAGGTCCGTCCGCGAACGGAATTCCCGCAGTTCTCCGTCGAATTCTGCCGGTTCGCCAACGCCAACTCGTTCATCCGTCTGGAGGCCGGCGTCCTCCAGTTCCGCATCTCCGACGCCCTCGAAGCGGCCCCCGCACCCGTGTTGGAAGCTCTCGGCTATATCCTCATCTGCAAGCTCTACCGCCGCCCAGTACCCGATGCCCAGCGCAACCGATACAACCTCTACCTGAACCGCCAGGATGTCCGCCGCAGCCTCCACCTGCTCCGCCAGACGCGCGGCCGCAAACACCTGTCCGGTCCGCAAGGGGAGCATTTCCATCTGGAGGAGATCTTTGCGCGAATAAACGCCGAGTTCTTCAACGGGCTGATGGCCCAACCCGCCCTCGGCTGGAGCCGCCGCGTCTCCCGCACCATCCTCGGCCACTTCGACCCCTCGCACAACGCCATCATCATCTCCCGCCTCTTTGACCGGCCCGGCGTGCCGCCGCTCGCAATCGAGTACGTCATGTACCACGAGATGCTGCACCTGCGCTATCCCGTGGAGGCCAAAGGCGCGCGCCGCCGCATCCACCCCAAGGAGTTCCGCGACGCCGAGAAGCTGTTTCCCCGCCTGCAGGAAGCCAAGGCGATTCTCGACAAGCTCTGCGGCGCGGCCCGGCGCAACGACGGCGCCTGGTAGGCACTACAACAGCGGCACCGCCACTTCCGCGCCCTTCCGGTCCGCCGACACGTAGCCAGCGTAAATCGCCAGCGTCGTATCGATGGCCAGTTCCAGATCACACTCAGGCTGCCGCCCCTCGCGCATGGCATACACAAAGTCGTGCATTTCGTAGTACTGCCCGTTGCTCCAGCCGAACTCCGGATAGGCCGGAATCCAGCCCTCATTCGAGCTGATCTTCTCCATCAGGTCCATGCCCGCAAACTCTTTCCTGTCCGGGCTGTAAAGATCCACCACCTTCACCGGCTGAATGTGGCAGCGCGTCCGGTGGTTGTTCGCATAGACCTCAATAAAATCATAAACGCCGCCCAGTACCAGTTCGCTCGTCATTACATCCGCGATCATGCCGTCCTCGAAGATCACATGCAGGAAGGCATAGTCTTCAGTGTCTTTATAGGTGGTCCGCAGGTAGCCCCGGTCTTCGAAGGCCGGCTGCTTGGTGATGGCATGGGTGCGGCAACTCACTGCCACCGGCCGGATCGGCTTTCCATTCCGCGCCAAACCCTCTTTCCGCTTCAGGTACAGCACCCCGCCCAGCGGGTGGCACCCCTTCCCGATCAACGATCCCCCGCCCTGCTCGGCCCAGATCCCGTAGACCGGCGAGTGCGACCCCGAGTGCGACTCCTCAGCTGTCATCCGCAGGATCTGCGCCTTGGTAGCCTCCAGAAACTGCCGCTCCCGCTGCACCGCCGGCGCATATATGTAGTTCTCCGCATAGCCAAGCAGGATGCCGCTGTCATTCACCACCTGCCGCAACTCCCGCAGTTCCTCGGTCACCGAGGCCAGCATCTCCTCCTTCGAATACTGCTCCGGCGAACCGAAAAAGCCGTGGAAAGGCTTCTCGACAATCACATGCTTGCCAGCCTGCGCCGCCTTCCGGATGTAGCCGGCGTGCGACGACGGCGGCGTACAGATATCCAACACGTCGATATCCGGCAGCATCTCGTCGACACTCTCATACGCCCGCACCCCGAACTCCGCTGCAAAAGCCTCCCGCGAGGCGGCTCGCGAACTCGTCACGCCGGCCGTCACCGCCGGCAACCCCCGCAGGTTCCGGTGATGGAACTTCCCCGCAAATCCGGAACCGGCGATTCCTACCTTCAAGATTTCCATATTCCGGATATTGTATCCGCCGCCCTCCCGCAGCGCCCATATAAAGCCGTTTTAATCAACCGCCTCTATTTTCACGCCCCTTTCGCGGCTCCTGTCTGGCGTTCGGACTCACCCAGTCCGCCAATTCACACAGGAAAACACACAATGAACCGCTCCATGAAATGGACCATTTTTTCTCTGTTCGTCGGCAG
>CAZWDD010000478.1:0-3349 GCA_964632345.1 uncultured Solibacteraceae bacterium | reverse complement strand
ACGCCGCCCATCCGTTCGGCGGCTGATCGGAACAACGCGGCGACATCGGCCTCCACCGATACGTCGGCGCCCGTGCCAAAGACCCGTGGATGGCCGATCTCGGCGATAGCCGCGGCGGCGGACTCGGCTGTCCGCCCGCAGAGCAGGACCGATGCGCCTTCGGCGAGCAACGCCTCCACAATGGCGCGGCCGATGCCGCGGGTTCCGCCCGTGACCACCGCACGCTTCCCAGCTAGGATTCCCATGACCCGATGCTATCGCGTTACCCTCCGTAATGGCATGTTAGCCTGAGGATCGATGGAAAACCGAGCTGACCTGCGCGGGCCGCTGAGCCGGCGCCAGTTGATGGCACTGGGGTTAGGGATGAGCGCCTATGCGGCGGCCGTTCCTGGTGAGACGCATCAGGCGACCGGGTGCAAGGTGGGCGAGATGACGGCGGAATCGGCGCGGTTCTGGATGCGTCGGACGGCCGCGTCGCAGCGGCTGGTGAACGGGATCGTGCGCAAGGGGCATCAGAAGGAGGCGCATCTGCTGGACCCGTCCATCCGCATCGACACGCTGGAGGGTTCCGTGCCAGGCGCCCCGGGTTATGTCCGTGTGCTCTACCGAGGCCCGCGGTCCGGTTCTACGGGGTGGATGGAAGTAAACGAAGCGGCCGGACACACCGAGCAGATGACGGTGGGCGGCCTCCGGCCGGACACGGCTTATACGTATTCCATCGAGACCCGTCCCACGCGCAATGGCCGTACTGACGGTGAGTTGACCGGCGCATTTCGCACGCTGCCGGTGGCGGCCGCGGTGACCCCGGCGCAGATCGCGCTGCTGAGTTGCCAGATGTACTGCCACATGGACCGTCCCGACGGCTTCCACATCTACGAAAGCATTCTGCGGGACCGGCCGAACTTTCTGCTCAGCTGCGGCGACAACGTCTACTACGACAACGAGGACCCCATCGCCAACAGCGCCGCCGTGGCCCACTACCACTGGCAGCGCATGTACAGCCTGCCGACGCTGGTGGAGTGCCTGCGCCAGGTGGGTGGCTACTGGCAGAAGGACGACCACGATGTATTGTCCGACGACGCATGGCCGTCGATGGAACCCAGGAAAGTAGCGCCGTTCACCTTTGCCGAAGGGCAGCGGATCTTTCGCGAGCAAGTGCCGGCGCCGTTGCCGGGCAAGCCGATGTACCGGACCGTTCGGGCCGGTGCGGATGTCGAGTTGTGGCTGCCCGATTCGCGCGACTATCGTTCGCCGAACAACTCTCCCGACGGGCCGGAGAAGTCAATCTGGGGCGCCGAGCAGAAGCGCTGGCTGCTGGCCTCGCTCCAGGCGAGCAATGCGACATGGAAGATCCTGGTGAATCCGAACCCGATCGTGGGGCCGGACCGGAAGAACAAGAACGACAATCACGCCAATGCGGGCTTCGCTCATGAAAGCCGTGAGATCCGGGAGTTTTTCAAAAGTAACTTCGATGGCAATGTCATCTCCGTCTGTGGCGACCGGCACTGGCAGTATCACTCGGTGGATCCGGAAACGGGGCTGCACGAGTTCGGCTGTGGCGCGGCATCCGATGAGCACGCCAGCGGCACGCCGGGCTACGATGCCGTGCGCCACCGCTTCCACCGGGTGCTGGGCGGCTACGTCACCATCGAGGTGTCGCGCGACGGCGGCGTCAGCACGCTGCGGATGCGCCATCGGGACGTGAAGGGTGCGACGGTACATGAGCACCGGTTTCAACGCAAAGCCTGAGGTCCTCGTCCGATGTCGTTTGGAATCACCCGTGAATGGTTACCCGTCACCGGCGAGGTGTCGCTGCCGCTGCTGACGGCGCGCGGCAGGGCGGCGGGACCTGTGCTGGCGGTGACGGCCGGCGTGCATGGAGACGAGTATGAGGGCGTGCGCGCCATCTTCGATGTGTTCGCGGCACTGGACCCGGAGCCGTTGCGCGGCACGCTGGTGGCCGTGCCGGTGGTGAACCCGCCCGCGCACCGGGCGGTGACGCGCGTCAGCCCCGTGGATGGGGCGAATCTGGCGCGCGTATTCCCGGGAGACCCGGAAGGGACGCTGTCGGAAAGGATCGCCGATGTCCTGGCACGGCAGGTAATCACCCGCGCCGACTTCTATCTGGATCTGCACAGCGGCGGAGTGCGCTACGGGATGCCATCGATGGCCGGGTATTTTCTGGGCGACCCGCGCGGGCGCGCCGCGGCCGAGGCGTTCGGAGCGCCAGTGATCTGGGGGCATCCGCTGATCGAACCCGGGCGGACCATCTCTGCTGCCCATGCGGCCGGCATCCCGTTTCTCTATACGGAGGCGTGGGGTGCGGGACGTATTGCGGCGCAGGACCTGCGGATGATGCGGCGGGGGATCGGCAACCTGTTGCGCCATCTAAGCATGTTGCCGGGAGAACCCGACATTCCGGCGCCGCCGCGGCGCCTGCTGGGCGCGGGGAATACGGATGACGGGTTGAGCGCCGGGGCGGAGGGGTTTCTGCTGCAGGACGTTTCGCTGCTCGATCGGGTGTGCGCGGGGCAGCGGCTGGGCCGCCTGGTGGACTACCACGGGCAGACCATAGAAACCTACCCCGCGCCCCGCGATGGCACCGTGGCGCTGACGCATGAGATGCCGGTGGTGACAAAGGGCGATACCCTATTTCTTTTGGCGGATGAAGAATGAGCAACTTTGATTTTGACTACGCCGCGCGCGAAGCTCGCGTGCGACAGAACACGCCGGCTTCGCTGGCGGCCTATGAACGGTCGCAGAAGACTCTGGCCGGAGGCGTGTCGACGGCGCTGCGGCGTTCGGCCAAGCCGTATCCGATGTTCTACTCGCATGGCGAGGGGGCGTGGATCACCGACGTCGACGGCAACCGGTTCCTGGACTATACGCTGGCTTGGGGGCCGCTCATTCTGGGCCATTCGCCGGCTGTGATCAACGAAGCCGTCGGCGCGCAACTGGCCAAGGGGCATACCTTCGGCGCGCAACACACACTCGAGTACGAGGCCGCCGAACTGCTCTGCGCCGCCATCCCCTGCGCGGACCGCGTGGCGTTCGCCAATTCGGGGACGGAGATCGTGCAGGTAGCTTTGCGGCTGGCGCGCGGGATCACCGGGCGTTTGCTCTACTTGAAGTTCGAAGGGCACTATCACGGCTGGGACGACAGTGTGCTGGTGAGCTACAAGCCGGCCGCGGGCGACTGTGGCCGGATGGATCCGCTGCCGGTGGGTATCGGCCAACGGCCCTGGTCTGGCGCAGTCGTGGCGCGCTGGAACGATCCGGCAAGCGTGGAAGCGGCCTTTGCCGCGCATCCGGGCGAGATTTCGGCGATCATCTGTGAGCCGATGTTGTG
>CAZWDD010000477.1:0-3367 GCA_964632345.1 uncultured Solibacteraceae bacterium | reverse complement strand
TCGATTACGGGAATGTTCCCATGTCGGGCAGCTATAGTGTTGATTTCGTCCATGTCTGGGGGTTGCCCGTACAGACTCACTGGCATGATCGCCTTGGTACGGCCCGTGACCTTAGCCTCAACAAGATTCGCATCGATATTGCAGGTAGCTGGGTCGATGTCGACGTAGACCGGATTGGCTCCCAAGAGAACGATTACTTCAGCAGTGGCGATGAAGGTGAACGGTGTGGTGATGACTTCATCTCCAGGGCCGATTCCAAGAGCCATCAGACTGATCAACAACGCTTCGGTTCCACTTGAGACGGTGATGCAATGCGCTGCTTCGGAGTACCCGGCCAGCTTCTCTTCCAGCTCCCTCACTTCCGGACCCATAATATATTGACCGTGTTCCAGGACTCTGTTGATTCGTTCATGGATCTGTCCTTTCAGGGCACGGTATTGACTCTGGAGATCGATAAAGGGAATGGTCATGCGGGCACCCGTTGCATCTCGTCTTCTGCCAGGCGATACAGATCGCCTGTGTGTGGGCACCTGTACTCGCCCTGTCCATTCAATGGCAGCGGAATCTGTTCGCCGTACGCACTCATCCAGCCGATTTGCCGGGCAGGAACGCCCACCATCAGTGCGTATGGTTTTACTTGTCGGTTGGCCACCGCTCCCGCTCCGATAAACGCGTACTCCCCGATAGTGACACCACAAACGATAGTGCAGTTCGCCCCCAGTGTGGCACCTTTTTTAACTAAGGTGCCGCGATATTCATCTTTACGGACGATAAGGGCTCTGGGGTTGTAGACATTCGTGAACACCATGCTGGGGCCGCAGAAAACACCTTCCTCTAATGTCACGTTGTCATAGACACTAACATTGTTTTGAATCTTGCAGCGGTCGCCGATGGTCGCGCGGTTCCCCACGAAGGTATTCTGACCAAGGGACACGTTTTTTCCGATGACAGCTCCGCTGCATACATGCACCCAGTGCCATATTCGGCTACCGGCGCCTATTTCGGCGCCATCGTCCACAATAGCGCTTGGATGTATGTAGGTTTCGTCGCTCTTTCCGGTTGTTCTTATCTCGGGATGTGTCATTGTGTCTTCGTAAGTCTTAGGATCGAGAGTGAGCCCGGAGTTGGATTGATGCCGGTTCGGTTCGGCTCTTCCTTTGGCGTGCCAGTCAGTACTCGAGCGGTAGGGAGACAGTCCTGTCATCGCGGGCCGAAAGGTACGCTGCAATCAGAATTTCCAACGACTTCAAGCCCTCTCTGCCGTCTGTTTCCGGCTCAGTCCTTCCACGCAGGACATCAATCACGTTCTGGTAGTAGAGAGGGTGACCTGCCCCATAGACAGAAGTGGTTCCATAGCTCGCCTCAAGCACTTGACAGTCGTAGTCGCGGGTCTCGTCGAACTTCCAGAGTTGGATTTCGTTCACGGCGACACCGCCTACCCGGACAGTTCCCTTTTCACCAAGGATGGTAATGCTTCCCTCTAGGTTCTGAGGATGCGTCAGCATCGTGACGCACATCGAGCCGAGGGCGCCGTTTCTCCACTTCACGTTCAGCACCCCGGTGTCCTCGACCTCGATATCGCGGGTGGTGCTCATCATCGCCTGCACCTTCTCAACCGGACCAATCAGCCAGTCCAGTAGATCGACATAGTGGCTTGCCTGGTTCATGAATGCGCCGCCGTCGAACTCCCAGGTTCCTCGCCATCCGGATCCTTGGTCGTAATAGGATTGGGGTCTCGTCCAAAAGACATTGAGGTGGACCATGTGAAGTTTGCCGAATCGCCTCTCGCGGAGTGCACGTTTTAGGAGCTGTAGCGTTGGGTTGCGGCGATTCTGTTTAACCACGAACAGCCGGACGCCGGCTTCATCGCATGCTTTTACCATTCGGATGCCGTCGCGCCATCGTGTCGCCATCGGCTTCTCGGTCATCACATGCACGTTGTGCTTCGCCGCCAGGACGGTTTGCTCCGGGTGGAGTCCGCTCGGCGTACACAGCACGACCAGATCTAGATCCTGTTCGCCGAGAAGGCGCTCCATGCTGGTGTAGGCGGGTACATCATATTGGCTGGCGCTCTCTTGAAGAGCGGAGGGAGATACGTCGCAGATGGCAGTAAGCCTGAGTTCATCGGAATGCGCTGCGGTAGCAGCGAAGTGATTCTTGGAAATGCGGCCACAGCCGACGATTCCGATCTTGATGGGTCTTTGAGGATCGATTAGGGGTTGTCGCATTGTACGCTGGACTAGGAAAGGTGTTGCGGGAGGCGTGCGGACGAATTTCGTTTACTTCCGTTCCCCGCACAGAAGGGCTTTTGCTCTATGGTGGCCTGCAGGGCTGGGCTCCGAAGAGGAGTTGGCTCCTGGTGCTGAACGCTCTACGGCGTTCAACACCACTCGGCGTCCATTCCACCGAGTTAGTTCAGAAGTGTGAAATTTATTTCTTGCGTGAATTCAAGAGGATAGAACGTTGTTTCGGCGATTTTTCTTGCCTCCCCATGCTAGATTCAAATCGGCTGGAGACAACTCCGCCGATTCGGGCCCTCCCCCGCCGGAGGGCCCTTTTCATTGGGAGAAGCGCATGTCCAAACTCTCGCCCGAGCAGCGCGCCGCCATCAGCCGCGCCAATGGCGCCAAGTCCAGGGGGCCCAGGTCCCAGGACGGCAAACGCCGCTCCGCTCGCAATGCCATCAAGTCCGGCGCCTATGCCGCCACCTTCGCGGACCTCGTTCCGCCCCACTCCGCTGTCCTCTGCAATGAGGATCGCCAGGCCTACTACCGCCTCTTTGACCAGTTGCTCCACAACTACCAGCCGGCCAATCAGGAAGCCGCCAACCTCGTCAAGCAGATCGCCCACGCCCGCTGGCAGGTCGAGCGCCTCCAGACTCGCCTCAACATGGTCTGGAACGCAGTGGTTCTCGACTCGGCCTCCCAGCCCGTCGACGCGCCTCCCGAGCTCTCCGAAATGCACATCCTCGTCCGCTCGGACTTCCGCCTCTTCGAAGGCCGCTCCAGCGCCGTCGAACGCATCAATCGCCAGATCGATCGTCTCGAACTTCGCATCGCCCGCCTCCGCCGCGGCCTCCGCGAAGTCAATACCTACTTTCCAACCCTCGCCCCGGAACCCCTCACGGCCGCCGGCCCTGGGCCCGGCGATCCAGCCGACAGCACCACGGAACGAACCCGGCCGGAACCCGTGGCCGCTACGGAAAACACGGCACTTAACGCCACAACCCGTGAAAAAGAGGCCACTTCGCCGAACGCCGCCGAGCCGCCGCTCTATCTCACCGAACGCGATGAGATGGTCATCCGCGCCTACCGCCGCGAATTCCCCGGCCGCCCCATCGTCTTCCTCCCCCCGGACGATGTCGCCC
>CAZWDD010000476.1:0-3382 GCA_964632345.1 uncultured Solibacteraceae bacterium | reverse complement strand
GCTTGCCTCGCGGTACGTGACCGGGATAGAGGGCTGTTATTTCAACGTGGTAGGGCTGCCGGTGTCGTTGGTGTGCCGGTATCTGGGGAAGCTGGGTCTGTTGTAGTCAGAAGCGGGCTTTGGGGTAGCGGAGGCGGAGCCAGTCGACGAAATCGTCGGGGCAATCCATGGTGGACAGGCGGCTTTGGCGGACGAGGGCGAAGTTGGGGAACAGGCCGGAGTCCTTGATGTCCTTTAGGGAAGTGGGGGGATCGAGGCGGGAGAGGAACTTCATGTCGACGACCCAGGACTTGGGGTTGTTGGGGTCGAGTCGCGGGGCGGAGTCGACTTTGGCGAGTCCGACGATGGCGGATTGGCCGAGGGAGTGGTAGAGAAACACAAAGTCGCCTTTGCGCATCCTAGAGATCGCGGCGGCTGCCTGGGCGTTGGTGACGCCGTCCCAAGTGGTGCGTTTGTCGCGGATGAAGTCGTCGATGGAGTAGGTGTCGGGATCGGTTTTGGCGAGGAAGTAGGGCATGGGAAGGGCAGGAAAGAGTAGGGAACTCTGAGTTAAAGGATGCAATACACCCTACTGAGATACAATAAACGGACGATATTATTATTGGGAGAACCCGAACGGGGTCGTGTGGGTGCGAACCGGAAAGGACGGGCAAGATCAGAATGGGAATGCGGAATGAGATGAAGAAGTTCTTCTTTTTGATGGGCTTGGCTACTTTGGTGGGGTCGCTGTGGGGGCAGGAGCCGGCCAAGACGGCGAAAGAGGGCGAGAAGGGGCCGGCGCGGGTAGCGGAGCTGGCGCCGGTGGAGGGCGCGGCGGCACCGGTGGACCCGTCGACGTACCGGATTGGCCCTGAGGACATTCTGCAGATCCGCGTGTGGCGGGAGAACGAGTTGTCCGGGCAGTTCGTGGTGCGGCCGGATGGGCGGATCACGCTACCGCTGGCCGGAGAGTTGATGGTGAACGAGTTGACGCCGGCGCAGGTGCAGGAAAAGGTGACGGAGCTCTACGGGAAGTACGTGAACAAGCCGGAAGTGAGCGTTTCGCTGGCGCGGGTCGGGAGCAAGAAGTACTACCTGGTGGGGATGGTGCTACGGACGGGGACGTTCCCGCTGGTGGTGCCAACGACGGTGCTGGAGGCGATCAACGCGGCGGGCGGGTTCCAGGAGTTCGCGAATAAGAAAAAGATCGTGATCCTGCGGGGGAACGAGCGGTTGAAATTCAATTATGAAGAAGTGATCAAGGGGAAGAATATGGCGCAGAACATCCAGATTCAGAACGGCGATCACATCATCGTGCAGTAGGCGGTTGGAAGGACAGAGGATCGGATGCAGGCCACAGACAGTTTTGATATCGCGCGTCGAACACCGGATTTCGAGGATTTCGTAGACATCGCGAGGCGGAATAAGAGTTGGTTGTTCGGGCCATTATGGGCCGGGGTGGTGCTGTCGACAGTGGTCGCGTTTCTGTGGCCGGACACCTACGTTTCGTCGGCGTTGATCCGGATCACGTCATCGCAGGTTCCGGAACGGCTCGTGCAGGCGAACCTGAATCAGATGCTTGGGGAGCGGATCAATACGATTTCGCAAGGGGTGCTGAGCAGGAGCACGCTGACGAGCATTATCCAGACGCACGATCTGTATCCGAGCGAAAAGAAGCGGCTGGCGATGGAAGACATCATCGAGACGATGCGCTCGAAGCACATCCGGATTGGACTGGTGAATGCGCAGCAGGGGACGCGAGCAGTGGGGGCATTTCCGGTTTCGTTTCAGTATCACGACCGGTATCTGGCGCAGAAGGTGACGCAGGATCTGGTGAGCCGTCTGATCAATGAGAATGAACGGGAGACGATTTCGCAGAGCCAACAGACGACGGACTTTCTGACGCAGGAAGTGGACAAGGCGAAGCAGAAGCTGGACGAGATCGAGGCGCGGGTAGCGGAGTTCAAGATCCGGAATGCGGGAACGCTGCCGGATGACCAGACGGTGAATTTTTCGGCGATGAATTCGCTGGACCAGCGGATCGGGCAGATCAACGCGAGCATCAGCCGGGTGAATCAGGACAAGCTTCTGATGGAGTCGAATATCCGGCTGCTGAAGGAGCAGTTGGCGAAGGCGACGGAGTTGGCGTCTGTGGTTCCTGTGGATGCGGCGCGGACGCAGGCGAAGAACGAAGAGCTGCTGCGGAAGGAGCGGGAGATTACGGCGGCGGAGCAGTCCCTGGCGCAGGCGCGGGAGATGTACCGGGATACGCATCCGGACGTGCGGCGGCTGGAGTCGAACCTGCAGATCATGCGGCGGCAGCGGGACGAGTTGCGGAAGGCGGACCAGGAAGCGCGGGACGAAGAGGAAAAGAAGCGGGCGGAGGCGGCCCGGCGGGCGACGCCGCGCAAGGTTGCACCGACGAAAGAGATGACAACGCTCGACGCCAACATCCGGCAGTTGGAGACCTTGATTCAGGCCAAGAGCGTGGAACTGCAGGACTTGAACAGTGAATTTGACCGGGTGAGCCAGCAGGCGCGGACGTATCAGTCGCGGATCACGTCGGCGCCGCTATCCAGCCAGGCGTACGCGCAGTTGAACCGGGACTATGAGCAGGCCAAGCTGAGCTACAACTCGCTGAAGATGAAGCAGGACGAGTCGGCGCGCGGAACGGCGATCATCCGGAATAAGCAGGGAGAGACGCTGGACCTGCTGGATCAGGCATCGCTGCCGGTGACGCCATCGGAGCCGCGGCGGTCGGTGATCATCGGGGCGGGGGCGCTGATCGGGCTACTGCTGGGAGTGGTTGTGGTGGGCGCGCGGGAGATGAAAGATACGACGCTGAAGAATCTGAAGGATGTGCGGGCCTACACGCAGTTGACCGTGCTGGGGTGCGTGCCGCTGCTGGAAGAGGACATCGTGGTGAAGAGGCGGAAACGGGTAGCGCTACTGGGGTGGTGCACGGCGATCGTACTGGGGGTTGCGGTAATGGGCGGGGCAGTGGGTTATTACATGGTGACCAGCACCTAACCGGAAACCAGACCGTGAGAGAGCAGAGATATGAGTAAAGTTCACGAAGCGTTGCGCCGGGCGGAGCTGGCGGGGGCGAATCCATTTCCCGCCGTGGGTCCGGAGACGGCAACGAGGTTGCGGGGTAGTTATACGCCTCCCGGGGGCGCCTACCGCGGAATGGGTGCGACGACACCGGCGGCGCTGTCGATGCAGGAAGTGTTGTCGCGCGTGCAGGAGGTGGCGTTCCGTCCGCTTCCCGATGCTCATCTGCTGGATGCGTCGCGTCCAAGCGAGGCTCCGGCGGAAGAGTTCCGAACGTTGCGGACGCGGTTGAACCATTTGCAGAGCCTGAGTCCGATTCACAATGTCGTGGTGACGTCGCCGTCGCCGG
>CAZWDD010000475.1:0-3385 GCA_964632345.1 uncultured Solibacteraceae bacterium | reverse complement strand
GCCGTACACCGACCCGAATCGAGGTGCAGTTGCTTCGCCATGTGCGCGAAGAAAGGAAGTTCGACTCGCCCGAAGCCCTAAGAGAACAGATCTTCCGCGATGTCGCGCGCGCCCAAGCCTACCACCGCCGCGTGGCCCGGTGGCGGGCGGGTTTACAATAAGAACAGGAGCCCATCCCAACATCATGAGCATTTCCGAAGGAAAACGTAAGCATCTGATCGCCCTCTCCGACGAGCGGGGCGTGATTGCAGCCGCCGCAATGGACCAGCGCGGCAGCCTCCAGAAGTCCATCGCCGCCGCCAAGGGCGTCTCCGCGAATGAAGTCACGCAGGAGATGATGGAAGAGTTCAAGATCGCCGTATCGAAGATTCTCACGCCGCACGCGAGCGCCATTCTGCTCGATCCGGAATTCGGCCTCCCCGCCGCCGCCGCCCGTTCGAAGAACGCCGGCCTGCTGCTCGCTTATGAGCAGACCGGGTACGACAACTCCCAGCCCGGGCGCCTGCCCGATCTGCTGCCCCATGTGTCCGCTAAGCGCATCAAGGACATGGGCGGCGACGCGGTGAAGATCCTGATCTACTACACCCCGTTTGAAGATCCACAGATCAACGACATCAAGCACGCCTTCATCGAGCGGATCGGCTCGGAGTGCGAAGACAACGACATTCCGTTCTTCCTGGAATTTGTCGGCTATGACCCGAAGGGCGGCGACGAGAAGGGTGTTGAATACGCGAAGATCAAGCCGCAGGTGGTGATCGGGTCGATGCAGGAGTTCACCAAGCCGCAGTACAAGGTGGACGTGCTGAAGGTGGAAGTTCCGGTGAACGCGAACTTCGTGGAAGGCAGCTCGGTGTTCAAGGGCCAGGTGGCCCAGACGCGCGCCGAGGCGCTGTCGCTATACCGCCAGGCGGCCGATGTGACCAGCAAGCCGTTCATCTATCTGAGCGCTGGCGTCTCTAACGCCGAGTTCAACGAGAGCCTGGCCATGGCAGCCGAAGCCGGCACGGCGTTCAGCGGCGTGCTGTGCGGCCGCGCCACCTGGAAGGAAGGCATTCCGGTGTACGGCAAGCAGGGCATCAAGGCGCTGGAAGACTGGCTGTCGACGGAAGGCGTGAAGAACATCGAAGCGGTTAACGCTTCGTTGAAGCCTGCCAAGTCGGTATTTGACCGCCTCGGGTAAACCGGGACGCAGGATGGAAGAGGGGCCCGCCACGGCGGGCCCCTTTCTTTTTGCCTAGCCTTCGACGAGATCGGGGGGCTTACTGAGATCAACGCCCTCCCAGCGGGCGACGACGGCCGTCGCCAGAAAGTTGCCGAGCACGTTCACGGAGGTTCGCGCCATGTCGAGAACGGCGTCGATGCCGAGGATCATGGCGATGCCGTCGGGAGGAATGCTGAAGGTGGCCACGGTGCCGGAGAGGATGACGAGCGACGCGCGGGGCACGCCGGCCACGCCCTTGCTGGTGAGCATCAGCGTGAGCATCATGAGCAGCTGCTGGCTCCAGGTAAGCTCGATACCGGCCACCTGGGCGCAAAAGACTGAGGCGCCGGAAAGATAAAGGGTGGTGCCATCAAGGTTGAAGCTGTAGCCGGTGGGGAGCACGAAGCTGACGATGTGCTTGGGCACGCCGAACTTCTCCATGTTCTCCAGCGCCTTGGGCAGAGCCGCTTCGCTGGAGGCAGTGGAGAAGGCGATGAGCCATGGCTCCTTGACGGCCTGAATGAAGCGGCCGAGCGGAATGCGGCAGACGAGGATGACGCCGCCGAGGACGACGACCACAAAAACGATGAGCGCCGCGTACATAGTGAGCAGCAGTTTGCCGAGCGTGAACAGCACACCGAGACCCTTGGCGCCAACGGTGACGGCAATGGCCGCTCCAACGCCAATGGGGGCGAGCATCATGACGTAGCGGGTGTATTGAAACATCACCTCGGCAAGCGACTCGCACCACTCGACAATCGGCTTCGCCTTATCGCCGATGGCGGTGCAGGCGGCGCCGAAGATAAAGCAGAACACCACGAGTTGGAGTACTTCGCCCTTGGCCATCGCCTCAATTACGCTGGCGGGGAATGTGTGCTCGAGGATCTCGCCGACCGTTGGCGGCTCCTTCAACTTGGGCACCTCGGCGGCGGGCGCGACGGCAGAGGATTCGACATGCTGCCCCTCCCCGGGCCGGATGATATTCACAGCGCCGAGGCCGAGGAAAAGGGCGATGGTGGTGACGATCTCAAAGTAGAGAATCGCCTTTCCGCCGACGCGGCCCATGGTCTTGACGTTGCCTGAGGCCGCGATGCCGTAGACGAGAGTCGCGAACAACAGAGGCGCGATGATGCTCTTGATCAGTTTCAGAAAGATGTTGCTGGCCGGGGTCAACTCCCTGGCCAGGTCCGGCGACGCAACGCCGAGTGCCACGCCGGCGGCCATGGCAATGAAGATCCACGCGGTGGCCGAGATTCTGCTGAGAAATCCCATTTATCGTTCTCCCCACTTGAGTTTTTGACGGAGGACATCAAAGAAAAGCATCTTCGGGGGCCGGACGAGCTGCAACGTGTGCTCAGAACTGCGGCAGACCACGCGGTCTCCCTGACGCAGAGGCTGTCCCACCTGTCCGTCCACGGTGAGATAGATCTCCTCGCCTGCGCTGCGCGCCCACACGGTGATTTCATTGGAATCGGGAACAATCACAGGGCGGTTGGTCAACATGTGCGGGCAGATTGGGGTAATGGTCAACGCGGCCACATGAGGCATGATGATGGGCCCTCCCGCTGCCAGCGAATAAGCCGTCGAGCCGGTGGGCGTCGAGATGATAAGCCCGTCGGCTTTGTAGGTACAGATGAAATGCTTGTCCCAGTAGACTTCGAGGTCGATGACGCGCGCCAGGGAGGCCTTGGTCAACACGACATCGTTCAAGGCCTCATAGCTGGCCACGAGTTGCTCCCCGCGGTGGACCTCGCAGTTCAGCATGCGACGGACGCCGATGCGGTGCTCCCCGCGCAGTGCCCGCTCCAGTTCCGGGTAGAGCTGCTCGACGGTGATAGCAGTGAGGAAACCGAGGCTGCCCAAGTTGACGGCGAACAGAGGAATGTCCCGGCCATTGATCGCGCGGGCGGCGGAGAGGAGCGTGCCATCGCCGCCGAGCACGATTACCAACTGTGTGCCGTCAGGGACATGATCGCGCGGGATGCCATCGGTGCGGTTAAGGTACTCAGCGGAGACCTCATCGAGACGCGCCGTGATGCCGCGGTCACCCAGCCACCGCAGGAGCCGGGAGAGCACCTCCGGGGCACGTTCCACCTTCGGCTTGGAGAGAATGCCGACGACCTTAATGTCTTGCATAGAGCAGGAACTCCTTGTTTCCCTCGGCACCGAGGATGGGGCTCTCCG
>CAZWDD010000474.1:0-3388 GCA_964632345.1 uncultured Solibacteraceae bacterium | reverse complement strand
GGGTCCCGGATCTCCCGTCCCGACTGCACCACCTGCAGCGTCTGCCCCACCTGTACCCCCGCCTTCGTCCCCACGTTCAGCACCAGCGTGTTTCCGCTCACGTCCGCCACCAAACCGTCTACCTTGATCACTCGCCCCGGTATCCGCGCCGCACCCGCCACCAGTTCCCCCCGCAGTTTCGCCACCGCCGTCGCCGTCGCTTCCCCGATAATCGTGTTCGCAAAGTTCGTCGACGACATGTTCACCGCTCCGCCCGCCGACGTCCCGCCCGATCCGCCCGCCCCCAACAGATTCGTCCCGCTCCGCTTCGACTCCCCGATCCCCCGCGACACCGCCATAATCTCGCCCGTCTCCACCAGCACCGTCCGCGCCGAAATTCCCACCACCGCCTTCGACGTCCGGACTCCCACGTTCCCCAATCCGTACTTGCTCATCCGCTGCAGCGCCCCGCCCGTTCCCACGTTCCGGTCGTCCCGCCCGAACTGCGTAATGCTGCCGATAATGATCGCGTCCACCCCCAGCAGCCGCCCGATCTTCGCCGCAGACATGCTATCCGCCCGGTCGCTGTTCGAGAAATTCTGCTCCGCCAGTACCTTCTGGATCGCTGCCCGCTCGATCACCGAGTAAGTCCCGTCTTTCACCAGCTGTTCCACTAGCAAATCCGCGATTCCCTTCCCGATATCGACGTTCTGTCGGAAGATCGCCGACGCCCCCTGCTGCACCGTCGCGTACTCGAAATCCAGCACCGCAACACGCTTTTTCTGCCCCCACGCAGCGGTCGTGGCCAGGCCGGCCAGAGCGATTATTAGGACTCGCCTTTTCATGAATCACCTCGGCAGGTTCTCTGCCCTGCTTCCATCACTGTAACGCGAAAAATCCGCCCCGGGGGCCTCAGCTTTTGTAACCGGAACAAACTGTTGGACTTGTGTTCAAAGTGCGATTACAATTGGGGGAAGCGAGCTCGATGTATCCAAGAACCTTTGCGCCCCGCGCCCCCCGCCGTATTCGTGAAAACGTCAATGAGACTATCCGTGCCCGAGAAGTAAGAGCTGTCTTCCCAGACGGCACGGTCGAGATCATGAAGACCGACGCTGCCATCCGCAAGGCCAAGGAACTCGGCCTCGATCTCATCTGCATTGCCCCGACGGCGGAGCCGCCGGTGGCCAAGGCCATGGACTACGGCCAGTGGCAGTACGAGAACAAGAAGAAGCAGCACGATGCCCGCAAGAAGCAGCACGTCATCCTCGTCAAGGAACTCAAGTTCCGCCCCAATACCGACGATCACGACTACGACTTCAAGAAGAATCACGCCATCCGCTTCCTCCAGGAAGGCAACCGCGTCAAGGCCGTTGTCCAGTTCCGTGGCCGCGAAATCGCTCACACCGATCTCGGCCAGAAACTTCTCCAGCGCTTCGCCGCCGATATCGCCGCCTACGGCCAGGTCGACGGCCAGCCCCGCATGGAAGGCCGCAACGCCCACGTCATCATTAGCCCGGTCAAGAAGCACTAGGCTTCCCGTCCGTCAGTAGAACAGGTACTTCCTCCACCGCGCGTCCGTGTTGCCCAGCATCCGCATCAGGTGCCGTGACGTGTGCAGGCTGAACGGCCGCGGCGCCTTCGCCAGCTTCATCGCCGCCTCTTCAGGCGTCCGGTTCCCTTTCCGGTTGTTGCACGGATGGCAGCACGCCACCAGGTTCTCCCACGTCGACCCGCCTCCGCGCGACCGCGGATGCACATGGTCCAGCGTCAACTCCACCGATGGCAGCGTCCGGTGGCAATACTGGCACGTGTAACGGTCCCGCAGCAGAATATTCTTCCGCGACAACGCCCGCGACTGCTGCGGAATCCGCCGGTACTCCAGCAGCCGGATCACGCTCGGCAACGCGATCAGCCGGTTATAGGAGTGGACGTGCGACGGCGCATGCTCCTCCGCCGACGCCACGCCCTTCAATATCAGGATCAGGGCGCGGCGCGCCGCGCAGACGTTGATCGGCTCGTAACTGGCGTTGAGGACCAGCACCGGCTGATGTAAGCGGTCATAACTCCCCATCTCTGTACCTAGCTCCTCTTCTTCTCTTCTTCTGCTTCCGGCGCCGTCATCGCGGTCAGCGCCATCCGTCCCGCCGCCGGACGCCGGTCGACCCGCGCCAGCGTCAGCACCGTCACACTCTTTGCCCCGCCCCGCCGCAGCACCGTGCTGCACGTCATCACCGTCGCCCCTGTCGTCAACACGTCGTCTACCAGCAGGACCCGCTTCCCCTCCACTACCCCAGGCCGCGCCAAAACAAAAGCGCCGGTCAGGTTGGACCGGCGCTCCGCGGGCGTTGAACTGGCTTGCGTCTCCGTATGGCGGCTCTTTCCCAGCGCGCGCACCAGCGGGACGCGCAACCTACTCTCCAGCGGGCGCGCCAGCAGCTCGCACTGGTTGAATCCCCGCTCCAGCCTCCTTCTCCAATGCAGCGGCACCGGTACGATCATGTCCACCTGCAGGTCCAGCGGAAGCGCCCGCACCATCAGCTCTCCCAGCGGTCCAGCCAGCGCCTCCACGCCCTGATACTTGAAGTGGTGGATCATCTTCCGCAGTGCCCCGTCGTAATAGCCGAACGCGTAGGCGTAGTCGTAACCCGTCATCCCCGCTCGGCACCGCCGGCATACCCCTTCGTGGTCCAGCGGTCCCTCGCTCATGAACGGCGTCCGGCACCGCGCGCAGAAGTGCTCCGCTATCATCGGCTCCGGCGCCTTCATGCACGCCTCGCAATAGGGAACCCGTCCCGCATGGCGCAGCACCTCGCCGCACAGCAGGCATTCACCGGGGATGATCAGGCCGAGGAGGGACGCACCGATCTTGCCGGCTGCGTCGCGGAGGGTGCTCGTGAGCTCTGGCGAGAACGTCCCGGTAGGGAAAATCCACCTCCAAAAATCAGAGTGTACAACACCCGCCACCCCCTTTGGGACCTTTTGCCCCGTTGCCGATAGAATAACTTCCTATGCTCTCCCGACGCGCCTTCCTCAGCGCCAGCGCTCTCGCCGCCGCTCCTTCCTCCAAGCCCCTCAACGTCATCCTCATGTTCGCCGACGACCTCGGCTGGGGCGATCTCGGCTGCTACGGCTCTCCCCTCTCCACCCCCCACCTCGACCGCCTTGCCCGCGAAGGCATGCGCTTCACCCACTGCCTCTCCGCCAACCCCGTCTGCTCCCCCTCCCGCGCCGCCCTCCTCACCGGCCGCTATCCCACCCGCGTCGGCGTCCCCACAGTCCTTTTCCCCCGCGATCGCACCGGCCTCGCCGATGGCGAACAGACCATCGCTCAACTCCTCAAGGCCAAGGGCTATAAAACCGCCTGCGTTGGCAAATGGCACCTCGGCCACACCCCGCCCAATCTCCCCAC
>CAZWDD010000473.1:0-3403 GCA_964632345.1 uncultured Solibacteraceae bacterium | reverse complement strand
CCCCCCCCGGCGCGCCGCTGCTTGCCACCCGCAGGCATGGGCGCCACCGCGCCACAAAACACGTTCCGGCCGCGGCGGACCGATTATCACCAGCTCGCGCTTCCCGGCGTCATCGGCTCGCGTTCCCCACCCGTCTCACCGCCGGGCCGGCTCCGGCTCCGGAAATCACCCGCTCAACCGCAGTCGCCCCCGCACGCCGGCTGCTAGAATCGGGAGACGCATGGGCAAGAAAATCCTGGTCGCCAACCGTGGGGAGATCGCCGTCCGCGTCCTGCGCGCCATCCGTGAGGCCGGCTTCACCGCCGTCGCCATCCACTCCCCCGTCGATAGCGCCTCCCTCCACGTCGCCCACGCGGACGAAGCCTATCCGGTCGATTCTTACCTCAACCCGGACGCCATCCTCGCCGTAGCTCGCCAGGCCGGCTGCCACGCGCTTCACCCCGGCTACGGCTTCCTCAGCGAAAATGCCGATTTCGCCGCCCTCTGCCACGCCGCCGGCCTTCTCTTTATCGGCCCGCCGGCCTCCGCCATCGCCGCCCTCGGCTCCAAAACCGCCGCCCGCGAAATCGCCGTCCGCGCCGGCGCCCCCGTCGTCCCCGGTACCGATGGCCCCGTCCGCGATCTCGCCGAAGCCCGCCGCGTCGCCTCCGCCATCGGCTTCCCCGTCCTGATCAAGGCCTCCGCCGGCGGTGGCGGAAAAGGCATGCGCCTCGTCGAGGACGAACGCGGCCTCGACGCAGCCATCCGCGACGCCGCCAGCGAAGCCGAACGCAGCTTCAAATCCGGCGAGGTTTACATCGAAAAGGCCCTCATCGAGCCCCGCCACATCGAAATTCAGATCTTCGGCGACCGCCACGGCAACCTCGTCCATCTCGGCGAACGCGAATGCTCCATCCAGCGCCGCCACCAGAAGGTCATCGAGGAGTGCCCCTCCCCCCTCGTCGAACTCCACCCCGAAATGCGCCACACCATGGGCGAGGCCGCCCTCCGCATCGCCCGCGCCGCAGGCTATCACAACGCCGGCACAGCCGAGTTCCTCGTCGACCAGGACCGCAACTTCTACTTCCTCGAAATGAATACACGCCTCCAGGTCGAACACCCCGTCACCGAACTCGTCACCTCCACTGACCTCGTCCATATGCAGCTCGAATCCGCCTTCGGCGCCGCGCTCCCCCTCCGCCAGCAGGACGTCCAATGGCGCGGCGCCGCCATCCAGTGCCGCCTCTACGCCGAGGATCCCGCCAATCAGTTCTTCCCCTCCCCCGGCCGCATCCACCGCCTCCGCATGGCCTCCGGCCCCGGCGTCCGCCTCGATAACGGCGTCTACGAGGGCTGGACCGTCCCCATGGACTACGACCCCCTCCTCGCCAAACTCTGCGTCTGGGCCAACTCCCGCCCCGCCGCCATCGCCCGCATGCAGCGCGCCCTCGCCGAAACCGAAATCCTCGGCATCGCCAACAACGTCGCCTTCTTCCGCCAACTCCTCGCCGACCAACGCTTCCGCTCCGGCCAGCTCCACACCGGCTTCCTCCGCGACTTCCCCTTTACTCCCGATACCGCGCTCGACCCCTCCGAACTCCTCGCCGCCGCCGCCGTCCTCGGCCTCGCCCCCCCTTCCGCTCCCGCCGCCCCTTCCACTCCCGATTCCCTCTGGAGGCGCCAGTGAATCGCCTCCTCATCGTCAACGGCCAACAACAGCAGCTCGACCTCGCCGCCGTGCCCCAGCCCAGGCTACTCGACTCCGGCTCCGCCGTCGTCGTCCTCAACGGCCGCGTTCTCCGCGTCACCTTCTCCGCCGGCAACATCATCGTTAACGGCAAAACCGTTCACGCCGCCCTCGCCGATCCCCGAGACCGCCGCCGATCCTCCGCCTCTTCCTCCGATTCAGGACGCCGCGAAATCAAGGCCGCCATGCCCGGTAAAGTCGTCAAAGTCCTCGTCGAAATGGGCCAACCCGTCGAACCAGGCGCCGCCCTCCTCATCCTCGAAGCCATGAAAATGCAGAATGAGGTCCGCTCCCCGGGCCCCGGCGCCATCGCCGCCATTCGCGTCCAGCCCGGCGATACCGTCGCCGCCGGCCAGGTCCTCGTTACACTGGAGTAGACTCATGCCTGATCCTGCTTGCCCCGTCTGCCGCGGTAGCGGCTGGAGAATCGAAGAGCGGAACGGCATCTCCGGCGCGGCCCGCTGCGATTGCACCCATGGCGATATGCAGCGCCAAACCCTCCGCATGTCCGGCATCCCCGCCCTCTACGAGTCTTCTTCTCTGGAGAACTTCGACGCCCAGGCCAATCCCGCTCTCCAGACCGTCATGCTCCTCGTCCGCGGTTACGCCCGCGAATTCCCCAACGTCGAAAAGCCCGGCCTCCTCCTCATCGGGGAACCCGGCACAGGCAAAACACACCTCGCCGTCTCCGCCCTCCGCATCCTCATCAATCGCGGCTTCGGCGGACTCTTCTTCGACTATCAGAACCTCCTCCAGAAGATCCGCTCCAGCTACGACCCCGCATCCGGCTCAGGCGACCGCGAAGCCTATTCCGCCGCCCTCGACGCCGAAATCCTCCTCCTCGACGACCTCGGCGCTCACCGCATCACCGATTGGGTCGAGGATACCGTCACCAGCCTCATCACCTATCGCTGCAATCACAAAAAACCCATCATCGCCACCACCAACCTCCCCGATAGCGATATCCAGTCCGGCGACCGCCGCTCCCTTTCCGCCGGCGGCGCCGACTATAAACGCTCCCTCATCGACCAGATCGGCATGCGTGCCCGCTCACGCCTCTTCGAAATGTGCCGCGTCATCCGCATGCCGTCCCAGGTCGAGGACTACCGCCTCCGCAAAGCCCGCATCAATTAGCCGCCAATCGGCTCATCCGCAGACCCGCCATAAATCGAAGGCACTCGTCCCCCCATCGGCCGCAAATACGCCGACAACTGCCCGCGGTGATGGATCGAGTGCACGTTCGCAAAGTTCAAGTACGCCGCCGCCGGCAGTTGGAACATTCCGTAAAAGTCCACAATCGCCGCCAACTGCTCGCCCGTCATCCCCGCAACCTTCGCCCGCGCCCCCGGCCGCACCGACTCCCACCACGCCACCACCGCCGCCGGTGATGCAGGCGTCTCTCCGCCCGGGTATTCGCTAAACGCCCCGGCCGCCACCGACTCTAAAAACCAAATCTCGCTCGCCACAATGTGAAACGCCAGCTTCAACGCCGGCATGCTCTTCGGGTCCGGCGCATATCCGCCCTGGCCCTCCGGAATCGCCTGGATCACCTTCGTGGTCGCCGCCACTTCGCTGTCCAGCGCATGCAACAGAAAATCCCGCAAGCCAGCCGCAAATTCAGGGGTCATTCCAATCTCCTCTTCAGTCCAATTCAGTTCTACTGCTACTGATCCATAC
>CAZWDD010000472.1:0-3406 GCA_964632345.1 uncultured Solibacteraceae bacterium | reverse complement strand
GGGTGGTTTTGCCCGACGACTCCGGGCCATAGACTTCAATGATGCGGCCGCGGGGGACTCCGCCGACCCCGAGGGCATAGTCCACCGAGATGGAGCCGGTGGAGATGGAGGCGACCGGGGCCACCGCATCGCGGGACCCCAGGCGGAGTACCGATCCCTTCCCGAACTGCTTCTCGATGGCGCCCAGGGTGGCCTGGAGAGTGCGCAACTTTTCCTTATCCTCAGCGGGCTTCAGGGCGGCAACGCCGTTAAGGAGTTCGCCGGGAGTTTCGGAAGAGAGTGCGGTCTGTTTCGCCATTTCTTCTCCATGCTACGGCGAAGAAACAGCGAAGTCAACTGAAAAGTTGGACTAACCTTTCGGGGCGTAGTAGCCCTTGCGGGCGCGGACGACGAGGTCCTTGCGGGTGCGGACCTTGATATCGACTTTGTGATAGAGGCCGTCGGTTTTTAGGGGATCGGGGCGGTAGAGGACGTTGTACTGGTGGCGGAGTTCGTTGGAGATGTTTTCGAAGGACTGGGAGAGGTCCTGGACCTTGAAGGGGAAGAACGCCACGCCGCCGGTTTCCTCGGCGAAGTACTTGAGGACCTTGTCCCCGTCGCGGTCGATTTTCGTGTTGTTGGTGGAGATGGCGTAGACGACGACGTCGGCTTTCTGGGCCATTTCGAGGGCCTGATCGCGGGTGTAGCGGCTGGAGTTGTCATCGCCGTCGCCAAGGACGATCATGGCGCGACGGAACTTGTGGCGGGGCTGGTCCTGCATGAGTTTGTCGCGGCAGGCATAGAAGATGGCGTCGAAGAGGGCAGTGCCGCCACCGGGGCGAAGGCCACGGATGGCTTTGGCGAGGACTTCGGTATCGCCGGAGAGATCGGCGACAAGTTCGGCGGCGGTGTCGTAGGCGACGATGACGGCCTTGTCCTGGCGGGGGCGGATGACCTGGTTGACGAATTCAATGGCCGCTTCCTGCTGGAAGCGGAAGCGGTCGCGGATGGAGTTGGAGGAGTCGACGAGGATGCCGAGGCGGAGGGGGAGGTCGGATTCGGCGGTGAACTCGAGGATCTTCTGCTCCTTCTTGGACTCGACGATCTGGAAGTCATCGGCGCGGAGATCGGTGACGAAGCGGCCCTTCTTATCAGAGACGGTATAGAGCATGTTGACGCGGGAGACGTCGAGGACGATGCGGTTCCGGTCATCGTCTGGATTGAGTGGGGGCTGTTGGGCGAAGGCAGCAGCGCCGGCGAGGGCGCCGAGGAATTCAGACCGTTTCATAACTTCTCTGCCTCGATGATAGCAGCGAGGTCCGGGGGCAGAGGCGATTGGAGTGTTACAGATTCCCCAGAGGCAGGGCTTTGGAAGGTGAGGCGAGCGGCGTGGAGAAAGAAACGCGTGGGGAGGAGAGGGGAGGCGGGGGCACCGTAGAGGGTATCGCCGAGGATGGGGTGGCCGAGAGAGGAGAGGTGGACGCGGATCTGGTGGGTGCGGCCGGTGCCGATGGTGACTTCGAGAAGGGTATGGCGGGAGAAGCGGCGGAGGACTTTCCAGTGTGTGATGGCGGAGCGGCCGGTGGCGAGTTTGCAGGTCATGCGGGTGCGGCGGAGGGGGTCGCGGGTGATGGGTTTGTCGATGGTGCCGGTATCGCGGGTGACGAGGCCGTGGACGAGGGCGAGGTAGACTTTGCCAACAGTGCGGTCCTGAAACTGGGCGGCGAGGTGGCGGTGGGCAGCATCGGTACGGGCGACGATGAGGACGCCGGAGGTCTCTTTGTCGAGCCTGTGGACGATGCCGGGACGGAGGTCGCCGCCGGTGGAGGAGAGCTGGCCGAAGCGGTGGAGGAGGGCGTTGACGAGGGTGCCGGAGTGGTTGCCGGCGCCGGCGTGGACGACCATGCCGGCCTGTTTGTCGATGCCGATGACGGCGGGGTCCTCATAGAGAATGGAGAGGGGAAGATCCTCTGCCTCTGCCTTGAGGGGAGGGAGGTTGGCGGGGGTGACGTGGACGTGTTCGCCGCCCTTTAGGAGGAGGGATGCCTTGGCGGGTTTGGCGTTGACGGTGATGTGGCCGTCGCGAATCCAGTCCTGGAGGCGGGAGCGGGAGTATTCGGGGAGGTAGGCCTGCAGATGATGATCCAGCCGCTGGCCGGCAGCTTCGGGAGCGACGAACCAATCCACGATTCCACTGTATCCTGAGAGGGTGATTCGAAGCGCGATAGTCCCAGTGGCGGGGCACGGCACGCGTCTGCTGCCGGCCACGAAGTCCCAGCCGAAAGAGATGCTGCCTGTGGCGCGGAAGCCGATCGTGCAGTACGTGGCGGAAGAACTGGTGCAGAACCAGATCGAGAACATGCTGTTTGTGACGGGGCGGAGCAAGACGTCAATCGAGAACCATTTCGACAGCGATCCGGAGCTGATGCGGCTGTTGATGGATGGGAAGAAGGACGACCTGCTGGGGGAGTTGAAGTTTGAGGAGATGGCGGCGCGGATCTTCTACACGCGGCAGAGGGTGCAGCGGGGGCTGGGGGATGCCATTCTGTGCGGGGAGAGCTTTGCGGGGGAGAATCCGTTCGTGGTGGCGCTGGGGGATTCGATACTGGGGATGCACGGATTGTCGAACTGCGTGACGCGGATGAGCGACATCTTCACGGCGCTGCGGGCGAGCTGCGTGATTGCGGTGGAGGAAGTGCCGGCGGAGGAGACGAAGCACTACGGGATTATCGACCCAGGGGAAGGGGAAGAAGACTGGGTGCGGATCAAGAACATGGTGGAGAAGCCGGACCCGGCGACGGCGCCGAGCCGGTGGGCGGTGGCGGGGCGGTATGCGTTTTCGCCGATCATCTTCGACATGATCCGGCGGGTGAAGCCGGACAAGCGGGGTGAGATTCAGCTGACGGACGCGATCCAACTGCTGTGCGAGGAAGGGAAGCGGGTGCTGGCGCTGAAGCTGCCAAAGAAGGACAAGCGGTACGACATCGGCAATTTTCCGAGCTATTTCGAGACTTTCGTGGAGTTTGCGCTGGCAGATCCGTTGTATGGACCGGACCTGAAGAAGCGGCTGCGGGAACTTCTGGCAGAATAGTGGGCCGGTGACGGCGCGCGTCTACTATGGGCTGTTGTTCGCGGCGGTGCTGCTGACGCGGCTGTGCCATAGCGGGATTGTGTGGGTGGAAGAGGGGTATCCGCTGGCGGCGGCGGCGGAGATGCTGCGGGGGAAGTCGCTGTACGCCGAGGTGTGGTTCGACAAGCCGCCGCTGTTTCCGGGGCTGTATCTGTTATGGGGCGCAGTGGCGGGGTGGCCGCTGCGTGTGGCGGGGGCGCTCTACGTGCTGTTGGCGGCGTGGGCGGTGGGGCGGGTGGCTCGGGAGGAGTGGGGCGAGCGGGAGGAGCGGCTGGCGGAGGGGCTGACGGCGTTCGC
>CAZWDD010000471.1:591-3410 GCA_964632345.1 uncultured Solibacteraceae bacterium | reverse complement strand
ATGGCGCGAACTGGCCTCCACGCTGTTTCTGGGTGGCAACTACCAAGGCACGCTAGCCGCGTTCGACCGGCTGCGGGGTCTGGGCGAGGAGACGCCCGCGCAGTGGTATCTGCGGGCGCTATGCTACGACCGGATGCAACTCTACAAGGAAGCCCTGCCCGCCTACGAGAAGTTCCTGGCGGTGAGCGAGGGGAAGAGCCCCGAGGAGGAGTTCATGGCCCGCCAGAGGATTCGCGTGGTGAAGAAAGTTCTGGAGAAGCGATGAAGGGGCTGGCCACATTGTTAATGGCGACGGGGCTGGCAATGGCGAGCGGACTGGAGTCCGTGAAGGCGGAGCCGAATCTGGAGAAGCGTTCGGAAAGAGCGCTGGCCTACGCCGGCGAAGTGGTGACGGCGATGCGGGGGGCGCTGGATAAGAACGATGTTGAGAAGATCCGGACACAACTGCGGGAGTTTGCCGAAGCGGTGGACCTTTCGTTGGATTCTCTGAAGGCCACCGGAAAGAACGCGCGCAAGAGCCCGAAGTACTTCAAGCGCGCCGAGACGAAGTTGCGGGAACTGCAACGGCGCCTGGAGACTCTCCGTCAGGATATGAGCTTCGACGACAGGCCGGTGCTCGATGGGGTGACGGCGGATCTGTCGAAAAAGATCGATGCGTTGGTGGAAGCCACTTTGAGAGGTTCGTGATGCGGGGAATCGGATTGCTGCTCATTCTGACGCTGGCCTTGGCCGGGCAGGAGAAGGACTTCCTGACAGGCGATGAGATCGACCAGGTGCGGCTGGTGCAGGAGCGCAATCAGCGGCTGCAACTGTACATGCACTTTGCCAAGCAGAGGGTGGACCAGGTGGAGAGCCTGCTGAAACGGGAGAAGGCCGGGCGGAGCATCCTGATCCATGACCTGCTGGATGAGTACACGAAGATCATTGAGGCCGCCGATGTGGTGACCGACGACGCACTGAAGCGTAAGGTGGATGTCGCCGAAGGGGTGAAGGCGATGGCGGAGGCGGAGAAGGGATTGCTGGCACGGCTGGAGAAGGTGCGGGAGGCGAATCCGAAGGATATTGCGCGGTATGAGTTCGCGTTGGAGACGGCGATTGAGGCGACACGGGACTCGATGGAGATCGCCCAGGAAGACCTGGCAACGCGCGGACAGCAGGTGATCAGCCGGGAAGAGCGGGAGAAGAAGGAACGCGATGCGCTCCTGTCCACCAAGGAACAGGCCGAGAAGAAAGTGGCCGAGAAAAAGGAGGCGGAGGAGCAGAAGAAGCGCAAGGCTCCCACGCTCCGCCGCAAGGGAGAGACAGCGCCGCCTAAGTGAGCAGTTCGCGGTAGCTGTCTTCTTCAAAGCCGATCATCAATTGCTTGCCGACGAAGAAGGCCGGGGCGCGAAGGTTGCCGCTGGGGCCGATGACGAGTGCCGCAATGGCGGTATCGTCGGGCTTGTCCTTCTTCAGGTCGAGGCGTTTGACGGCTTTGCCCTTGGCGGAGACGATGACGTCGGCTTCGCGGGCCAGACGGATGGCTTCGTCGTAGCCGATGGTGCTCTTCTTCGCGTCGACGCGCGTGGCGACATCGACCTGATTTTTCGCAAGAAACTCCTGCGTTTTGCCGCAGGTGGTTCAACCGGGGCGGTGGTAGGCCCAACGAATAGTCTTCATACTTGGACCGTAGCACGGGAGAGATTTGCGTGGAAAGCGCGGTGCCGTTATGCTTGAGGATTCATGGACACCGCGCCCGGCTCTCTCCGCCTGACCCCGCTCAACGAAGTCCACCGCGCCGCGGGCGCGAAGATGGTGGATTTCGGCGGCTGGGACATGCCCGTGCAGTATTCGGGCATTCTCGATGAACACGCCGCGGTGCGCAACGCGGCCGGCCTGTTCGATGTTTCGCACATGGGCGAGATCGATATCCGCGGCCCGCAGGCGCTGGAACTGGTGAACTGGGTCTCGTGCAACGATGCGTCGAAACTGGCGATCGGGCAGGCGCACTACAGCGGACTGCTGCTGGAAAACGGCGGATTCGTTGACGACATCCTGGTTCATAAATTCGCCGACGACCATTACTTTCTTTGCGTGAATGCGTCGAATCAGGACAAAGACGCCGCACACATCGAAGAACAGCGTGCGGCGAAGGGGTTTGACTCGCGGGTGACGAACCTCGGGCCGGGCCTATCGCAGTTGGCGATTCAGGGTCCACGGGCGTTAGAAACGCTGCAGAAGTTGACGCAGACGGAGTTGGCGCAAATCCGGTACTACTGGTTCACGCGGGGAGAGGTGTCCGGCTGCCAGGCGACCATCGCGCGCACGGGCTACACGGGTGAGGACGGCTTTGAGATCTACATTCCGAACGCGGACGCGCCGCGGCTGTGGCGCGAAATCCTGACGGCGGGCGAAGAGTTCGGCATCAAACCGGCGGGTTTGGGCGCGCGCAACACACTGCGGCTGGAAGCGGCGATGGCGCTGTACGGCCATGAGATCGACGATCAACTGAACCCGCTCGAAGCGGGCCTGGGATGGATCGTAAAGCTCAACAAGCCGGACTTCCTGGGCAAGGCGAAACTCGAAGAGATCAAGGCGGCCGGGTTGAAGCGCAAGCTGTGCGGCTTCAAGATGACCGGCCGCGGCATTGGCCGCGATGGATACGAAATTCAGATTGACGGCGAGAAGGCGGGCTGGGTAACCAGCGGCGGGCCGGGACCAACAGTGGGGCTGAACATCGGCCTGTGCTATCTGCCGGTGGAGAAGGCCAATCCGGGGCAGACGATTCAAGTGATGATCCGCAATCAGGCCGTCGAGGCGGAAGTTATTCCAACCCCGTT
>CAZWDD010000471.1:0-581 GCA_964632345.1 uncultured Solibacteraceae bacterium | reverse complement strand
ACAAGTACACGAAGGAACACGAGTGGATTCACGTGGAAGGCGACACGGGGACGATCGGGATCACCGACCACGCGCAGCATGAGCTGGGCGATATCGTCTACGTCGACCTGCCGAAGACGGGGACGGCCGTAGAGCAGGGCAAGGCGCTCGGCTCGGTGGAGTCGGTAAAGGCTGTTTCCGACATCTACTCGCCGGTGACAGGCGAAGTGGTGGAGTCCAACGGCGAGTTAACGGTGGTGCCGGAGAAACTGAATGCGGACCCGCACGGGGGAGCTTGGCTGGTGAAGATCAAGCTGGCCAACCTGTCCGAGATTGACGGGCTGATGTCGGCGGCGGAATACCAGGCTTACATCGGCTAGCGGGCGTGTGGAAACGGCAGGCGCTTATCGTCATCGCCTTCGTGCTGGTGCTGCGCCTGCCGTTTCTGGCTCAGCCCATACAGGGCGACGACATCTACTACCTGTTCGGCGCGCAGCACGCACAGGTGGAACCGCTGCACCCGAAGCACACCTCCTATGCGTTTCAGGGCGAGGTGGTCTCGATGCAGGGGCACCCGCATCCGCCGTTCAATGCATGGTATC
>CAZWDD010000470.1:0-3425 GCA_964632345.1 uncultured Solibacteraceae bacterium | reverse complement strand
CGTTCCAGGCGATCCAAGGCGTCCCGGTAGTCGTATACGCGGATCCAGCGATTCAGGCCGCCGAGGAACAGGTTTAGGAATGTTGAGGGGAGCCTTGGATGAGCCGCTTCCAGGAGCCGCAGGGTTGGGCCGAGTGCGACGTAGCCAGCGGATTCGGGCTCGATCGTCATAAACATTCGTGAGATGTCGCCGGACGTCGCTGGCTGGCCATAGCAGTAGCGGTCCAAGCCGGTGGAGAGGACCACGTCGAGGAAGAAGTGCTCTTGGATCTTCGCCCGGCCGTGGTCGTCGAGCCAACGGTTGAGGGATCGCTGGATGAAAGTAGTGGCGCTTCCGCCGGAAGCTGCCCATTCGTCGGCGTATCCAATACCAGCTTCCATAAAGCTAAGGGCGAGCTTTGCGGCGGCCCGCTCACCCTCAACCAACCGAAACTCTGTGGGCACCGGGCGGCCATCGGGAAGGATGAGGCTCGGGATGGTCCATCCGACGCCTTTGGGCATCAGAGCGGCTGGATCCAGCCGGGTGGTGGAGCAAGTCGGGTTCGTCCGCGTCCGCGGAGAGATGCCTGGACGGCGTCGCGGATGATCTTTGATGCGAGTTGCCAATCGGGACATTCTATGTACCTCTCCAACAGTGATTGCTGCTCGGTTGGCCGGCCCTCCGCGAGTTGTTTTAATGCGCGGATGACCTCAGCCTTGAGCTTGCGACTTTGGCGGCGCATGGCTCACCCTTTGCTGCCGATGGCGCGCTCGAAGGAATAGCGCATCTTGTCGCCGACGGCTTCTGGCCCGTTGACGACGGCTGTGGCCAGTTCGGGGTACTGAGCCGAATAGAGCGCCTTGACTTCATCGACGGTCATACTCGGATTGGGGTCCGGCAGGCGAATGCCGTTGAAGGTGAAAAGCCGGGTCATTTTGGTGATGGTTAGGGGCATGATGGTTTAATCTCCTTCCTCGGTTGGCGTTTCAAACAGGCTCAGCGGTTGCGGCTCGGGCTTCTTGCCGCCGTTACCGACGGTCTTGTGCTTCTTGCTTGCCTCATCGCGGGCGGCCCGCTCGGCTGCGGCCAATTCCTTCTGAATTGCAGAAAGATTGGAATGCAGCCGGACCTGGGCGGCAACGAAGTTGGCAACCTGGGGCACGAGTTCGACATCGAGCTCAGCAGCGTTGCCACTGACCGAAAGCGGCGTGGTCAGGGCCTGGTTTTCACCTTCCTTGAGTAGCCGCGGGCAGATGTTGACTTGCAACTGGTCGCCTTCTTCCAGTTTGGAAACGGTGATGAGAATCGCGCGTTGCGCCAACAGGGGCAAGAGCTGCGAGAACAGTCCTGGGGTCGGGGTGAGGTCTGTCATGGGATGGCTCAGAAGGGCAGGTCATCGTCATCGGTTTCGGGCTGCTGGGCAGGCTTACCGGGACGGGCAGGCGAGGTCGACTCTTCTTTGCGGGCAGAGCCAAGGAAGGTCACCTTCTCGGCGATGACCTGCATGATGTGGTGCTGGGTTCCTTCCTTGTCTTCGTACTCGCGCGTCTGCACGCGCCCGACGACGGCGACGGTGCGGCCGCGTTCGATGTAGGCGGCGCAGTTTTCCGAGAGGCCATTGAAGGCCACCACGGGGAACCACGTTACCCGCTCGCGCTTTTCGCCATTGCTCTTCCATTGCTCGTTGACGGCGACCGAGAACCGGCAGTACGGCTGGTTGTTCTGGCCGTAGCTGAGTTCCGGGGCGGCGCCGACATTGCCGACAATCGTGATCTGATTGAGTCCGCTCATTGTTTTGTTGCTCCTGAAATGAAAATGGCCGGGCGAGCCCGGCTTGGGGGTGTCTTGGAAAACGCGGGCGGCTGTGTCGCCAGCGTGGGGATGGTTGCTTACTCCTCGTCGAACCGGAACTTTCTGCCGCCGGTCTTCGTGAGCATGGTGTCGAGTTGCGATGCGAGACCTTCCATGCCCGATTGGACACGGGCGCGGAGTTCTCCCGTCGATCGCAGGTCATCCGCCTCTACTCCTTGAAGGAGCGTGCGGGCCTGGTTCACGAGCCCTTGCAGTTCCGCATCATCGGTGACGTTGCGGAATTCGAAGTTGGCGAGGAACTCGACCAGGTTGGACACGGTGGTTTCCTTGAAGCGGACGGGTTTGCCGTCCTCGCCGACCTTCAAGCGCTCGGCCATGTGCTGCACCAGCTTGGCCATGGTTTCCCGCAGGACCTGCTGGATCTCCGATGACGCTTCGGCCATACGTTGGGCCGCCTTCTCCCGCTCCTGCTGCCATACCTCCTGAGAGATGCCCTTCAGTTGGTCTGGTACACCGAAGCTGACGTATTGCCACGCGAAACCGAACTCGCGCTCAACATCGCTGGCCTGCGGATAGTCCGCCGGGTTGTAGAGTCCACGCAAACGCTTCGCCGCTTCGTGGCAGAGGGCGGGGTAGGCGGCAAGGAAGGCCTTCACCAATTCCTGACGTTGCGTGGCGAAGAGTCGCAGCTTGTCTTCGACAACTTCGATGGCGGCAACCGGCAGCAGGTGAATTCCCACTTCGAAGGGAAGGCAGATGTTGTAGAGAAAGCGGCGGACCTCGCCGTCGAAGCGGCCGATGGCCTTGAGTTCGGCGGAATCGAGCAGGTGCTTGGAAACGCGGAGAAGATCCTTGTCGGCGTCGGCCTCAATCTGCGAAGTGGACACCTTGCGGGTGTTGCCCATCGTGGAAAGGCGAACTTTGATGCAGACGGTCTTCCGCGCGAGATCAAGACCGGGGTCATGGATGGGAACCAGCGGCGGCGGAGCCGGCGGGACGCCGCCCTCGCAGTTGCCTCCGGGGATAAGCGGAATCGGGATGGCGAGCGCCGTAGCGGCAGACGAAAAGAGACTGCTTTGTGTAGCCATAAGTGGCCTCCAGAATGTTGGGTTGGAATGGATCAGTCGAGAACGGGTAAGCCGAGAATGGGGAAGCCGGTGATTTGGGTCAGACCGGTATCGTCGATTTGGATCTCGACGGACTGCTCTCCGAAGTCGGCCTTTGAGTAGCGCGCGGTGTAGAGATGAAGCGTCTGGTTAGTGGAGGAGACCATGGCGTTTGCACCGGGACGCCTGGGGTTGTAGCGACCGAGGACGGCGAAGTCCAGGTGGTTCCGAATGGCCAACGAGTCTGTGCTGTGCAGTTCCCGTTCGGAGTAGCCGGAGAACAGCCCGACACTTAGAGCAGGGGCGGCCGCTTTCAGTTGGTGGAGCAATTCCAAAACAGCCGGTGCTTGCTCCATGGGTTCGCCGCCGCTGATTGTCAGCCCCTCGATGCTGTTTTCGCGCCCTAGCTTTGAGAGCCATTCGACGACTTCGGGAACCTCTCGCCGGAAGCCGAGGAGCGGATTGTGGGTTTGCGGATTCCAGCATCCGGGACATTGCAGCGAACAGCCTTGGGTCCAGATCACCGCT
>CAZWDD010000469.1:0-3430 GCA_964632345.1 uncultured Solibacteraceae bacterium | reverse complement strand
CGCCGGCCTTCTTGGGTTCGGGCATCTGCATGGCCATGGCGACCTTTTCGGTGCCGCTGGAGAAGCTGCCCGGGCGGCCGGTGGCGACGGCGATGGCGTCGTGGAGTTCGGGTGCGCTCAACATGCGGACGTACTTGCGGGCGTAGAAGGATGCGTATTCGTCCTTCCACTCGCCAGGGAAGGAGGAGGAGAGCTGATAGGCGCTGGACTTCATGATGGTCCGGACGACATGGCGGAAGCTGTGGCGGTTGGCGCCGAAGTCGTTGGCCATGGCATCGAGGAGGTCCGGGTTGGAAGGCTGGACGGTCCAGGGAGCGGGGGGCGGGTTCTTGGCGTCGTAGCGGCCGAGGTCGAAATCATCGACGGGCTCGACGATGCCGAAGCCCATGAGTTCGGCCCAGATGCGGTTGACGAAGGCGCGGCGGAACTGGATGTGGCCGGTGAGGAGGCGGGCGAGAGCGTCGCGGGCGTGTTCGCCTTCGCGGGGGCCTTCGCCGGTGAGGAGGAAACGGGGCTCGGAGAGGCCCTTGCCGCGGCGGGGGACGCGGACGATGCTCTCGGCGGTACGGTCGTAGCCGGGGGCTTCGTCGTCAACCGTATATTCGGTGTTCGCCTGGTAGCCGTTTTCCCAGTTCATGATCTGGCGGGTTTTGCCGAAGAAGGCGGCCTGGCTGAAGAACTCTTCGCGCTTCTTCTTTACGAGGAAGAGGTTCACCTTTTCGAGGTGGCCGGCGCCGTCGTGGCAGGAGATGCAGGCAACGTTGATGCCGAGGAGGACTTTGGAGTAGGTGACGGTGAACTCGTCGACGGTATCGGGCTGGTTGACGAGGTCGTGGGCGTCGGGGGTTTCGGGGTCGTCCTTGGCCTTGACGAAATCGCGCTGGTAGTAGAGAGCGCCGGGGACGGAGAAGCTGGACTTGCCGGCGCCGGTGAGGAGGTCGGTAACGACTTCGTTGTAGGGGCGATCGAGCTTGAGCCACTCGCGGACCCAGAAGTGGAAGAGATTGAGGCCTGCGCCCATGCGGCCGCCGGCGCGGAAGAGGTCCTCAAAGTAGTAGGTCCACTTGTCGATGAAGGCGTCGGAGGCGGTGAGGGTATCGATGAGTTTGTCGCGCTTGTTGGGGGATTTGTCGGCGAGGAAGGCGGAGAGTTCGGCGGGGCTGGGGATGCGGCCGGTGGCGTCGAGCCAGGCGCGGCGGGCGAACTCGTCATCGGAGGCAAGGGGTGCGTGGGGGACTTTACTGGCGGCCATGCGGCCGAAGATGTGCTGGTCGATGAAATTGCGGCGGGCGACGGGGCGGGAGGAGGCGGCACGGGAGGGAAGGGAAGGGGCGACGCGGGCGGTGGCGGCAGCGGCGTCCTTCGAACGAGGGCGGGGAGGATCGATGAGGGGCTTGTGGGCCTGCTCGAACGCTTCGGCGTCCTGGTGGGAGAGATTGGGGGCCGGCGGTTGCGCCAGCAGCAGGGCGGGCAACAACAGAAAGCTAAAACGCTTCATCAGTTTCTCCGGAAGATTTGTACGCGTTTGCCGTTGACTTCGGCGACGTAGAGATTTCCCTTGCGATCGGTGGCCATGAGGTGGGGCAACTGCAGGACGTCGTTGCCGCCCCATTCATTGACGATCTTACCGCTGTCGATATCGAAGTGGAACATTTTGTTAATGTCGCCTTCGCTGACGATGAGCTGTTTGCCGGTGATGAGGAGGCCGAAGGGATTGCCGAAGCCGCCCCATTCGGCGAGGAATTCGCCGGCCGGGGAGAAGACCTGGACGCGCTTGTTGCCGCGGTCTGCGACGTAGATGCGATCGTTGGAATCGATGGCGAGGCCGTGAGCGGTGGCAAACTGGGCCTGGCCCTTGCCTTTGGTGCCGAACTGGGAGACGAACTGGCCGTTGCGGTTGAGGCGGACGATGCGTCCATTGCCGGAATCGGCGACGTAGATATCGCCGTTGGAGGCGAAGACGAGGTCATCGGGTGCGCGGAAGTGTTTCTGGTCGCCGCCGGGGACACCGTTTTCGCCGAGGGTGGCGAGAACCTGGCCCTTGGGGGAGAACTTGCGGAGGATGTGGAGGCCGTTATCGGTGGTCCAGATGTTGCCATCCTTGTCGGCACGGAGGCCGTGGGCGACTTTGAAGGCGCCGGAACCGAAGCCGCCTTTGTAGCGGCCCTTGTTATCGAAGGCGAGCAAAGGCGGTTCGCCGCGGTGGAGGACGTAGGTGTTGCCCTTGCGGTCCACTTCCACGGCGGACATGGGCCCCAGTTTGACCTCCGCCGGAATCGAGAGGAAACCGGCGGAGGAGTAGGGGGAGTCAGCCGCGAAGGCGGCGGAGAGGGTGAGGAGTGCGAGAACGGTTTTCATCAGAACAGCAGTTTCAGGCCCAATTGTATATTGCGGGCATCGCGGGCGGAGGTGATGGTGCCGAAGGTGCCGCTGATGTTCTGGCCGTTGGCGCCGGGGCTGAAGCCGCGGGCGGGAAGGCCGAGATTGACCGAGTTCATGAAGTTGAACATTTCGGCGCGGAACTGGAGGTTGAAGCGTTCCGTGAGGCGAGTGTTCTTGATGAAGGACAGATCCCAGTTAAAGGTCCCGGGGCCGCGGACATCGGGGAGAGCGCGGCCGATGTTGCCATAGGTGAAGGGAGCTGGGTTGACGAAGGCTTCGGTGTTGAACCAGCGCTGGGCGGTGGGGTTATCGAGCTTGGCGCTGACGCCGGTGGAGTTGGGGCGGTTGGCGAGGAAGTTGTTGGCGCCGCTGATGAGGACGGGGACACCGGTCTGCATGATGCCGATGGTGTTGACCTGCCAGCCGCCGATGAGCTTATTGATGCCGCCGGGGCCTTTGCCGAAGGGGAGTTCATAGAGCAGGCTGACGACGGCGCGACGGGCGACGTCGGTGGGATCGACCGAACGTTCGAGGCGGCGGTTGTGCTTGGAGTCCTGATAGCTGAGTTCGTTGGTCTGTTCGATGGGGCCGAAGTCGACGGGGCTGTTCATGCCTTCGGAGATGATCTTGCCACCGGTGAAGTTGAACATAGCAGTGAGTCCCTTCGACATGCGCTTTTCAACGCTGATGATCATGAGGTGGGAGTTATAGTTGCCCATGCGGGGGCTGCGGACGGTGATGCCCTGGTAGTAGGGGAAGGGCAGGAGGGACTGGGCGCGGCTGATGGTGGCGCCGCCGAGTGCGCCCGGGACGCGGCCGGCATAGGGGTTGGGGACCTGCTGCTGGAGGGCGAGGCCCTGGCTGAGGAACTGGTTGTCCAGCTGGTTGAGGTTCCAGCCGCCGGAGGTGAAGTGGCTGCCGAGGTTGCCGGTATAGGAGACGTCGACGAGAACCTTTCCTGGCAACTGATGCTGGACGGAGGCGGAGAGCTGCTGGGACATGGGTGTGGTGCCGAAGGGTTCGTCAAACGTTGTGCCCTGGCCGAGGA
>CAZWDD010000468.1:0-3457 GCA_964632345.1 uncultured Solibacteraceae bacterium | reverse complement strand
TTCCCCAACGTCCTCCCAGGTGAGTACATGCTGCAATCCCACCACTCCGCCGGACAATCGCAAAGAGCCTCCGGCTTCCTGCGCCTCCGCGTCGGCCAGCAGGATGTCGAAGGCGTCAATCTCGAACTCCTCCCGCTCCTCCGCCTCACCGCCCGTGCCACTGCCGAAGGCGGCGAAAAACTCCCCGAACGCGGCCTCAACATCTTCCTCCTCCCCATCGAACCCGGCTTCCCGGGCGGCCCCGCCGGCCAGGTACGGCCCGACGGCGCCCTCACCTTCGACAATCTCCACCGCTCCCGCTACCGCGTTGCCCACCTCTCCTACGGCTCCGGTTTCTACCTGAAATCCGTCTCCGTCGGCGGACAACCGCAACGCGAGCTCACCATTGACCTCTCCGCCGGCGAAGCCCCCGTCGAACTCCTCTTCAGCAACAAGCCCGGCATCATCGAAGTCACCCTCCCCCCCGATGTCCCCGCCTCCACTGTCCTCGCCCTGCCCGTTCTACCCGGCAACGCGCCCCACCCCTCCGCCGCCGGCTTCCCCGCCGCACCCGTCCGGGCCAGCGCCCCCAGCGTCATGCTCAAGGACATCGCCCCCGGCGAATACGACGTCGTCCTGGCGCCCCGCGGTGCCATCGAACTTCTCTCCATTCCCGAAGTCTGGGCCAAGGCCCGCGCCAGGGCCGCCCGTGTAAAGGTTTCCGAACGCGTAACCATCCAGGCCGCGCCTCGTCTTCTTGAGAGTCGTGACCTCGATGAAAATTAGCCTTCCGTTCGCCCTCGCCTGCGCCCTCGCCGCCCAGCAGCCGCCCGCCCCCAGGCCACGCCCCCAGCAACCCCAAGGCCAGCCCCAGAGCCAGTCCCAAGGCCAGGCCCAAACCCAGCAGGCCCGCCCCGGCCGCGGCGGCCCCTTCGCCTCCGCTCCCGCTGCCACCGCCGCCCCCGTCTCCGGCACCGCCTCCATCGCCGGCCGCGTCCTCGATTCCGCCGGCGCGCCCGTCCCCCGCGCCGTCGTCACCATCGAAACCCAGGACCGCAACGCCCGCAACGCCAAAACCATGTCCGGCCCCGATGGCGCCTTCCTCCTCCCCGATCTCCCCGCCGGCAAATACTGGGTCGTCGCCGAAAAGGCCGGCTTCCTCCGCTCCGGCTTCCGCAGCCGCACCCCCGGCGGCTTCGGCGATCCCATTGATCTCGCCGACGGCGCCTCCCGCAGCTCCATCGACATCCAACTCTCCCGCCAGGGCGTCATCTCCGGCCGCGTCCTCGACGATGCCGGCGAACCCGCCGAACGCATCCTCGTCCAGGCCATCTCCATGCGCCCCTCCTCTGCCCGCAACCCCTTCTCCAACTCCGCCCTCACCAACGACCTCGGCGAGTTCCGCCTCACCAAACTCCCCCCCGGCTCCTATAAACTCCTCGCCACCCGCGCCAGCCAGGGCGGCCTCCTCGTCGAACACGCCCCCGGCAAAACCCCCACCGCCGAAGCCCCCACCTACTTCCCCGGCACTCTCGACGAATCCTCCGCCGCAACCGTCCGCGTCAACGCCGGCGAAGAGCGCACCGGAACCGAGATTCGCCTCCTCCGCTCCACCGTCGTCACCCTCGCCGGCCGCGTCTCCGGTGACCTGCCCCCGTCCCGCGCCACCCGCGTCGTCCTCCGTGGCGCTGCCGCCGGCCCCGCCGCCGGACCCGGTCGCGCTGGGGCCCTAGGCGCTATGATGGGCCCCGGTGGCGACGGCGCCATCGCCGCCGACGGCACCTTCTTCTTCCGCCAGGTCCGCCCCGGTGACTACACCCTCTCCGTCATCGCCATGGACCGCGGCGGCCCCAAGACACTTGGCAGTGCCCCCGTCTCGGTCGGCCAGAATGACGTCAGCGGCGTCGGCATCAGCGTTGCCCCGCCGCCAGACATCCAAGGCCGCGTCCGCGCCGATGGCGACCCGCCATTCCCCTTCGCCCCCGTCCAGATCTCCCTCCAAAGCACCGGCCCCATACGCGGCCCCTTCGGCGGCGCCGGCGGCCGGGCATCCTCCGACGCCTCCGGAAACTTCACCTTAACCGGCGTCTCCCGCGAAAAACAGATCCTCCAGGTCCAACCCCCCGCCGGCATTATCGTCAAGAGCATCTCCGCCGCCGGCCAGCCGCTCCCCGGCCTCGAAGTCGATTTCGCCTCCACCTCCGGCCCCCTCGAAATCCTCCTCAGCAACAGGCCCGCCACCATCTCCGGCTCCGTCGAAGGCCTCACCCCCGATTCCCCCCGCTTCGCCGTCTGGGCCATCCCCGATGCCGAACCCCTCTCCATCGCCGCCTGGAACACAAAACGCCTGCGGCAGGAGGCATCCTCCCCCTCCTTCACCCTCGACTCCCTCCGCCCCGGCACCTACCGCATCTGCGCCTTCGAAGACGTCGAGTTCGAACGAAAAGACGACCCCGCCTTCTGGCAGCTCCTCCAGGCCCGCACCGCCACCGTCAAAGTAGCCGAAGGCGAATCCGCGCAGGTCAAGCTCAAGCTCATCACCCTTCCCGAAACCGAGGGTCTCTAAGCAGCCACTCGATCATCTTCCCCATCGCCTTCCCCCGGTGGCTCACCAGCAGCTTCCGCTCCGCCTCCGCCTCCCCAAAGGTGCACCCGAACGGAGGATAGTAGAACAGCGGATCGTACCCGAACCCGTTCGGCCCCCGCGCCTCGAGCAGCAACTCCCCCTCCACATCGTCCTCAAACACCCCCAACACCTCCCCGCCCCGCGCCACCGCCATCGCGCACACAAACCGCGCCGTCCGGTTCCCGGCCCCCGCCAGCTCCGCCAGCACCTTCGCATTGTTCGCCGCGTCCGTCGCCCCCTCGCCCGCATACCGCGCCGAATAGATCCCCGGTGCCCCGCCCAGCGCATCCACCGCCAGCCCCGAATCGTCCGCAAACACCACCCCATCCACCAGGCCGCTATAAAACGCCGCCTTCAGCTCCGCATTCTCCGCAAACGTCGCCCCCGTCTCCTCCGGCGCCTGCACCTCCCGCAACCCCGGCACCGGCTCCACCCGCAGCCGCCCCGCCCCGTAATGCGCCGCAATCAGCCCGAACTCGCGCAGCTTCCCCGCGTTCGTCGTCGCACAGTACACCGTCACGGCAGTTGCACGTAGCGCTTCTGCAGCGCAATCAGCTCCGATACCCCGCGCCGCCCCAACCCCAGCAGCGTCGCCAACTGCGCGTCGTCGAACTCCTCGCGCTCCGCCGTCGCCTGCAGCTCCACAAACTTCCCCGCCCCAGTCATCACAATGTTCATGTCCACCTCCGCCGCCGAGTCTTCCTCGTAGCAAAGGTCCAGCATCCCCGTCCCGTCCACCATGCCCACGCTCGTCGCCGCCACGTAATCCCGGATCGGGTTCGATTGCAACACCCCCGCGTTCACCATCTTCCCCACCGCCATCCCCAGCGCGATGAATGCCCCCGTTATCGC
>CAZWDD010000467.1:0-3505 GCA_964632345.1 uncultured Solibacteraceae bacterium | reverse complement strand
CAGGCTCTGTCGCTGTAGGATTCGAGAGAGGACATCAGAGAAAGTGGCTGCATTGACTCAATGGCTTGGCACGGGGCGCCGCAAGCGTGGCGTGGCCCGCGTGTTCCTGCGCAATGGCTCCGGCTCGATCGTAATTAACGGTCGGCCTTACGACAAGTATTTCACCAACGAAAGCTCGCGGCTGATGGTTCGTCAGGCGCTGCAGGCGACCGAAACGTCCGACAAGTTCGACGTTCTGATTCTCGCCAACGGCGGCGGCATGACCGGTCAGGCTGGCGCGATTCGTCTCGGGATCGCTCGCGCACTGTGCGAATTCAACCTTGAACTTCGTGGCAAGTTGAAGAGCATGGGGTATCTGAGGCGCGATCCGCGGGAGCACGAGCGCAAGAAGTACGGGCAGAAGGGTGCCCGCAAGCGGTTCCAGTTCTCCAAGCGCTAGTCGTTTCCGGCACTTGGATCGGGAATCGCCGTTCCACAACCTGGACATTCCGCACAATTACGCCGGCAGGACAAATCTCGTTTGGATGGTCCTGCCGGTTCGTGTGTGAAGTCCCCATCCCACAGGAGGCAAATTGCCTGCAATTTCCATGAAAGAATTGCTCGAAGCGGGCGTTCACTTCGGGCACCAGACCAAGCGCTGGAATCCAAAGATGAAAGAATACATCTTTGGCGAACGCAACGGGATCTACATTGTCGATCTGCAGAAGACCTTGAAACTATTCAAGGAGGCAATGGCATACGTGGCCGAAATGGCGTCGCAGGGCAAGAATGTGCTCTTCGTCGGCACCAAGCGGCAGGCGCAGGAGGCCATCGCGGAAGAGGCCGGCCGGTGTTCGATGTTCTACATCAATCACCGGTGGCTGGGCGGATTGCTGACGAACTATTCCACCGTGAAGCGGTCGATCGAGCGTTTGAAACTGCTCGAAGAGATGCACGAGACGGGCAACTACGGCGGCCGGACGAAGAAGGAAATCGGCCAACTGGAGCGCGAACGCAAGCACCTGTCACAGAACCTTTCCGGTATTCGCGACATGGGCCGCTTGCCGGACGTGCTCTTCGTGATTGACTCCAATAAGGAGGAGATCGCCGTCGCCGAAGCGCGCCGACTCGGCATTCCCGTCGTCGCGGTTGTCGATACGAACTGCGATCCCGACCAGGTGGACTATGTGATTCCTGGCAACGACGACGCGCTCCGAGCCATCCGCCTGTTCACCAACAAGATCGCGGAAGCCTGCATTGAAGGCCGTCAACAGGTGACCGAGAGCGAACTTGGTGTGCTTACGGCCGATAGCGATGAAAACGTGGATCTTTCGGACGCCGAGCAGTATCTGGATCCGCAGTTCAGCGCACAGTTGATGTCGGAAACGGCGTCGGAGACCGTCGATGACGAACTCGCCGGCGTGCCCGCGAAGTACAAGGCCAACCTGGTCGACGAATAATCCACCCCACTCCTGAGAGCGGCTCTGCCACGTGACGGGCCGCTCTCAAATCCCCCCCTTTTTACCTTCAACAATCAAAAGAGAGGCTTTATGGCGGAAATCACCGCGGCAATGGTGAAGCAACTGCGCGAACGTACGGGCGCAGGCATGATGGAATGCAAGAAGGCGCTGGAAGAGGCCAACGGGAACATCGACGACGCGGTCGACGTTCTGCGGAAGCGCGGGATCGCCTCGGCGGCCAAGAAGGCAGCCCGGTCAACGAAGCAGGGTTCGATTACGGTTGCGCTGAACGATGGCCGCAATGCGGCTGCGATTCTGGAATTCAATTGCGAATCGGACTTTGTGGCTCGGACCGAGGATTTCCAGACGATGGTCTCCGAGCTCACCCAGCAGGTGCTGGAAGCACCGGTCGGAGCCTCCCGTGAACAGTTGCTCGAACAGCCGTTCCGTGCCGACGCCAGCCAGACCGTGGGGCAGATCATTGCCGGGAAGATCGGCAAGATCGGCGAGAATATGCAGATCGCCCGCTTTGAGAAGGTAGAAGGCGGCCTTATCGGCTCCTACATCCACCCCGGTGCCCAGCTGGGCGTGCTGGTGCAGGTGACGGGCGCCTCGGCGGCCGCAGCGGCGAATGAGGAACTGCAGGAACTGCTGCGAGATGTGGCCATGCAGGTCGCCGCGGCCGATCCGCAGTTTGTCCGGCGCGAGGAAGTCACCGCCAGCGTGCTCGAAAAGGAACGCGAGATTCAGCGCGAACGCGCGCGGCAGGAAGGCAAGCCGGAGAAGGTTATCGAGAAGATGATCGAGGGCCGGATGTCGAAGTACTTCGAGGAATTCTGCCTTCTGGAACAGCCCTTCATCAAGGACAACGCAATGACCGTGGCGCAGTTGGTGGCGGAGAAGGCCAAGAAGGCCGGTGAGACCCTTGAGGTGGCCCGGTTCGTCCGCTACAAGGTTGGCGAAACGGCTCCGGCGGACGCGCCGTCCGAGGGCTGATCGAACGTGGCACAATACGCTCGCATCCTTCTGAAGTTGAGCGGTGAGGTTCTGGCCGGCGGGAACGGTTTTGGCATCGACCAGGACTGTCTCCACCGGCTGGCAGCCGAAGTGGCCGAGGTCTCCCGCACCGGGGTTCAGATCGGGCTGGTGGTGGGCGGTGGGAATTTCTTTCGCGGCGTCAGCGCGGCGGCGCGCAATATGGATCGGGTGGCCGCCGACCAGATGGGCATGCTAGCAACGGTCATCAACGCCATCGCGCTGCAGGACGCGCTGGAAAAGCAGGGCGTGCCAACCCGCGTCATGACCGCGATCGCGATGCCTTCGGTCGCCGAGCCATACATCCGGCGCCGGGCCATCCGGCACCTGGAAAAAGGTCGCATTGTGATCTTTGGCGCCGGCACCTCGAATCCGTACTTCTCTACCGACACGGCGGCCACGCTGCGCGGCCTGGAAATCCACGCCGATGTCGTCGCCAAGGCGACCAGCGTCGACGGCGTCTATGACAAGGATCCCCGCAAGCACGCCGACGCGGTGCGGTTCGAGACCGTAACCTTTCAGGAGGTGCTGGCCCGGCAACTGGGCGTCATGGATGCCTCGGCAGTCGCCATGTGCCGCGACAATCAGCTGCCGATCTGCGTCTTCGATCTGCGTCAGGCCGGCAACATCCTGCGCGTGGCGATGGGCGAATCCGTCGGCACGCTGATCAAGTCATAATCGGAAGAGAGCTTCATATGTCAACGTTCCAAACCATCAAAGAAGTAGAAGCACACGCCAAGACGCGTATGGAGAAGGTGCTAGCGGATTTGCAGCACGACATGACGGCAATCCGGACCGGGCGTGCATCGGTCAATCTGTTGGAGCCCGTGCAGGTGGAAGCCTATGGTTCGATGATGCCGATCAGCCATGTGGCGACGCTGCATGTTCCGGAAGCGGCCATGATCACGGTGCAGCCGTTCGACAACTCCCAGATCGGAGCTATCGAAAAGGCCATCCGGAATGCCGGCCTTGGCCTGAATCCCGGAAACGACGGCAAGCTGATCCGGATTCCGATTCCCCCGCTCAACGAG
>CAZWDD010000466.1:0-3517 GCA_964632345.1 uncultured Solibacteraceae bacterium | reverse complement strand
GCGAGCGGGACGCATGAGTGGTCGACGTATGTGGGGGGGACGGGGCTGGACGGAGCGACGGCGATAGCGGCGGGGGCGGGGATGATCGGGGTGGCGGGGTATACGACGTCGAACAATCTGCCAGTGGTGGCGGCAACGCAGGGGACACGAGCGGGGGAGTACGATGCGTTTGCGGGGATTTTCCCGGCGACGGGGACGGCGCCGAGTTATCTGAGTTATTTGGGGGGTGGGGGATCGGACAGCGGGTTGGCGGTGGCGGCGGGAGCGCGGGGCGTGCTGGTGGGCGGGTTGACGATGTCGGCAAATCTGCCGCTGCAGGGCGCGCTGCAGGGGGGCAACGGGGGCAGCTATGGCGGGTTCGTTTCGCTGATCCGGATGGGGCCGGGACCGCTGGGCGTGAGTCCGGCGTCGGGGAGCGGGGCGGCGGGGACGTTCACGTTTTCGGTGGCGCATGCGGCGGGGGTGGCGAATCTGCAATCGGCACAGTTTCTATTTCACTCCGGGTTGACATTCACGAACGGGTGCTACCTGTCCTATAACCGAGGGACCAACACGCTGTCGCTGTTTCAGGACGCCGGGAACGTGTGGCTGCCGCTGACGCCGGGGAGCGGGACGACGGTGAACAACGGGGTGTGTTCGCTGAGCGGGACGGGGGTGAGCGTGTCGAGCGCGGGAGCGACGATGACGGTGCAGATGGCGGTGACGTTTGCGAGCGGGTTCAGCGGGGAGCGGCGGATCTATGCGAACGCGACGGACAACAGCGGGTTGAGCGCGGGGTGGGCGCAGGTAGGTTCGTGGCAGGTGGCGTCGGCACAGACGGGGCCGGTGGTAGCGGGCGTGAGTCCGGCGAGCGGGAGCGGGACGGCGCAGACGTTCACGACGACGATTACGGATGCGAATGGACATGGGGATGTGTCGTCGTTCTACTTCCTGATCAACGGGACGCTAAATGGGGCGAATGGGTGTTATCTGTCCTACGCACGGGCGCAGAATACGATCTACCTGCTGCGGGATTCCGACGGGCAGTGGCTGCCGTTGACGCCGGGGGCGAGCGGGTCCGTGGAGAATGCCAACTGCCGGTTGACGGGGGCGGGGTTTGCGGTGAATGGGACGGGCACGTCGGTATCGATCGCGTTGCCGTTGACTTTCCTGGGCGGGTTCGGCGGGGCGAAGATCGTGTACGCGGCGGCGGCGGATTTCAGCGGGCTGGGGACGGGATGGCAGCAGGTGGGGACATGGTCGATATCGGGCGGGACGGCGGCGGCGCCGGTGATTGCATCGGTAACGCCGGGATCGGGAACGGGGACGGCGCAGACGTTCAGCGTGGCGATGACGGACGGGAACGGACATGGGGACATCGCGACGATGCAGTTTCTGATCAACGGGACGTTGAACGGGGCGAACGGGTGTTATCTGTCCTACGTGCGGTCGCAAAACCGGATCTATCTGCTGCGGGATTCCGACGGGCAATGGATCACGATTACGCCGGGGGCGAGCGGGTCGATCGAGAACGCCAACTGCCGGTTGACGGGGGCGGGGTTCACGGTGACAGGGAGCGGGAATACGCTGACGATCGCGCTGCCGCTGACGTTCACCTCGGCGTTCGGAGGAGCGAAGCGGGTGTATGTGGCAGCGGGGGATGCGGGGGGATTGTCGACGGGATGGGTGCAGGCTGGGACGTGGTCGACATCGGGCGGAGGCGCGTCGGCGCCGGCGATTGCGTCCGTGACGCCAAGTTCGGGGGCGGGATCGACGCAGACGTTCAGCGTGACGATGACGGACGGGAATGGACATGCAGATATCACGTCGATGCAGTTTCTGATGAACGGGACGCTTAATGGGGCGAACGGGTGTTATCTGTCCTACGTGCGGTCCCAGAACACGATGTATCTGCTGCGGGACTCCGACGGGCAGTGGATCACGATTACGCCGGGAGCGAGCGGGTCGATTGAGAACGCCAACTGCCGGTTGACGGGGGCGGGGTTCGCGGTAACGGGGAGCGGGAATACGGTAACGTTCACGCTGCCGCTGACGTTCAAGGTACCTTTCGCGGGAACGAAGCGGCTATACGTGGCGGCTGGGGACGCGGGGGGCCTGTCGACGGGGTGGGTCAACGCGGGGAGTTGGACGGTGAATTAGCGGGGGAGCGGAGATAGAGCCCGACGGAGTGGGAGCCGATGAGGAAGCCGGAGGAGCGGGTCATGCGGGAGCGGGCGATGGAGTGGATCTCGCCCATGTTGGCGCTGAAGAGGCGGGTGGCGGGGTAGAGAGAAGTCGCGGGGTCGGACCAGGGGGCTTCGGTGATTAGGGCGACGTCGGCGGATTCGAGGATGCGGCGGAGGGCGGTCCAGTCGTTGAGCATGATGTTGCCGCCGACGGCGTCGTGGAGATGGATCATGCGGCCGGTGGCTTCAAAGACGGTGACAGCGATGCCGAGGCCGTTCTGATAGTCGGTGTTGCGGTCGATGAAAAGGACGGCGCGGGATTGGGGGAGGCGGGAGACGAAGTCGCCGATGGCACGGTGGGAGCGGGTGACGGCATCGACGGAGTCCTTGATGGCGTAGAGCGGGGTATGGAGGGAGTAGCGGTGGACGGAGAGGGCGGCGCCGGCGAGGAGGACGATGGCGGCGGCGGCGCGGCGGCCGAGGTGCCAGCGGGCGGCGTCTGGAGCGCCGGTGGATTGAGAAGCGGTGGCGAGGATGGCGAGGACGAGGAGGATGAGGGGGACGCAGAAGACGTTGCCGACGATGGGGCTTTTGGCGATGTCGTAGCTGAGGATGGCGTAGGCGGGGAGGACGAGGGCAGCGAGGACGATCATGGAGTGGGCGGAGGCGGAGTGGCGCCATTTGGGGCGAAGGCCGCCGGGGCCGGTGAGGAGGTCGGCTGTGGCGGCGAAGGCGAAGAGGGCAAGGAGGCCGAGGGCGATGAAGCCGAAGTGGTCACGGGCGATGGAGTCGAGATAGAAGGTGTAGCGGACGAGGCCGAGGGCACCCTGTTCGGCGGCACGGATGTCCTTTTCGGCGCTCTGGAGGTGGCCGACGAAGTAGTAGTCGTAGAGGACGCGGCCCTTGATGGCGAGAAGGAGAGCGAAGGCGGAGGCGGCGATGGCGGCGGAGGCGAGGAGGTTGCGGAGGCGGTCGCGGTCGCGCCAGAGGAGGAGGAGGGGGAGATAGAGAACGAAGGCGGCGCCGAGGTAGACGGCTAGGATGTGACGAATGAGGATGGCGTAGGCGGCGAGGACACCGAAGGCGAGTGAGGCGGGGCGGAGGCGGAAGGAGTCCGAGAGGCAGACGAGGGCGGCGAGGGCACCGGCGAGGCTGAGGGCGGCGCCGTCATAGCGGAAGTCGAAGAGGCCACCGACAGGGAGGAGGGGGGACTGGAGGGCGAGGAGAAGGCCAAGGGCGGCAAAGCCCCAGGATTGGGATCGGCCGAGTTTGCGGGCGGCGAAGAAGCAGAGCCACTGGCAGAGGAGCCAGTGGGCGAGGTGGAGGGAGAGGGCGACTTTGCGGGAGGCGCC
>CAZWDD010000465.1:0-3528 GCA_964632345.1 uncultured Solibacteraceae bacterium | reverse complement strand
TGAGCGCGTCGCATCTGTACGAGGTGGCGGGGCGGATTGCGTTGGGAGAGGCGCTGCGGCTGGGGCGGGGGGAGGAGATGAGCGGGGGGCGGGGGAAGAAAGCGATCCTGGCCAACGCGCTGGAGGCGGTGCTGGCGGCGGTGTATCTGGACGGGGGGATGGAGGCGGCGCGGGCATTTGTGCGGCGGTGGGTGCTGCCGGAGGGGAGCTGGGACTTTGACGTGTCGCTGCCGGCGGCGCTGACGGATTTCAAGAGCGCGCTGCAGGAGCGGGCGCAGGCGGATGGACTGCCGCAGCCGAAGTACGTGACGGTATCCGAGCGGGGGCCGGAGCATGCGAAGACGTTCACGGTGGAGGTGCGGGTGGGGAAGAACCTGCAGGCGCGGGCGGAGGGAATCTCGAAGAAAGATGCGGGCCAGCGGGCGGCGGAGGTGCTTTTGCGAGAGATTGGTTGAAGGAGGGGGCTTGGATGACCGATATGGGAAAAAGAGATGTTTGCGATTATCGGAATCCTAGTGGTGATTGGTTCGGTGATGGGTGGTTACCTGTTATCGCACGGGAACCTGATGGTTCTGTTTCAGCCCTACGAGATGCTCATCATTCTTGGCGCGGCGGCGGGTACGTTGTTGATTGCGAATCCGTTACCGGTGGTGATGGGGGTAGTGAAGGGGACGCTGGGGATACTGAAAAGCTCGCCGTACAATAAGGCGTTTTACCTAGAGCAGTTGAAGATGTTGAATGACATTTTCAACTACGCGCGGAAGAACGGGCTGGTGAAACTGGAAGCGGACGTGGAAGAGCCGGACAAGAGCCAGCTGTTCACAAAGTATCCGAAGTTCATCAAGGATCCGCACGCGGTGCATTTCGTGTGCGACACGCTGCGGATGAGCATCAGCGGCGGTGTTGGGCATTTTGAGATCGACCAGATGATGGAGATGGATATGGAGATCCGCCATCATGAGAACAGCGTGCCGGTGACGGCGCTGACGACGGTATCGGACGCGCTGCCGGGGTTGGGGATTGTGGCGGCGGTGTTGGGAATTGTGATCACGATGGGAGCCCTTGGTGGGCCGCCTGAGGAGATCGGGCACCACGTGGCGGCGGCGCTGGTGGGGACGTTTCTGGGGATTCTGGCGAGCTATGGATTCTTCGGGCCGATTGCGGGGAACATGGCGAAGGCGAACGATGCGCAGAAGGAGTACTACAACTTTCTGCGGGTAGGCTTAATCAGCTTCATCCGGGGATCGGCGCCGATTCTGGCGGTGGAGTTTGCGCGGCGGTCGATACCGGCGCATGAGCGGCCGACGTTCAAGGAGATGGAGAAGACGTGTAAGGGCGGAGGCGGAGCGTAATGGCGGAAGATAACCAGAAAGAGCAACCGATCATCGTAATCAAGAAGGTGGTGGGGCACGGGGGGCACCATGGCGGGGCGTGGAAGGTGGCCTACGCGGACTTCGTGACGGCGATGATGGCGTTGTTCATGGTGCTGTGGCTGCTGAACTCAAGCCAGGAGACACAGAAGGCGATTGGCGGGTATTTTACGGATCCGCAGGGGAACGGGAAGTTGATCGGGTCCGACATGGCCGGGGCCGGGGGAGAGTCGATCGACCTGGCGGCGAAGGACATGGAGAAGTTGAAGGAGAAGCTGTCGCAATCGTTGAAGGAGTCGACGAAGTTCAAGGAGTTGCAGGACAAGATCACGATGGTGGTGACGGGCGAGGGGCTGCGGATCGAGCTGTTGGAGTCGGACGTGGGAACGTTTTTTGAGAGCGGGAGCCCGCTGCCGACGGCGCAGGCGATGGAGATCATCGGGCGGCTGGCGAGCGAAGTGGGGAAACTGCCGAACAACGTGTTTATTGAGGGGCACACGGATTCGAAGCCGTTTGCGGGGGAGTACAGCAACTGGGAGTTGTCATCGGACCGGGCGAATACGACGCGGCGGATTATGCAGGCCAACGGAGTCCGGCTGGATCAGGTGGCGCAGATCCGTGGATTCGCCGATCAGCAGTTGCGGAAGCGGGAGGACGCGTTCGATTCGTCGAACCGGCGAATTTCGATTATTGTGCAGCACTTGAATGGGGGGCGTGGTGGGCCGAAGCCGGCCGAGCAGAAGGCCGAGGGGCACGGGGACGGGCACGGGGAGAAGGCGGCGGATTCGCATGGCGAAGCGAAACATGCGGAGGAGAAACATGCAGAGGCGAAACACGCCGAAGCCAAGCCGGCCGAAGGGGGCCATGGCGGCGGCCACTAGCGGCGGAGCATGTCGAGGATGGCGCGGAGTTCCTTGCGAACGGGTTCGAGCTTCTCTTTCGGGATGCCGTTGACTTCCGGACCGAGGGAGAAGAGTGCGCCTTGCGCGGCGGGGGCGGGATGGGAGGCGGCGGCCGCGACGGCGAGGCCTTTGTTGCGCTGGCCGAGGTGTTTGCGGGCGCCTTCGATGGTGAAGCGCTTTTCGTAGAGAAGGCGTTTGATTTCGAGGACGAGTTCAACATCCTTGCGGCGGTACTGGCGCTGATTGGTGCCGGACTTCTTGGGGCCGAGGCCGGTGAATTCGGTTTCCCAGTAGCGGAGGACGTAGGGCTTGACGCCGGTGAGGCGGGCGACCTCGCCGATCTTGAAATACAGCTTGTTGGGAATATCGGCCGGGGAGACGAGGATGGAGTTATCCACTCCATCTACGATTGCGGCTGCTTCGCTGTGTTCCATAGGATCGGGCTTGGTCCCTTGCCTCATTATTATGCCGCAGGAGGGGGGCAAGGGGCAGGAAATCGTGCGTGACGGGGGAAAACGGGAGAAACTGGAAGGCGTGCAGACAGTAGCAGGAATACATCCGGTGCTGGCGGCGATCCGGTCCGGGCAGCCGGTGGACCGCGTTTCGATTGCGAAGGGGGCGGGGGGGGCGCGTTTGCAGGAGATCATCGACCTGTGCCGGGAGCGGGGGGTGCCGGTGCGGTTTGAGGGGCGGGAGGCGCTGGACCGGATGAGCCGGGCGGCGGTGCATCAGGGGGTGGTGGCGATCGTGGCGGCAAGCCCGTACCAGTCGCTGGAGGATGTGGCGGGAGCCGGGGGGATGCTGGTGATTCTGGACGGGGTGGAGGACCCGCACAACCTGGGGGCGATTATCCGGACGGCGCATGCGGCGGGGGCGGCGGCGGTGGTGATACCGGAACGGCGGGCGGCGCCGGTGACGGAGGTGGCGGCGAAGGCGGCGGCGGGGGCGCTGGCGCATCTGCCGGTGGTGAAGATCGGGAACGTGGCGCAGACGCTGGAGAAGTTGAAGAAGCGGGGTTACTGGATCTACGGGCTGGATGAGCGGGGGGCGGAGAGCTACGACCGGGTGGCGTACAACGAGCCGGTGGCGCTGGTGGTGGGGGCCGAGGGGAAGGGGCTGCACGATCTGGTGGCGAAGCACTGTGACGTGCTGGTGCGGATTCCGATGAGCGGGGAGATTGCGTCGTTGAACGTATCGGTGGCGACGGGAGTGGCGCTGTTTGAATGGAAACGGCGGCGAAAGCCCGCGGTGTAGAC
>CAZWDD010000464.1:0-3543 GCA_964632345.1 uncultured Solibacteraceae bacterium | reverse complement strand
AAGATGGCGCTGACGACCGGCAGCCGCGAAATCTGCAACTGGTAGCCGCAGTTCTCCTCACAACTCACGCCCTGCGGTCCGCGATACTGATCCACCAGCAGCGTGTACTTTCCGGTGTGGGGGAAGACCACTGCGAGCCGCGGCGTCTCCAGATACTCGTCCTGATCCTCGTTGTGCGCGACTTCGGCGCCGCGGGCGTCCCGAATGGTCAGTGACGCTTCCAGAAAGCCGCCGCGCTCGATCGATTGCAGGTCGAACAGCCAGCGTTCCCCGGCCTTCGCGGTGAAGTCGTAAAAATCCTGATCGGCGAGGCCCTGCAGATAGCCGTGCACCACCTGTGGCTGTAGCGTGATGGATTGCCGGGGTTCGCTTTCCATAACGGCGGGAAACTCGTGAACGTTGAACAGGCGGGTGTTGGTGGGGCCGTTCCGCGTGAGCAGCCGGACGCGGTGCGGGCCCAAGGCAGCGGCGGCACCGATGCGGATGCGGCCCTTGAGCGAGGTGGCGGAGTTTGCTGTTGTGGCGAGCCAGGTGAGTTCCGGCGTGTCGAACTGCACGGCCGTGACGGCGTCGAGGTCCTTGCCGTGGAACTCCACGTCCACCGTTGTGGCGGCCTGTCCGCCGAGCGGTGCGACGCGGGCCAAATGCGGCTCCGCCATGGCCGCAAGCGGCAGCAGCAGCGCGAGCAGACGCGTCATCCGAACAGCTCTCGAATCGGTGTGCCGCCGTCGTTCATCTTCACGGGGCGTCCGTTGGAGTGGTATTCCTTGTGTGGCGCGATGCCGAGCTTCTTGTAGATGGTGGCGCCCAAGTCTTCAATTGAAATGGGCCTGTCCTTCGGGGAGCCCCCCTGCGCGTCGCTGGCGCCGATGATCCGGCCGCCCTCAATTCCCGCGCCCGCCACGGCGATGGAGAATACGCCCGGCCAGTGGTCGCGCCCGCCGGAGTGATTGATGTGGGGAGTGCGGCCGAACTCGCCGATGGCGAGCACGAGTGTGGAGTCCAGCAGTCCTCGATCTTCCAGGTCCTCGATGAGCGCGGAGAATGCCTGGTCGAACACGGGGAAGATTTCGCGGCTCGACTTCTCGACGTTGACGTGCGCGTCGTAGCCGCCCTGGAAGACGGCTGCCAGCCGGACGCCGGATTCGATCAGCCGGCGGGCGAGCAGCGTGCCCTGGCCGGAGGAGTTGCGCCCGTAGCGGTCGCGCAGCCGGGCGGGCTCCTCTTCGATGTTGAACGCCTTTCGCGCGGCTGGGGATGTCACCAGTTCAAAGGCCTTCTGGTAGAACTGGTCCATGCCGTCCAGTAGCTGGGACCGGTCGGCCTCGCGCAGGTCCGCGTCCATCGCCTGCAGCAGCCTGGTGCGGGCGGCCGACTCCTCCAGCGAGACGTTGGCGGGTAGCGTGAGGTCCTGCACCTTGAACTCCTTCCGGCCCGGGTCGCCGGTGATGAACGGATCGTACGCCGAGCCTAGGAAGCCTGCCTCGGCCGAAATGTCCTTGCGCGGAATGCAGACGAAGGGCGGCAGCCCCTGGCGCGGGCCAAGCTCCTTGGCGACGACGGAGCCATAGACCGGGTGCTTGAACGCATTGTTCGGCCGCGAGCCGGAGAAGATGTACTGCTTGGCCTTTTCGTGAATGGCCTCCCGCGAATACATGGACCGGATAACGGTGAACTTCCTTGCATTCCGTGCGCACAGCGGGAGCAGTTCGGAGAAGTGGACGCCGGGCAGGGCGGTGGGGATGGACTTCCAGACGCCGCGGATTTCGGCGGGTTGATCGGGCTTCGGATCGAAGCCGTCGTACTGGCAGGCGCCGCCTTCCTGGAAGTAGATGATGCAGTTCTTCACGGGAGAATCGGCGGCGAGGAGACGCGGCAGTTGGAGCCCGCCGAAGACGGAACAGCCGATGCGGAGCAGGTCGCGGCGGGAACTCATTGGTTGAGTTGAAACTCCTTCGTGTTCAGTAGCGCCCAGAGGACGTTCTCAAACGCGCGGCGGCGCGTGCGGCCGGCCTGCTTTTCGGCGGCGAGATAGGACTCCAGCCGGGCCCACTCGCGGTCCGACGGCGGGCGGGCCAGCGCGCGCAGATAGAGCGCCCCTGCTACCGCGCGGTCGTCCATGGTCTGCTCCAGCAGCGTGCCGAGCACGTTGGCCGGGGCTTCGATCTTCTCGCGGACGGCGTCGGCATTCATCAGATGCAGCGCCTGCGCGAGGGAGGGCGCCTGCGAGCGCGGCTCCATCGTGTCGCGGCGAGGATGGCCGAAGGTGGTCAGGAAATAGGTTGCGCCGATGGTGGCGACCAGGTCCTTGGCCGTGGTCCCGGCGGGGTAGTTGGGAAACGTCTGCGGCACGCCGGTCACCTGGCCGAGGGCGTCGAGCAACACTTCGGCGGGCAGCTTGCGCGGTTCGTAGCGGGCGAGCAACAGCTTTTCCAGCGGGTCTGCGCCGGCTGCGCGGCCGGGTGCGCGGGAGGCGAGTTGATAGGTGTGGGAGTTCAGGATCAGCCGGTGGAGCGGCTTGAACCGGTAGCCGCCGGCGATGAACTGCCGCGCGAGTTCGTCGAGCAGTTCGGGGTGGGAGGCCATATTGGTGGAGCGGAAGTCGTCGGCCGGCTCGACGATTCCGGCGCCAAAGTATTCGGCCCAGATGCGGTTCACCGTCGCGCGCGCGAACTGCATCTTCTGCGTGTCGAGAATCCAATCGGCCAGCACTTCGCGGCGGTCACGCCCGGCCGGGATCTCGGGCACTGTGCCGTCGAGAAAGCGCGGTGGGACGGGCTGCTTCGTGTTCGGATGCATCACCTCGCCATCGCGCGTGTTGTACCAGACGCGGCGATACTGCGCGTAGCCGTGCTTCACCTTCATGCGCCCGAGGAAGGCGGCCATGCCGTAGAAGTCGTCCTGCGTGTAGTTTTCGAGTGGATGGTTGTGGCACTCGGCGCACTCGATGCGCTGGCCGAGGAAGAGGCGCGTCACCGTGGGGACGGCTTTGGAGACCTCGAAGGTCTTGAGCATGAAGTCGATGGCCGGATGCCAGAAGTTGCCGGCCGGGTGGACGGTGGTGTCGCCGGTGGCGGTGAGCATCTCCCGCACCGTTTCGTTGTAGGGCTTGTCGGCGCGGATGGCGTCGGCGAGCCACTTCTTGAAGCTGTAGTTGGTCCGGCCTTGGGAGTAGTATTGGGAGTTGCGGAACCAGTCCTCGAACTTCACCAGCCAGTGGGCTGTGTGTTCGGGGCGTTCGAGCAGGTGGTCGATGATGGCGGCGCGCTTGCCGGGGGCGGCGTCGTTGACGAAGCGCGCGAGTTCCTCGGGCGTGGGCAGGATGCCGGCCAGATCGAGGAAGACGCGGCGCAGGAAGGCCGCGTCGGTGCTGGCGGGATAGGGGTCGATGGAAACCCGCCGCAACTTGGCGAAGACTTCGCGATCAATGAAATTGGCCTCGGCACGCGATGGGGCGGGGCGGCTGGCGGCATCGACGACGATGAACTGCGCGGTGGCCGTTCGGCCGGCCCGCCCAATCACGCGACCCATATCTTCCGGATT
>CAZWDD010000463.1:0-3551 GCA_964632345.1 uncultured Solibacteraceae bacterium | reverse complement strand
ATCAGCGGCTGATCGCGGCCGACGTAAAGGCCGACACGCGGAAGCTGTATCCGTATGAAGCCTTTGAGAAGGGCCTGACGGAGGAGACGAGCTTTCCTTCGATGGGACCGTTTGGCGGGCGTCCGCACATGGGCATGAAACAGTTTGCCGAGGAGCGGCGGGCGTATCTGCTGGAGTACAAGGACGCGGGGCCCGCGAAGCCCTAATTGACCAGGTTGACCGGGGCGCCGGCGAGGAAGGCCTTCACGTTGTTGACGGCGATGTCCATGAGCCGGCCGCGGGCCTCGAGCGTGGCCCAGGCCATGTGGGGCGTGACGATGCAGTTTTTGGCGCTGAAGAGCGGGGAGCCCGCGACGGGCGGTTCCTGCGGAACGACGTCGATGCCGGCGCCGGCGATGAGGCCTGCGTTGAGGGCGTCGGCGAGATCCCGTTCGACGACGAGGGGGCCGCGGGAGGTGTTGAGCAGGAAGGCCGATGGCTTCATGCGGCGGAGGCGATCGGCGTTGATGAGCCCCTTGGTTTCGGGGAAGAGAGGGCAGTGGAGGCTGACGACGTCAGAGGTGGCGATGAGATCGTCGAGGGGTAGCCAGCGGAAGGGGACGCCGGGGAGGGGATCGCCGGGGTTGGCGTCGTAGGCGGCGATGGTCATGCCGAGGGCGGCGGCAGCGAGGGCGGCCTGGCGGCCGATGCGGCCGAAGCCGATGACGCCGAACTGCTTGCCGGCGAGTTCGACCTGGGGTGTTTTCCAGAAGCTCCAATCGGGGTTGCGGCTCCATTCGCCGGCGCGGACGGCATCGGAATGGAGGCCGGCGCGGTGGGCGAGTTCGAGCAGGAGCGCCATGGTGAACTGGGCGACGGAGTGGGTGCCGTAGGTGGGGACGTTGGTGACGGCGACGCCCTGCTGACGGGCGGCGGCGACGTCGACGATGTTGTAGCCGGTGGCGAGGACGCCGATGTATTTCAGCTCCGGTAGCGCGGCGAGGGTGGCGGCGGAGAAGGGGCTCTTGTTGGTGAGCGCGATGGTGGCTCCGGCGGCGCGTTCGACCACCTGGGACTCGGGCGTGCGGTCAAAAACCTCGACCTCGCCCATGGCGCGCAGGGCATCCCAATTCAGATCTCCGGGGTTGAGGCAGTAGCCATCGAGAACGACGATTCGCATCCTCCTGAGTATATCCGCGAAGTCAATTGTAAGAAGCGGGAATGCTGTGGTACAAAGAGTCCAATGGCATACGTTATCGCTGAACCTTGCATCGGGACGAAGGACACTGCTTGTGTGGATGCGTGCCCGGTCGATTGTATTCACCCGAAGAAGGATGAGGCCGGTTTCGACGAGGTCGAAATCCTGAACATCGACCCGGTGGAGTGCATCGACTGCGGCGCGTGCGTGCCGGTTTGCCCGGTTTCGGCGATCTTCGCGATCGAAGACCTGCCCGAGAAGTGGCAGGACTTCGCCGGCAAGAACGCCGCCTACTTCGGCAAGTAGACAGCGCTGCAGTTGTCCGTTTCCCAGACTTCGATACGGGAGACGGAGACGGCAAATTCCGGCTGCATGGGCGGGACGGAGACGCTGAACTCCTGCCACAGATAGTGCGCGATATTTTCGGCCGACGGATTGACGGTATCGAACGGGGTGACCTCGTTCAGAAACTGGTGATCGAGCCGGCCGATGACGCGCGCGATCTCTTTCTGCAGCGGGACGAAGTCGATGAGCAGGCCCATGGAGTCGACCTGTGGGCCGGCGATGGTGATTTTCGCGCGCCAGTTGTGGCCGTGGATGGGCTCCGTCTTGCCGTAGTAGTTGCGCAGGGCGTGCGCGGCTGGGAATGTGGTGGTGACGTGGACTTCAAACATAAAATTCAGGGCCGGTGGAAGAATGCTTCGATATCGGCAATGTCGGTGGTAAAGGCGTAGTCCGGCAGGCTGTCGAAGAAGATCTGGCCGTAGCGCTGGCGGGTGATGCGGTTGTCGAGAAGGGCGAGGACGCCGCGGTCTGTCCGGCTGCGGATGAGGCGGCCGAAGCCCTGTTTGAGGGCGATGGCGGCCTGCGGGATCTGGTATTCGCGGAAGGGTTCGCCGCCGGCGCGGCGGACGGCCTCGGTGCGGGCGGCGACGACGGGGTCGCTGGGGACGGCGAAGGGAAGTTTGTCGATGATGACGCAGCTCAACTGGTCGCCCTGGACGTCGACGCCCTGCCAGAAGGAGGACGTGGCGAACAGGACGGCGTGGGGGGTGCGTTTGAACTCATCGAGCAGGGCGTTGCGGGGGCCGGTGCCCTGGAGCAGGACGGGGTAGTCGATTTCGAATGAGACTTTGTCGTGCAGGGCACGCATGGAGCTGTAGCTGGTGCAGAGGACGAAGGCGCGGCCGCGGCTGAGTTGGAGGAGGCGGACAATTTCCGCAGCGGCGGAGGCGGGGAAGGCGGTGTCGCGGGGGTCGGGCAGGTGCTGCGGGACGTAGAGGAGGGACTGCTGCTGGAAGTCGAAGGGGCTGGCGACGTTGAGGGTGCGGGCGTAGGGGATGCCGAGGCGCTTCTGGACGAATTCAAAACCGCCGCCGACGGCGAGAGTGGCCGAGGTGAGGATGGCGGAGGGGATTTTGTCGAAGAGTTTTTCGGTGAGCAGGGTGGAGATATCGATGGGCGTGGCCTGGAGGAAGATGCCGCGGCCGCGGCGCTCGATCCAGTAGACGAAGTCCTCGGCCTGGCCTTCGAGGTACTGCTTGAGGTTGTCCTGAAGGGTGCGGGCGCGGGAGAAGAGGGGGACGACTTCGTCCATGGACTCGCGGATGAGCTGGAGTTGGACGCCTGTCATTTCGAGGGCGGAGAGGAGATCCTGGTAGAGATCCTGGAACTGCTCGACGAAGGCGGCGCGGCGTTGGAAACCGGTGCGGCCGTCCTGCGGGGGGAAGCAGGCGAAGAAGCGCTCGGAGGCGTCCTGGAGGCCGATCAGGACGCGGTCGAGTTCGGCGGAGCCGAGTTCCTTGCGGCGGGCGACGGCCTGGATGTCCTTGCGCAGGTCGTCGATCATGTGATTGCTGATGGAGAGGCCGAAGTACTGGCCGGCGACGTCTTCGAGTTCGTGGGCTTCGTCGAAGACGACGGCTTCGTAGTCGGGAATGATGGAGGCGAAGTCGTTTTCCTTGACGGCGAGGTCGGCGAAGAAGAGGTGGTGGTTGACGATGATGATGTCGGAGGCGAGGGCGCGGCGCTGCATTTCGGTGATGAAGCAGCGTTCGAACTGGGGGCACTTCTGGCCGGTGCAGAGATCGCCGCGGGCGTCGATTTTGCCCCAGGCGGAGGAGTGTTCGGGGAGGGTGGCGATCTCGGCGCGGTCGCCGGTCTCGGTGGTTTTCTCCCAGTCGCGGATGATCTGGAAGTCGGCGATCTCCTCGAGGCCGGCGAGGATGGGTTCGCGTTCGGCGTCGTAGATTTTCTGGCGGCAGGCGTAGTTGGACCGGCCCTTCATGTAGCAGACGCGGAGTTGGGTGGCGAAGTGCTGCTGGAGGAAGGGGATGTCCTTGTAGATGAGCTGCTCCTGCAGGCTGATCGTGTA
>CAZWDD010000462.1:0-3595 GCA_964632345.1 uncultured Solibacteraceae bacterium | reverse complement strand
GAATAGCCGTGTCGACGCAGACCGAGGGTGGCCCGTGGTCATGGGATGAGGAAACGCTTTCGTGGGTGGCGCAGCCTGACCCGGCTTAGTCGTGAAGAAACCCTTGCGGACATCGCCCTTCGGGTGATCTCACCCCGGGCCCGCTGGGTGGGCCTCGGCGCAGAAAGGGCCTCACTTTGGGGCCCGCCAGGTCCCTCCGGTGACCACAATCAAGGGAGAGCCGGAGAGTAGGAAGGCCTCGGATGTCATACACCCGCGTGGGTGGCGGTCTCAATACCGTCACCACCCTGGAGACCTACGTCTATAACCCCTCCGGGGGCGCCACCGCGGTCTCCGGCCCGGACGCCAACGGTCGGACACTCATCTACACCCCGCTGTACGAGATGGTCTTCCTGAACGGAGTCCGCCTGGTACGTGGCGATGACTACACCGCCACCAACGGATCCTCGATTACGGGCCTGGCCGCCCTCACGGCGGGCGACGTAGTCGAGGTCGTGGTCTTCCAGGACCTCGAAGTGGCAAACGCGATCAGCCGCGGGGTGGTCACCGACAAGGGACAGGTCCTGGTCGGCTCAGCGAACAGCACCGTGGTCGCCCAGGCCGCGGGCACCGACGGCTACGTCCTCACCGCCGACAGCACGCAAGCCTCCGGGGTCGCTTGGAGAGAGTCCGAGCCTCCCCTCGACGAGTTTCTTCTGATGGGAGCCTGAGATGGCAAAGACGTACAAGGTCCTCGGGCAGTCGGCTCCGTCCGCGACGACGGCGACGACCCTCTACACGGTGCCCGCGTCGACACAGGCGGTCATCTCGACTATTACGGTGTGCAACCGTGGGTCGTCCGCGCAGACGTACCGGATCAGCGTCCGCCCCGATGGTGCCGCGCAAGCCGATCAGCACTACCTCGTCTATGACGCGGCGATCGGCGGTAATCAGACCGTCGCGCTGACGCTCGGCATCACGCTCGGCGACACCGACGTCATCACGGTCTACAACTCGTCCGGCGACCTGTCCTACTCGGCGTTCGGATCGGAGATCACGGCATGAGCGTGACCAAGGTTCCCGACTTCGGGAAGGTCCTCAAGACGCAGGAGTTCACTTCGTCCGGTTCGTGGGTCGCTCCGGCGGGCGTGTTCACCGTGGAGGTATTCGCTGTCGGCGGCGGCGGCGGGGGCGGTGGCGGTAACTCCTCCTACAACGGCGGTGGGGGTGGCGGTGGCGGTGTCATCACTCGCCTAGCGTCAGTTACACCTGGGACGTCCTACACAGTCACGATCGGGAGCGGCGGTGCGGGTGGCAGTCTCCTTGGGGCCAACGGAGGCAACACTACATTCGGTGCCCTAGTCACGGCTGAGGGCGGCGGCGGCGGCGGGCGCGGACAGTCCGGTTCGGGTCGCGATGGACTCGATGGGGGCTGCGGTGGCGGGGCTGGCTCCGGTCGTACGGGACGACCGGGCGGGTCCGGCGGCGGCGCAGGACAATCGGCAACCCATGCTGGCGACCCCGACAATACCGGAGGGTCAGGGACACAAGGCGGCGCAGGCAGCGGCACAGGCTCAGTCGGCACTACCCTGCCCGGCGCAGGCATCAACGGTTACGGCGGCGGTGGCGGCGGCGGCAGAGCCGACGGCCCCGGTCCGGGAGCGTCTGGGGGCGGTAAGTCATCGACGACCCCAACCGCAGGCGCGACCAATACTGGTGGCGGGGGTGGCGGTGGCTACGGTGTCAACGGTGCCGCTGGTGGGTCAGGGTACCTCCGAGTGACGTGGTGGGAGTAATCATGGAGCGGGTATGGGCCTGTATTAGCGACGGCGTTATCGTGAACACGATCGTCGCGGGCGACGACTTTATTCCCCTCATCGCTCACCAGTTCGACGACGTCGTCGAGGTTACCGATGTGTCGCCGCTACCGGGGGTGCGCTGGACCGTACACGCTGACGGCTACCGTTCACCTCAGCCTCATCCGTCGTGGCTTTGGCAGGGTGGCGACTGGGTCGCACCTACTCCGGTTCCGAGCGGTGACGGCCCGTGGTGGTGGGACGAGAACGCCCAGGAGTGGATCGACACGACACCGCCTACGGAGTAGGCCGTGACGACAACGCAGACGCTTCTACCTAATGGCACGCGGTCGGGCGCTGGTGACTTCACGGTCAGCGGTTAGCCCTGAACTCCCCCATCCCCAACCAGACAATGGACTCACACCCAGATCCCGCTGAGAGGTAGTTAGAAGATGAGCAGAGCGCGCGACGTGGCCGCCCGAGTCATCCCCGACGGCGCGGTTACGGGAGCAAAGATCGCCAGCAGCGCTGTCAGCAGCGACAAGATCGCAGACGGCTCAATCGTCAACGCAGACGTCTCCGCAAGCGCCGCAATTACGGCCTCCAAACTCAGCGGTGCGGTGGCCGGTACCGGCGTCAGTGCCATCGTGGCCCTTACGCAGGCCCAGTACGACGCACTGACGCCCTCCGCAACGACTCTCTACGTCATTACGGACTAGGAGACGACGTGCCGACCTCTCAGGGAAAAATCTACTTCGGGGCGTCCTTGGTTGCGCAGCCCGGCGAGCAGTGGGATTACACTCTCGCCTACCCCCCAGACGCCGGGACTAGCGCCACCTGGACTATTCCCGGCACGTTGCAGGCCACGTTCACCACGTCCGGCACCTACACTCCCGCTGCGGGTGTTTCGACGGTGCATGTGCTAGTTGTTGGCGGGGGCGGTAATGGCGGCAACGGGGCAGACCCCGGTGGCGGTGGCGGTGGCGGCACCGGCGGTGGTGTGCGTGTGTATCGCAGCGTTCCCGTATCTGGTGATGTCACGGTGACGATTGGCGGTCCCGGCACCGCATCATCGTTCGGTGCACTGTCGTCTATCGGTGGCAGCAACGGCGGCACCCTATTCCCTGGTCGGTTCCTCACGTTGGCGTCCGGTGGGGTCGGTAAGCAATCTTCCGGGGGTAGCCCGTCGGGAGGCATGAGTGGCTACCGCGTGAACGGCACCGATTACGCCGGTGGCGGCGGGGGTGGCGGTTCTACGTCTGGCGCTGGCGGTGGGTCCGGCGGTGGCGGTACGGGTTCTAGCAGCGCGGCACTCGGCACTAACGGCACTAACGGCCTGGGCGGCGGTGGCGGCGGTGGCGGTTCCACCGGCAACAACGCTGGCAGGTCTGGCGGCAGTGGCCGCGTGATGATCTGGACGGAGGACCTCTGATGAGTGACATCCAGATCGCGTGTGCATTAGATACCAGCGGCGTAGTGATCGGCTGCTACGCGGTTGATCCGGTCACGATGGAACTTCCGGGCGTACTTTGGGATCGCCTAGTCCCGCTGCCCGATCAGCCTCAGCCAACAGGTGAGGTGTTTTCCATACTCACGGACCCCGAAGACCCGAACAGCCCGACCCAAGAGATCCCTGTCCTGGATTGGCCAAGTGCTGGGTGGTCCTACTCCGACGAGATTGGCTGGATACCCCCGCAGTAAGACCAGACTCCTCCACCCTAACTCTCTAGGCTCCGCCGCATGGACTACATCACGGCCACTCTCCTGGTCTCCTTCGCGGCGGCCTTCTTGGTTTCCGTTGTGGACTACTGGGCCGACCT
>CAZWDD010000461.1:0-3625 GCA_964632345.1 uncultured Solibacteraceae bacterium | reverse complement strand
TCGTCGCCAAATTCGATCAGGAACTGCTCTTCGATGAATGCGCGAATCGGATGGTGCATGGCTACTTGTCGGCGTTTAACAGGACAGGCAAGCCGTTCTGGCCCGTGCCCATAATGATGATTTTGGAATTCGGCGACTTGGCGATTTCCGTGGTCGCGGCCAGCGCTTTCCAGCGCAGCAGCGAGATACCGCTCACCTTTTCAAAGTCGCTGATGCCTCGCGCTTCAATGCCCCTCCGGGAGGCCTCCGCCTCCTCCGCTTTGATGCGGAAGTCGTAGGAGAGCATCTCCTGCTTGTGGAGCAGTTTCGTCACGATACCTTTGGCCATCTCCGCCGGGAGATCCAGGCGCGTAATCTTCACGCTCTCCAGCAAAATGGGATACTGGGCAATCAGCGGCTTGACGCGTTTCTCCACCAGCACCAGCAGCTTTTCCTCGTCGTGCGTGTAGATGTCTTCCGCGGTAAAATCGCCGACAATCTGCCGGAGGGCGGAGATGACGTCCGGCACCACAATTTTCTCGCCGTAGTGCGGCCCCAGAATGCGGTGCAGCTCCGGGATTCGCACCACGTCCGGCTTGTAGCGCGCCACCCACTCGACGTCGATCTGCATACCATCCTTCGACAGCATCGGGACCTTCCCGGCCACTGTCGTGATGCGCGTCTCGTAGATGGTGATTTCATCCCAGGGAAACTTCAAATGCGTTCCGTCCAGCAGAATGTGGTTTTTCGTTCCGCCAAAAAAGCGGCTCCAGTAGATCCCCTGCTGTCCCGCGCGGAGAGAGATGACCACCTCGTCCCAGAACAGAATCACGAAAAAGGAGAGTATCAGCGCGGCGAGCGCCACGCCAAACCGGTGACGCCGAAGATAGGGACGGGGTAAGGAATCCGGGTCCAAATCCAACAACGCTGCCTGTAGCCGCAGTTTCTCATTGCCCGGTGGCGGCGCCGGACGGCTAACAGGCATGGGAGCGGGTCCTCACGCGAAGCTACCCTTGCGGCCGAAGATGATCACCAGCAGAATCGCGATGGCGGGAGTGATGAACAGCGCGCCGACAGCAACACCCCAGAATCCCAGGCGGCTTCCCTTTCCCAGCCACCCGGCGATGACGCACAGCAAAAGATAGAGAATGACGGCAATCATATGGTGTGCGTCAGCCCGGCTACAGTAGGGTGCGGCTTACTTGGCAGGAGCAGCGGAAGGCTTCAGGTTGGCCGCTTCCTTCAACCCGATGGCGAATTCCTCGCGGAAGAACTCGCGGATCTTTTCGATGTTGAAGTCGAGCAAGCTGCCGCCAGTCGCGAAATGGACGGCAAAGACGCGGCCGACAGCATAGGTGAACGCGGCGGCCATCGCAGAGAGCGATGCGGCGGCGACGACGGGTCCGAGAACCGGTACGAAGCGGAACGCGCTGCGGGCGACAAACTTGCCCAAGGCCACACTACCCAGGCTGGCCAGCAGAGAAGCCACTGCTGATTTCGCCAAATCCTTCTGGAAAGGGACGTCAAAATGTTCCGCCAATTCTCGGATCAACTTGACTTGCACAGCGGTAATTGCAGCCACTTCGACAAGCGGCACCGGCAACAAGCCGGCAGCAACCGACCAGACCATGTTCTTTTTGATGATATCCATCGTCGCGGTGTCCGTATTCACGGCCACCGTGGTAGTGGTTTCTTCCGGCATGCTTCCTCTCCTTCAACAGCAAACGGCAACGGTTAGCGTAGTGGCGATTATACGATGCGGCATTTTCAGTGTCAATTCCTGATAATTAATTCGACTATTGTCCGTAAAATGCAATCAGGTCGTGAAGCGTTTGTCGGACGTTTGTAATGAAACGCTCTCTTGCGCATGCCGGAACGTGTTCCGGACTGGGGAGTGAGCTACCCCATCCCAGCAGACAATTTCGAACACCGCGCCATCGAGTTGGGGCCGCGCGTCTGCCTCCCACAGTGCGGACTTCCCGTCAGGGCAGTTCGTCAGGCAGAATCAGAGGCCTGTTCAAGAGACGCGGATCCACAAGAGCAAGTCGCCGTGCAGCCAGTTATTGCGCGCACTTTTGCGCAGACTGCCGGAGGATGAGATTGCCCGGCTACCTGACCACGCCAGGTTCTCGCACCGGTTTTTCGCGACCGCCTGACCGCCGCTTTTCGGCCCGAGCGATTCTACGGACCGGAGGCTGAAGGCTACCGCTGCGGCGGGTGTTCCGCGCTCGCCGAACTGGCCGGCAAGCGGTGGACCGCTGTCTCCGTGGAATTCATTGATTTCCATTCCGGATCGCTACCGCTGATGCAGCCCCAGGCGCTGGTCGCCTTTCTCTCCGCCAGGCTTCCGCGCTCGATGGAGTAGCCGGAAAACGAAAATGTCCTCGCGGAGTTCACGACATACTTCCGCTGCCCAGGCGACAAGGAGGAAGGGTGGCAGGACGAGCGGCAAGAAGAAATGTGTCCTTTCGGAAAGCATGCGTGACTCGTCAGAGGTGGCATGGATAGGTTCAAGGAGTCGCGTGGCAGCGGCGGCACTTACACGCGAGGATGGCATTTACCCCGTCGCACAGGCCTGGCGGCTGGAGAAGGTGGGATTGAAAGAGAGAGTAGGCATCAATTTGGCAAGCCTGTGTCCGGGTAGCTCCAAACCAGTTTTCGTCGAATTCATCGCACCGCCGACCAGGACACCGGAGGAGTACCGGACTGAAATCAAATCAACCCGTGGCGACCAGATGCGCGCCCATCGGCCAGCCACGGCGACCCCGGATTGAACGTAATTGTTGCGCGCCTGGCGCGGTACGGAATACCGATTCCGTTGACAGCGCAGATACGCGTGCCCGTCGCTATCGAACCCGTCGACGGACGAAAAGGCATCGACGGGTCTGAAGCTGCGCAGACGGGATGGGAGGAACTACCGGTATGCCCAATGGCGGAAGGATGGAAAGCCGCGTTCCAAGGAACTCGGACTCTCCAGCAAGGTGAGCAGAGCCGAGGCCGAAGCGAAGATAGCGGAAATTCCTTATCCCCAGGATTCGAAGGCAGGACAGCTGGCGACGCCGATCGATACGTTCGGCGAGTTCATCGAGGTCGTTTATCTGCCGGTCTACCGCCGCAAGTGGATACCGTCCACCGCTGTTACCGAGGAGAATCAGATCAGGGCTAACCTCGTGCCTGAGCTCGGTCCAATCCTTATAAAGTTGGTCACTCGAGGCGCTCTACACTCCGCGGCACTGCCAACTGGCGATTCCGCTCGACCGATCCCCGAATAGAAGAATGGGCGATGCGCGCTGGACGTCACTCGGCAGGTCGCGCTATCGGAGAGCACATTGACCCTTCTATCGGCCTGGCGGCAGGAACAGGGAAACACCGACCAACGGGCATGGCGCTGCTCGACGGAGAACAATACGCGAGTCTGGCGCATCAACGCCTGGCTGCGCTTCGCCGTCTGGAAGCGAAGACCATTCGATAAACGACTCCGGGCGCCAACCAGATTCAATCGCGCTCTGAGCCAAGTGAAAGAACGAGGGGCCCAGTCAGCCTGAAACAGCTCAAGGAAGAAGGAATGCAGTAACCAAGGTCTCGGGGAGTGTTCCTAAGCTATTGAAAAGATGGAGCGGGAGATGGGACTCGAACCCACGACGTT
>CAZWDD010000460.1:0-3651 GCA_964632345.1 uncultured Solibacteraceae bacterium | reverse complement strand
GTTTGGTCGGGCCGGCGAGATTTGAACTCGCGACCTCTTGCACCCCAAGCAAGCGCGCTAGCCAGGCTGCGCTACGGCCCGATCCGACCATGGCTGACCAATCGCCAGCCAATCTCTCTACTCTAGCAGAAACAACCGATCAAAACCACGATTTAACGGCCTGTCCGCGACACAGCTTCCATGCGCACCCGCGCCCGCTCGGCGGCCCGCAGCGCCCGGGCAATATCCCAGTCCCCTGCTTCCTTCAGCCGCTTCTCCGCACGGTCCAGCGCTTCCTGCGCCCGCTTGGAGTCAATCTCTTCCGGACGCTCCGCCGCCGACGCCAGCACCCGCACCTGCGTGGGCATCACTTCCACCCATCCGCCGGAGATCACCACCGTGTGCGTCCGCCCGCTGATCGTGTAGCTCAACAGCCCGCTTCCGATCTCCGACAACAGCGGCGCATGCTCCGGCAGCACGCCCATGTACCCGTACAGCCCCGGGATCTGGACGTCGGTAACCTGGTCCTTCACCAGCAACCGGTCCGGCGTCGCGACTTCGAGTTCCAATGTTGCCGCCATTGCGGTGCCTAGCTGCCTTTCTTCATCTGCTCGGCCCGCTCGAGTACTTCCTCAATCGTGCCCTGCATGTAGAACGCCTGCTCCGGCAGATCGTCGTGCTTACCGTCGCAGATCTCCGTGAAGCCCTTGATCGTATCGGCCAGCTTCACATACTTGCCCTTGAAGCCCGTGAACTGCTCGGCCACGTGGAACGGCTGCGACAGGAAGCGCTGGATCTTGCGCGCCCGCGATACCGTCAGCTTGTCTTCTTCCGACAGTTCGTCGATACCCAGAATCGCGATGATATCCTGCAGATCCTTATACCGCTGCAGCACCTGCTTCACGCGCTGGGCGCAGTTATAGTGCGCCTCGCCGATCACCTGCGGGTCAAGAATTCGCGAGGTCGAAGCCAGCGGATCCACGGCCGGGTAGATACCCAGCGATGCGATGTCGCGCGAAAGGTTCGTTGTCGCGTCCAGGTGGGTAAACGCCGTCGCCGGGGCCGGATCGGTATAGTCGTCGGCGGGCACGTAAATCGCCTGCACCGACGTAATCGAACCCTTCTTCGTCGACGTAATCCGCTCCTGCAGTTCGCCCATTTCCGACGCCAGGTTCGGCTGGTAGCCCACCGCCGAAGGCATGCGGCCCAGCAGTGCCGACACTTCGGAACCCGCCTGCGTGAACCGGAAAATGTTGTCCACGAACAACAGCACGTCCTGGTTCTCTTCGTCGCGGAAGTACTCGGCCACCGTCAGACCCGTCAGGCCCACCCGCAGACGCGCGCCTGGCGGCTCGGTCATCTGCCCGTAGATCAGCGCCACCTTCGACTTCGTGTAGTCGGTCGGGTCCACAATCCCCGACTCCTGCATTTCCAGCCACAAGTCGTTGCCTTCACGCGTCCGCTCACCGACGCCCGCAAACACCGACACACCGCCGTGATTCGTCGCGATGTTGTTGATCAACTCCATGATGACGACAGTCTTGCCGACGCCCGCGCCGCCGAACAGGCCGATCTTGCCGCCCTTCAGGTACGGCTCGATCAAGTCGATTACCTTGATGCCCGTTTCGAGCATCGTCTGCGACGTCGCCTGTTCTTCAAACGACGGAGCCGGACGGTGAATCGGATAATGCTTCTTCGCGTTCACCGGACCCATCTCGTCCACCGGCTGCCCGATCACGTTCAGCACCCGGCCCAGCGTCTCCGGCCCCACCGGCACCGATACCGGCACGCCCAGGTTCTCCGCCTTCATCCCGCGAACCATCCCCTCGGTCGGCTGCAGCGCGATCGTGCGCACCCGGTTCTCACCGATATGCTGCGCCACTTCGCAGATGATGTCGATCGGTTCATCGACCTTGAACCCTTCGCTCGTGATCCGGATGGCCGTCCGGATCGGCGGGATGTTCCCTTCCGGAAACTGAATGTCGATGGCCGGCCCGGCGACCTGGATTACCTTGCCGGGAGCGGTATTGGCGGCACTTGAGACAGTAGACATGATTCGATCAAAACTCCTTGCGCGCTCGCGCCTTAGTCCAGCGCCGAAGCGCCGCTGACGACTTCAATAATTTCGCGGGTAATGCTGGCCTGTCGCACTCGATTCATGTACAGGGTCAGCCGTTCAATCACATCGGCGGCATTGGAAGAAGCGCTATCCATCGCCGTCATTCGCGCCGCATGCTCAGCCGCGGCGGACTCCAGCAGCGCCCGGAATATCGCCACTTCCACATACCGCGGCAGCAACGTCGCCAGCAGCGCCTCCGCCGGCTGTTCATATACGTAGTCCACGCCGTCCTGATCCTCAGGCAACGGCACGGGCAGCAACTGCATGATGTCCAGCTTCGCCGACATCACCGTCTTGAATTCGTTGTAGATCAGATAAACCGCGTCCACTTCGCCCTTGGCGTACCGCTCGGCCACCTTCTGCCCGATCGCCGCCGCATCGGCATACTTCGGCGCCTTCGTCAGGTTGAAGGTCTCGCCCGCGATCTTGAATCCTCGCCGCCGGAAGAAGTCGCGCGACTTCTTCCCCACCGCTTCGATCTCGATCGTCTTCCCGGCCTTCTCTTCCACCAGAAACTTTTGCGCGCCGCGGTTGATGTTCGTGCTGAACGCCCCGGCCAGTCCCCGGTCCGCGTTCACGACGATCGCCAGCACGCGCTCCTCGGCCCGCTCGGTCAGCAGCGGATGCTGCTGCGCCGCCTCGCTCCCCTTCGACGCGCCGGCCACGTTCGCCAGCATCTGCCGCAGAGAGTTCGAATACGGCCGCGCCGCCAGCACCGCTTCCTGCGCGCGCCGCAACTTCGCCGCCGAGACCATCTTCATGGCCTTCGTGATCTGCTGCGTATTCTTGACCGACCGGATCCGCCGGCGGAAATCAATTAACGATGGCATGCCTTACGCCTGGAATCGGGCCTTGAAGTCTTTGAACGCCTTGGTCAACTCTTCCTTGATCTCGCCGGTCAGCTCGCGCTTTTCCTTGATCGAGGGGAGCAGGTTCGGATACGCCGACTCCACAAACGCGTAGAGTTCGGTTTCAAATCGCCGGCACGCTTCCACCGGAACATCGTCGGTTGCGCCAGACGTGCCCGCGTAGATGATCAGCACCTGCTTTTCCACCGGCAGCGGCTGGAACTGCGACTGCTTCAACAGCTCCGTCAACCGCTGGCCGCGCGCCAGCTGCTTCTGCGATGCCGGGTCGAGTTCGGAGCCGAACTGCGCAAACGCCGCCAGTGCGCGATACTGCGCCAGTTCCAGTCGCAGCGAACCGGCCACCTGCCGCATCGCCTTGATCTGCGCCGCGCCGCCGACGCGGCTCACCGAGATACCCACGTTGATGGCCGGCCGGATGTTCGAGTTGAACAGGTCGGCGTCCAGGAAGATCTGCCCGTCGGTAATCGAAATCACGTTCGTCGGAATATACGCCGAAACGTCGCCCGCCTGCGTTTCAATGATCGGCAGCGCCGTCAGCGACCCGCCGGTCTTCAGCTTCGCCGCACGCTCCAGCAACCGGCTGTGGAGGTAGAACACGTCGCCAGGAAACGCTTCGCGGCCCGGCGGACGCCGCAGCAGCAGCGAGATCTCGCGATACGCCGCCGCGTGCTTGGAAAGATCGTC
>CAZWDD010000459.1:0-3667 GCA_964632345.1 uncultured Solibacteraceae bacterium | reverse complement strand
ACGGAATCCGGATGTTCGGGTTTGGCAACCGGCTGGTGAAGATGGCGGACGAGGCGGAGGCGGTGCGCGGGAATGTAGGGGTGGCGGTTTGAGTGAAGAGGGCAGGCCGAGAGCGCTGTTTTCGAGGCTGTTGAGTCGCGAGGCACTGGACCGGCTGCGGGTTCAACCGCGTGCGGCGCCGGCGCGGCCGGGGTTGGAAGAGGGGAAGAAAGCTGAGCCGGCGGAACGGCCAGACCCTTCGGACTTTCTGGCCGTTAAGGGGACGCTGCAGGAGCGACTGCTCGAAGAACTGGGAGAGCGGAACGTATTCGGGTTGACGGAAGGGGAGATCACGGTCGCGATCCAGGAGTTCTCCGCGCGGGTGCTGGCGAACGAAAACCTGCCGCTGAACGAGGAGGAGCGGCGGCGGCTGTCGGAGGAGTTAATCGAGGAGACGATCGGACTTGGGCCGCTGGCGCCACTGATGGCCGATCCGGCGATCACCGACATTCTGGTTAACAGTCCGACTCATATTTATGTGGAACGGCTGGGCAAACTGGAACGAAGCGAGGTCCGGTTCCGGGATCAAGAGCAGATTCTGCGGGTGATCGAGCGAATAGCGACGGCAGCGGGGCGCCGAATCGACTTGTCTTCTCCGATGGCCGATTTGCGGCTGAATGATGGGAGCCGGGTGAACGCGACGCTGCCGCCGGTGACGATTGACGGGCCGACGATCTCGATCCGGCGATTCGGCCGGCGGCGCCTGCGCCGTGCGGACCTGCTGAAGCTGGGGATGCTTTCGGCCGAGATGATGAACTTCCTTTGCATCGCCATCGAAAACCGGGCAAATGTTCTTATCTCCGGGGGCACGGGGGCAGGTAAGAGTACGCTGCTGGGGGCGCTGGCCGAGGCGATTCCGGTGCGGGACCGGATTGTGACGATAGAGGACACGGCAGAACTGCAACTGGACCAGGAGCATGTGGTGCGGATGGAGACCCGGATGGCGAACAGCGAGGGGCACGGGCGGATCACGGCGACTGATCTGGTGGTGAATGCGCTGCGCATGCGGCCGGACCGGATCATTGTCGGGGAGGTTCGGAGCCGGGAGGCATTGGACATGCTGCAGGCGATGAATACGGGTCACGACGGCAGCATGACGACGATTCATGCGAACTCATCACGGGACGCACTGTCCCGTCTGGAAACGATGGTATTGATGGCGGGATTCGACCTACCGTCGCGGGCGATCCGGGAGCAGATGACCTCGGCGCTGCAGGTACTGATCCATGTGCGGCGCGGGGAGGATGGGGTACGGCGGGTGGAAAGCATTGGGGAGTTGACGGGGATGGAGGCCAACACGCCGTTGATCCAGGAGATCTTTGCCTTCCGGCGCAACGGTTGGAAGGGACGGCAGATATTGGGAGAGTTTGCGGCGACCGGGATTGTGCCGAAATTGGCGCAAACGCTTCGCGGGCAGGGGTATGATTTCCCGCTCGGGATCTTCCAGAAGCCAAGCGGGGAAAAGAACGGTGGAAATGGGCCCCGTTGACTGGCGACTAGCGGCATTAGCGGTGCTGGGGGTGTCTTCGCTGGCGTGGTCCGCCATGATCGCGAGGCGGCGGCAGCGAGCCATGGCTGTACTGGAGGGAGCGGAGGACGGAGAATCGAGAGCGGCCGCGAATCCGCGGGTCTACCCGGCCCGGTTTCATTTGGCGGGTCCGGCTTGCGGGGCGGCGGTGTTGGTTTTGCTGCGCTGGGTGTGGGGATGGCCGCTGCCGATTGCCGGAGCATTCGCAGTGCTGGCCGGCGTGCTGGGGATGCTGGTGGAGGAGTATTGGGCCATTGCGAAGATCGCGCGAATCGAGGAGCAACTGGCCGAGGGGATTGACCTGATGATGAGCAGCCTGCGGGCGGGGACTCCGCTGCTTGCTGCGATGGAGTTGACGCGAGAAGAGAGCCGGCAACCCTTCCGGGAGGAGTTGGAGGGCCTAGCCGGACGAATGCGGATGGGGGACGATCCGCGGCTGGCGGTGCGGCAACTGGCCAAGCGGGTCCCGCTGGAGACGTTCCGGCTGTTCAGCCATGCGCTGCTTGTCCACCTGGAGACTGGGAGCAGCCTGGCGACGACCCTGCGCGTTGTGGGAGCGACGATCCGGGACCGGATCGAGGTGTCGCGGCGGGTGCGGGCGCAGGCGGTGGAGAGCCAGGTGTCGGTGGTGGCGATATTGGGGATTACGTATGTGCTGGCGGGGCTAATCTACCGATCGAACCCGGAATCGATGCGGGAGTTTTTGCAAAACAGCAAGGGGATTACGCTGACGGCGGTGACGGTTCTGCTGGAGGCAATTGGAATTCTGTGGATCTGGCGCATGAGCCAGATCCGGTACTAGGGGAACCATGAGGCAGAACTTCCTTATCCTTCTGGCGGCGGCGGTGGCGGCGATGGCGGTGCGGGTTCTGGCGCAGGGCCTGCTGCGCCGGAGAACGATACAGCGGATGGACGGTGCGATGGCGGAGCCGGCTGGGGGGCGGCGACCGGCGGCGGGGCGGGTAGCGGAGTGGTTGAGCCAGGCGGGGTACCGGGGCCCGAGCGCCGCGCTGTTCTTTATGGCGGCGACGGCGGGAGGGCTGGCCGCTGGCCTGTTGATGGCGTGGGTGCTGGAGTATGGGCCAGTACGAGCGTGGGTGGCGCGGGCAGTGGAAGAGCTGCCCGGGGGAGCGGGCGATGCGATGCGAGGGTTGGTGGGGGTGGCGCCGTGGGCGTTGGTCCCGGGAGCCGGGGTGACCCCGTGGCTGCTGGTGCGGGCGGCGAGGCGCAAGCGTGTTGCGGCGATCGAGCGGGATCTATCGATCACGTTGGAGTTGCTGGCGACGCTGGCGGAGGCGGGCTTGGGATTCGATGCGGCGCTGGCACGGATTCAGGATGCCGAGACGGTGACGACGCCACTGGGGCAGGAGTTTGGGATTTACCAGAGGGATGTGTTGGCCGGATTACCGCGGGCGCAGGCGTTGCGGCAGATGGCGAAGCGGGTGGAGATCACGACCGTGACGGTGTTCGTGTCGGCGATCACGCAGGCGGATCAACTGGGAGCGAATCTGGCGGAGACGTTGCGGGTGCAGGCGAACGATCTACGAGACCGGCGAAAGATGCAGGCGTTGATTCAAGCGCAGGCGCTGCCGGTGAAGCTGGTTTTTCCGCTGATTCTGTGCTTTCTGCCAGGGCTATTCGTGTCGACGCTGGGGCCGGCGCTGCTGCAGCTTGTGAAGGTTGTGGACGGAGCATTGCGAATCGCGAGATAGGAGGGAAAGAATGAGGAGAATCGGACTTGCCGCCGGGGTGGCGCTGTTGGCTGTGGGCTGGGGCTGTGCCCCGAGGCGGACACCCGTGGGTGTGAACTCCTGCGCGAACGCAACGGCGCAACTGCGGGCGGCGTGGAATGGCTTGCAGGAGCTGCGGAGTTCGGCGGAGGGATGCGCGGGGCTGAACGCCGGACAGTGCGAGAAGTTGCGGCTGGAAATCGACCGACTGGGGCAGAATTGTCCGGCGGAGGAGCAGGCGCAACTTGCAAATGCGATTCTGGCCTATGACGAGCGCCAGTTGGGGAAGGCGCAGCAGTACCTGGATCCGTTGCTTTCGACGCCCCGGCCCAATCCGGACGCCGCCGCGCTGCGGGGGCGAATCGCGATT
>CAZWDD010000458.1:0-3679 GCA_964632345.1 uncultured Solibacteraceae bacterium | reverse complement strand
AGGCTCTCGATGTCGCCCACGGTGCCGCCGATCTCCACCAGCACCACGTCGACACCGTGCGAAACCTTCTCAATGTTGGCCTTGATCTCGTTGGTGACGTGCGGAATCACCTGCACCGTTTTGCCCAGATAGTCGCCGCGGCGCTCGCGCGAGATGATCGTCTCGTAAATGCGCCCGCTGGTGACGTTGTTGCTCTGCGTCAGCGGGGCATAGGTGAACCGCTCGTAGTGGCCCAAGTCGAGGTCGGTCTCGGCGCCATCGTCGGTGACGAACACTTCGCCATGTTGAAACGGGCTCATCGTGCCCGGATCCACGTTCAGATACGGATCGAATTTCTGCAGCGTCACGCGCAGACCGCGGCTTTCGAGCAGGCATCCGATCGATGCCGCCGCAATCCCCTTGCCCAGCGAACTGACAACGCCGCCCGTTACGAAGATGTACTTGGCCATACCCCTCTGGTTCCAAAAAACTGTTCGACCCTTGCGAGGTCTTCGGGCGTATCCACGCCCAGGGATTCATATTCCGTCTCGGCCACCTGAATCCGGAAGCCGTTTTCCAACGCCCGCAGTTGCTCCAGTTTCTCCACCTGTTCGAGTGGGCCCACGGGCAGTTGCGGATAATCCAGCAGAAACTCCCGCCGGTAGGTGTAAAGTCCGATGTGCTTGTAGTAGGCGGCGCCGCCGCCGCGGTCATACGGGATCGGGGAGCGGGAGAAATAGAGTGCCCGCCCGTCGCGGCCCATCACGACCTTCACCACGTTCGGATTCGTGATCTCGGCCGCGTCGTGGATCCGCTTGGCCAGCGTCCCCATCAGCGCGTCTTCGTTTTCCAGGAGCGCCAGCACGGCGGCGTCAATCGCTGCCGGGTCGATCAATGGTTCGTCGCCCTGAATGTTCACCACCACCGGGTGCGAATACGCCGATGCCGCCTCGGCCACCCGGTCCGTGCCCGAAGGGTGATCGGGGGAAGTCATCCGGACCTGTGCCCCGAACTTTCTTGCCACGGTTGCAATCGTATCGTCATCGGTAGCGATAAGCAGGTTCCGCAGATACCTCGCCTGGCTGGCTCGCTCCCAGACGTGCTGCAGGATGGGTTTACCGGCGAGAGGGGCGAGTGCTTTGGCGGGAAAACGGGTGGAGGCAAGGCGTGCCGGAATCACTCCGAGAACTTGCTGTGGCACATTTGATCTTACCACGAGAGGTTCGTTACATCACGGTTTAGAAGGGCAAAAGAGGCTATGAAAAATGGGAGCCATGATATACTCCGTATAGATTTTCGCCGAACGAGGTTCCCTCTGGCCATGAGAAAAAACTTCCTCATCCTCGGCGCTGGACTACTGCTGGCAGCGGCGGCCCTGGCCGGAGACGAAAAAAAACCGCAGCCGCCTGCAACCGATGTGAAGAGCTCCTCCAAGGGGCCATCGGCGGCCAGCACCACCACGGTTGCGCCCCGGCGGAAAGCAGCTGCCGAGGAGCCGGACGAAGCCGCCGGCCGCCCGGCGAGTATCCGCGTCGATACCAACCTCGTCCTGATCAACGTCACGGTCACCGACCCGCTCAACCGCTTTGTCACCGGCCTCGAAGCGGAGCACTTCAAGCTCTTCGAGGATAAGAGCGAACAGCGCATCGCCACCTTCGCCAGTGAAGATGCCCCGCTTTCGGTCGGCCTCGTCTTCGACGCCTCCGGCAGCATGGGCGCCAAGCTGCAGAAGGCTCGTCTGGCCGCGGCCCAGTTCTTCAAGACGGCCAATCCGGAGGACGAGTTCTTCCTCGTCCAGTTCAACGACAAGCCGGAGATGACCCACCCGTTCACGACCAATACCGAAGAGATCCAGAACCGCCTGACTTTCACGCAGGCCAAGGGGCGTACGGCCCTGCTCGATGGCATCTACATGGCGCTGAACCACATGAAGAAGGCGCGCAATACCCGCAAGGCGATCCTGGTCCTCTCCGACGGAGGCGACAACTCCAGCCGCTATACGGAAAGCGAAATCAAGAATCTGGTCCGCGAGGCCGACGTGCAGATCTACGCCATCGGCATTTTTGAGCCTGTGTCGGCCCGGTCCCGCTCGGCTGAGGAACTCGCCGGGCCCGGCCTGCTCAACGAAATTGCTGAACAAACCGGCGGCCGCCATTTTCCGGTGGAAAATCTGAACGATCTGCCCGATGTTGCCGCCAAGATTGGTATCGAACTGCGCAATCAGTACGTCATTGGATATGTGCCGAACAATACGGCCCGTGACGGCAAGTACCGGCGTGTGCAGGTGAAGATCAACCAGCCTCGCGGGTTGCCGCCGTTACGCCCGTTCTGGCGCCAAGGATACTATGCCCCAGCTCAGTAGACGCGGGTTCGGACTTGCCTTTTCAGGCTCCGCTCTCGCTCTCGCGCAGCAGAATGATCAGGACACCGGCCTCACCTTCCGGTCCGATACGCGCGAAGTTCTTCTCCATGCCACCGTGGTCGACCGAAAGGGGGCATTCGTCACCGATCTCCCACGCGAGGCATTCAAGGTGCTGGAAGACGGCGTTGAGCAACGGCTGAAGGTGTTCCGCCGCGAGGATGTGCCTGTTTCGATGGGCCTCATCGTCGACAACAGCGGATCCATGCGCCGCAAGCGCAAAAAGGTGGAGGACGCCGCTCTGGCGCTGGTCAAGGCCTCCAACCGCCAGGACGAGATCTTCATCGTCAACTTCAACGATGTCGCCTACCGTGATGCGGACCTGACCGGCGACATCAAGAAGCTCGAAGAGGGCCTTTCCCGCATCGACGCCAAAGGCGGCACGGCCATGCGCGACGCCATCTCCCTTTCCATTGACTACATCAAGGAAAAAGGCAAGAAGGCCAAGAAGGTACTACTCGTTGTCACCGACGGCGACGACACGGCCTCCAGCGAAACCAACACGCTCGAAAAGCTCCTATCCAAGGCCCAGCGCAGTGAGGTGCTCATCTTCGCTATCGGCATTCTCAACGAAGAGGACCGCCGCTCGGCCAAGCGCGCGCAACGCGCCATGGACCTGTTGACCAAGCAGTCGGGCGGCATCGCCCACTTTCCCAAGGATGTGGAGAGCGTGGAAGAGGTGGCGCTGCAGATCGCCAAGGAGATCCGCAGCCAGTACATCCTTGCCTACAGCCCCACCAAGCCGGATGACGGCGCCTTCCGCCAGTTGAAAGTAACGGTGAAGGGAAGCGGCCTCAGCGTCCGCACGCGCTCGGGCTACTACGCCAAGGGCGACGAGAAGAGCGAGGGCGAGTGATCGGCTTCCTGTGGGCCGCCGGCCGCGGCTATCGCCTTACCCCTTGGCGGAGCCCCTATCTCCTCTGGCGCATTGAAACCTATTGGGGGTTGCACGCCGAAAAGATCGGCTTCCGCGAGTTCTGGGCGTTTGTCTGGACGCACAGGCGCGACCTGTTCCGCTTCCTGGAGTGGGCGGAACGGATGCGCCTGCAGTCCTGATTACAGCGTTCGCGTGACCTTTTCGAGAGCCCGCGGCTGATCTGGGTTCAACCCCTTCTCCTCCGCCAGACAGGCGGCCAGCAACTGCGCCGGCACAATGTAGGGCAGCGGCGTATACAACTCTTCCGGCACCGCCGTCTTCCGGTGCAACGACGCCGGCAGCACGATCGACCGCGTTCCCTTCAGGTTCGCCGCCTCCCGGTTGCTCTGGTCTGTGATCACCAG
>CAZWDD010000457.1:1069-3693 GCA_964632345.1 uncultured Solibacteraceae bacterium | reverse complement strand
ATTCAAGGCCGAGTTCCTCGAGCTCCCCCAACCCCGCTGCACCGTCGAGTAGCAGGCCCCGGCGCTGTATCGTATTAGAACGATGCTCCTCCTCGCCGCCGCCGCTCTCGCCTGGATCGCACCCCAGGACGCACGCCTCTCCATCCACGGCCTGCCCTGGCTCGCCGAGAACAACGGCGAGCTCATCCGCCTCCCGCGCCGCCTCGAACCCGAACTCCCCAAGGCCGTCTGGAACCTCGGCCTCTCCCCCAGCGGCGCCCGCATCCGCTTCCGCACCAACTCCTCCAAACTCGCCATCAAACTCACCTACCCCTCGGCGCCCAACATGATCAACATGCACGCCTACGGACAGACCGGCGTCGATCTCTACATCGATGGCGTCTACAAAGGCACCGCCATCGCCCCCAAGGATGCCGCCCCCGTCGAGCACACCTACTTCGCCGGCCTCCCCAAACAGCCCCGCGAAATCACCCTCTACCTCCCGCTCTACAAACCCGTCACCGTCCACGCCATCGGCCTCGATGACGACGCCGCAATCGAAAAACCCCGCCGCTTCGCCAACCCCAAACCCGTCGTCTACTACGGCACCTCCATCACCCAGGGCGGCTGCGCCTCCCGCTCCGGCCTGAGCTACCAGGCCATCCTCTCCCGCCGCCTCAATCTCGACTTCGTCAACCTCGGCTTCTCCGGCAACGGCCGCGGCGAACCCGTCGCCGCCCGCATGACCGCCGAAATCGACGCCTCCCTCTTCGTCCTCGACTTCTCCCAGAACAACCCCAACCTCGATTCCCTTCAGGCCGCCTACGAACCCTTCCTCGATACCGTCCGCAAACAACACCCCCAAACCCCCATCCTCGCCGTCACCCCCATCGCGCACTCCTCCCCCAACATTCGCTTCACCGACTTCGCCGCCCACATCCGCTCCGTCGTCAACCGCCGCATCGCCGCCGGCGACCGCCTCCTCTCCCTCGTCGAAGGCCACTCCCTCCTCGGCCCCCATCAGCTCGACGGCCTCGTCGATGGCGTCCACCCCAACGACCTCGGCTTCCAGTTCATGGCCGACGGCCTCGCCCCCCACGTCGCCAACGCCCTCCACCTCCCCCCTCCCTCCCTCGTCAACGACTTCGAGATCCGCCTCAATCCCGCCCTCCGCTCCCGCATCGTCGACTTCATCTGGGGCGCCCCCGGCTTCCCCAAATCGCTCCCCGCCGCCGTCGAACCCAACGCCCCGCCACCCATCGCCGCCCTCAAACACGCCGCCTCCGTCGAACGCTTCACCATCCGCATGGAAGCCGGCCAGGAGAACACCACCCACCACCTCATCCCTCGCCGCCCCAACCGCCAGCTCATCGTCCTCCACCACGGCCACTCCTGCTCCTTCGACGACGGCGCCGGCCTCGCCGAAGCCGCCGATGCCTTCCTCGCCGCCGGCTTCGCCGTCCTCACCGCCTACATGCCCCACATGCGCCCCGGCGACTGCCAGACCCTCTCCCACGCCGCCCTCTTCGACCTCCCTCTCCCCACCGGCAACGCCCTCAAGTTCTTCCTCGAACCAACGGCCATCAGCCTCAACCGCCTCAAGCCCCGCTACAAACAGATCCACATGGCCGGTCTCTCCGGCGGCGGCTGGACCACCACCCTCTACGCCGCCGTCGATCCCGCCATCCGCCTCTCCTTCCCAGTCGCCGGCACCATGCCCCTCTACCTCCGCGCCAACGGCTCCATCGGCGACAAGGAGCAGTGGCTCGATCCCTTCTACCGCCTCGCCGGCTACCCCGACCTCTACGTCCTCGGCTCCTCCGGCCCCGGCCGCCGCCAGGTCCAGATCCTCAACCGCCGCGATAACTGCTGCTTCGGCGAGCCCCAGCACGGCCCCACCTACGAGCCCTCCATCCGCGCCTACGAGGCCCGCGTCCGCGAAGCCCTCGGCGATCCCGCCCGCTTCCGCGTCGTCCTCGATGACGACGCCCCCAAACACATGGTGTCCCCCACCGCCGTGAAACTCATCCTCAAGGAGCTCGCCCAGTGAACCGCAACCAGGCCGTCGACGCCTACCGCGGCTTCGTCATGCTCCTCATGATGGCCGAGGTCCTCCATCTCTCCCGCCTCGCCCAGGCCAACCCCGATAGCGCCCTCCTCGCCTTCCTCGCCTTTCACCAGTCCCACGTCCCCTGGGCCGGCTGCTCGCTCCATGACATGATCCAGCCGTCGTTCTCCTTCCTCGTCGGCGTCGCCCTTCCCTACTCCATCGCCGCCCGCCTCGCCCGCGGCCAATCCCAGTCCGGCACCTTTCTCCACGCCCTCTGGCGCTCGTTCCTGCTCATCGCCCTCGGCATCTTCCTCCGCTCCACCCACAGCACCCAAACCAACTTCACCTTCGAGGACACCCTCACCCAGATCGGCCTCGGCTACCCGTTCCTGTTCCTGCTCGGCTGGCGCCCGCCGCGCTGGGCCTGGATCGCGCTCGCCCTCATCCTCGGCGGCTACTGGCTCGCCTGGGCCACCTATCCCGTCCCCGATCCCTGGGCCAAGAATCACAACTTCGGTCACTTCTTCGACGTCTGGTTCCTCAACCTCTTCCCTCGCGTCCAGCCGTTTGAAGCCAACCGCGGCGGCTACCTCAC
>CAZWDD010000457.1:0-1059 GCA_964632345.1 uncultured Solibacteraceae bacterium | reverse complement strand
TGATACTCGGCCTCATCGCCGGCCGCTGGCTGCGCGAGTCCGCCCCCCGCCGCCACTTCCTGCTGGCCGCCGCGGCCACCATCGCCGCCGGCCTCCTGCTCCACTTCACCGGCCTCTGCCCCATCGTCAAGCGCATCTGGACGCCGGCCTGGACGCTCTTCAGCGGCGGCATCTGCTTCCTGTTCCTCGCCGCGTTCCAGTGGGTCATCGAGGAGCGCGGCTATCGCAAGTGGGCCTTCCCGCTGCTGGTTATCGGCGCCAACTCCATCGCCGCCTACCTCATCGCGCACCTGTTCGAGGATTTCTTCCTCAGCTCCTTCCGCATCCACATCGGCGCCTGGTTCACGCCCTTCCACGGCGCCGCGACGCTGCTCGGCTACTGGCTCGTCCTGCTCTGGATGTACCGCCGCAAACTGTTCCTCAAAATTTAGCCGCGCGCCGGTTCTGGGTGAGAATGGGAAGGTGCATCCGCTGCTGCTGCTCCACGCCTCACGAGCTTCCATTGACCCGGTGGCTGAATTCTACGCCCGTGAAGCGGCCGACCTGTCGCCGGTGAGCATTCTCGATGAAGCGGTGATGGGCGATCTGCGCCGCCGTGAATGGACACGCGCCGCCACCAGGCTGATCGACCTGATTCATCAGTCGGTAAACCGCTACGGCACGCGCGCGGCGCTGGTCACCTGCTCGGCGCTCAACCCGCAGGCGATGGCCTCCATCCGCGCCGCCGTCCCGGTCCCGGCGATCAAGATCGATGAGCCGATGCTCGCCGCGGCGGCGCGCGAATGGCGCGGCAAGGTCGGGCTCGTGGCTACCTTCGCCTCCACCGTCGAGACGTCGGAGACATGGCTGCGGCACTTCCGCCCGGACGTCGAAATCGAGACGGTCTGCGACACCGAGGCCCTTGAACGGCTGCTGGCCGGCGACCGCGAGGAGCATGACCGGCGGCTGCTGGCCGCGGCCGAGGCGGCCGCGGCGCGCGGCGTCGAAGGCCTCGTGCTGGCGCAGGTTTCGATGGCGCGCCTGGCCCCGGCCATCCGCGCCCGCACCGGCCTGCCGGTG
>CAZWDD010000456.1:0-3694 GCA_964632345.1 uncultured Solibacteraceae bacterium | reverse complement strand
CTCCTTCCCGTCTCCCCCCAACGCATCCTCGAACTTCCCCAACGCCGTCCACCCCAGCCCCCACGCCGGATTCTCCACCGTGCACCGCCGCAGCGCCGCCCCGGCCTCCTCATCGCTGCTCGCCGCCTCCGCCAGCCGGCACCAGTGCGATGCCTCTCGCTCCATCCACCCGGCCGCGCTCCGCAACCCCGCCGCGTCCCCCCCGTAGGCGTGCCACTCCCCGATCGCCACCGGAATACACCACTGGCCGGTGCCAACCGCCACAAGGGCGGCCAACACCGGCCAGTAGTTCACGCTGCTTCGCTTTGCCCTACTCGTCATCCCGCATCGAGTACGGCTTCGCTCCCGGCAACACCTCACGCACCCGCTCTCCATCCACGCGCGACACCGTCGCCGCTCCGCCGGGCCCGCCCAGCTTCGGCACCGCTACGTCATGGCTGAACCAGTACGTCCCAGGCTGCAACACCAACGGCTCCGCCAGCTCATACCGCAGCCGGTAGATTTCGTTGCTCTGCCCCTGCTGAAATACCCGCGAAACGCCCGTCGTGCTGTAGCTGAACGTCCCTGCCCGCTGTTCCGACGAAAATACGTCGCCCGTGAAGTTCCCCGTGTCCCGCGGCGCGCTCCCCGGTCCGTGCGACCAGATGTTCATCCGGAAACGGTTGAAGAAGTTGTCCGGGAAGAACGGAAACGCCCGCAGGAACGACGGCCCTTCAAAATACCCGATCAGCTCCGTCACCCGTGTCGCCTCGTTCAACTGGAACGCACCCGCCATCACGTTCGCCCGGCGCACCGAGTTCGAATACATCGAAAGCAGCCCCGGCTTCTGTCCATCCGCCCCGCCGCCCCGGTTGTCGTAGTACCCGTTCGTCGTCCCCGTCTCCAGGCCGTTGTTGTCAAACACAATCCGGCTGCCGTCCTTGATCGTCAACGCCACGCCCTTCGCCGCGCTGAACTGCGACGGCAGGCCTGTATTCTTCGTCCACGACCGCAGCCCGTTCGACGTCCACTGCTGTTCATCCTCATGCCGGTAGGCAAACGCGCTCGTCGGCCCGCTCACCCCATCCAGCGCCAGCCCGTTCACCGCCTTACCGCCTGTCATCACCCAGTAAAACCCGTTCGGCGTCGACCGCACGAATACCCCATTCTGGCTCTCCGCGCTGCCGGACCGCACCGCAATCCGCAGATCCCCTTCCACCTCGTCATACGGAGCCCGGAAGTTGATCTGATACAAGCCCACCGAACCCGGCGACATTCCGGCAAACAGCACCTCGCCCTTCCGGCCGTTGATCATCACCTCCGCCGGACTCGCCATCCGCCGCAACGGTCCCAGCCCGCGGCCATCGCCGCTCACCGTCCCCGCCGTCAACGCCGGCTCCACCGGCCCCGCGCTGTTCAAGTACAGTTGAAACACCTCGCCCGGCCGTACCGGGTTCGTCGCCGTCACCAGTTGGTTGTTCACCCGCGTCATCACGGCCGTCCCCGTTCCCAGTTGCGAATAGGTGAACAGCCGCGGCCCGTTCACGCTCAGCGCCACCCGGCGCGCCGCGCTCCGCTGCCCGCCGCTCACCACCACAAACTCCATCGCAGAAGTCCCCAGCCCGTACGGCAACAGCGCGCTGATCTGCCCCGGCGATACGTAGTACAGCGGCAGCGTCACCAGCCGCCCCACCCCGAACGGCGTCGTCTCCCGCGCCTCCACGCTCGTCCCGCTCAATTGCGTCGGAAACGGCGTGCTCTGCGCCACCGCCGTCCCGCTAGCCAGCCCCTTCCCGAACACCGTCAGGTATCCGCCCTCCACCACCGTGGTTGAGTAGTCCGCAGCGTTCACCACCGCGTCGATCACCGGCGCCCCGGCCTGCCCGTATACCGCCATCCCGGCGGCAAGCGTCATGATGCTCAATATCGATTTCATCACTATGGTTTCCTTTCTCTTTCGCTTCCCGTCCTACTGCTTCGCCTTCCGCTCGCCAGGCCCGCCGGCCAGCCACCACAACGACTCATCGTCCCGGCTCACCAGCGTCGCCAATCCTCCCTGCGCGCTACCGGATGTCAGAATCTGAATGTTCGCGTTCCCGCCCGGGACAATCACCGCGCTCGGCGTCTGCCCGTTTGCCTGCTGGAAAAGGCTCGTATCCACGTAGGTCGTTCCCGGCGCCACGTTCGTCGGCAATGCCGGCGCGCTGACCGGCGCCGGCGCTTCCACCGTCCCCGGCGCCGCCGGGGCCGGCGGCTGAATCGCCTGCGACACATCCACGCTCCGCATCGGTGGGATCGCCGATGCGCCTCGCGCGCCACCAGCCTCCGCCACCGGAGCCATCGTCACCATCGGATACACCCGCGCCAGCGTCCGCTCCACCGCTACCAGGCCCTGCCGCGCTCCGCTCGCTCCCATCATCGTCGCCCCGCCTCCCAGCCGGAACGCTCCTTGCCCTGCCACCATCTGCACCCCCACGGCTCCCTCGCCGCGCGGCTCCAGCCGCACCCGCGCCCCAGGCTCCAGGTACAGCTTCGTTCCGCCCACCAGGTCCAGCACCGCCTTCCCCGTCCGCACCGCCACCTCGTCGCCCACCTTCAGGAACGTCGCCCCGCGGCTGTCCTGCACCGTGCGCCCGTTCATCACCAGCCGCCCCTGCCCGCGCACCGCCCCTACGGGCTGCGCCCACATTACCGTTCCCAGCAGCATCGCCGCCGCCAGTCCAACACTATTCAGTCGTGTCATCTTGATCCTTTCGTCTCCTTGATTACTTGCAGCCGCGCCCTGTCACTCCACTTGCAGCACTCCGGGCACGGGTTGGTGAATGTCTCCAGTGGGCTTGCGCCGGAACCTCTGTCCCGCCGGCCTTCCCCACCAATCACGCTCAAAATTTGAAATCTTCCCTACCGGTCGAACGCCGCCCCCCACGCCAGGCCACGCTCCGCCTCCTCCGGGTCCCCCTCATCCGTCCACGGCGACGCCACGTCATGGCTGAACCAGTAATGCCCCGCCGCCAGCTCCAGCGGCTCCGCCAGCCGGTACCGCAACCGGAAAATCGGCTCCGCCCATCCGCTCCGCAGCACCCGCTCCCGCCCCGTCGCCGCCCGCGTGAACACCCCCTGCTCCCGGTCGCTCGAAAACACGTCCCCCGTCCCATCCCCCGGCGCCACCGGCATCTCCCCCTCCCCCTCGCTCCAAAGGTTCATCCGGTACCGGATCCGCTGGCTGTCCGGCCGGAACGCCCACCGCCGCAAGTCCGAGTTCCCCTCGTAATACCCCGCGATCTCCGTCACCACCGTCCGCTCCGCCACACATACCCGCCCCGCCGTCACCAGCGCCCGCGGCGCCGTGTTCGAAAAAAACGTCGCCAGCCCCGCCTTCTGCATGTCCGGAACCCCCTTCCGGTTGTCGTAATAACTCCCATCTCCTCCCACCTCCAGCCCGCAGTTGTCCAACGCCACCTTCCCCCCGCTCCACATCGTCACCGCCAGCCCGTACGTCGCCGAGAACATCTCCAGCAGCCGCCCCTCCCGCGTCCACCGGCGGAAGCCCCGCGGCCCCCACTGCGCCTCGTCCTCATGCCGGAACGCCAGCCCCGGCCAGTCCGCCGCCCCCGTCACATTCGGCGCCGTCACCACCCGGTAATACCCCAGCCGCACCTTGTGCGGCACCACCGTGAACCCGTGCCTTCCCTCTCCCTGCTTCGTGCTCATCTCC
>CAZWDD010000455.1:0-3701 GCA_964632345.1 uncultured Solibacteraceae bacterium | reverse complement strand
ACGAGAATGCCGTACTGCCGGACGGCTTCCGTGTCTCGGATCGGAGAGGGCCTCTTGAAGGCGCCCCCGGCTGTCATGAAACCGAATGGCAGCGGTTTGCCCTCAAGGAGGTTCGCCTTGTCCTCGATCTCAAGGACGATGTACTCGCCCCTCTCCAAGGCAAACGGCCTAGCCTCCGCCGATGCAGCCTTCGCAACCGACACATATGTCGATCCCTTTCCCCATTCGCAGCTTGCCAGGTGTAGATTTTCCATTCCATGCACGCAGAAAATGTAGGTACCTCCGGGCACTCCGGCGAGCCGGAAACCGCCATCCTTTCCGGATAGAATCAACCGAGAGAGGCCGGGAGTGACGATTGCGGCGCTACCTGGAACTCTGGCCGGAATGTAGGAGCCTTCCTTCACGACATGAATGCGAGCACCGGCAACAGGGGAACCATTTTCCTCTCTAACTACGCCAGTAATCGAAGACGTTCCTGGATCGCTCTGATAACTCGGCGGCGTCAGCGGGGGGGGGGGGGATTCGAGAGGAGGCGTTGGGAGTATGATGGGCGCCTGGGGAAGGAGTATTCCAGAAGCCAAAAAGAAAAAACCTGGGGCGAAAAAGAACCGGACCATTTTCGTAATCTCTGGCCAAAGCATATCCGACCAAACGCTACAAATCAAGTTCTATTTCGATTTCTGGTAAAGGGAAATCATTCCAGTTTCAGTGGCGGCCGGGAAGATATCTTCAACCAAGCAACAGTCTCAGCAGCGCTGCTCCCGGCGTTTCGTCAATCCAAATGAAGGTCCAGTTACGTCGGACAAACTACTGGGCAACGAACTTATCGCCATAGGGAGTTAGCGGATGGGGAGGCGGACGGCGGGGCTGGCGGCGCCGTTGACGCGGAGGATGAGTTCGGCCTCGCCGGAAGGGGTGGAGGGCGGGATGAGGGCGTTGACCTGGTAGAGGCCGGCGAAGCCTGGAGCGAGACCGGCGAAGGTGACCTGGGCGGGGCGGCCGGCGATGGAGACTTCGACCTGGGCGGTGAGTTGCGACAGGGGCGCGGCGGAGGCGGGGGCGCCGGTCGAGGGCGGGTTGGAGACGGCGCCGAGGCCGGTTGCGAAGATTTCAATGGGCTGGCCGGGGACGCCGGGGGCGAGGACGGCGGCGAGGCGTCCATCGACGGTGAAGACGGCCGGGGCGGCGGGGGCGATGCTGGCGCGGGCTTCGGCGCCGTTGATATTGACGGTGACGTCACCGGTGGGCGAGGCCCAGGGGACCTGGAAGTTGACCTGGCCGCCGGCGCCGCCGCTGGCGACGGCATAGAGGGGCGCGGGGACGCCATTGATGCGGACGGAGACGCCGCTGAGGTTGACGGGGAGGGGGTAACGGTCCGCGGCGACGATGCCGTTGACGGTGGGGAAGGCATTGACGAAGGCCGTGCCGATGGAGCCGGGCGAGAGGCCGGGGGAGAAACTGGCGCCGCTGACGATGGCGTTGATGGCGGGCGGGGGCGGGTCGGCGGCGAGGCGGAGGATCTGGCCGCTGTAGGAGAGCAGATAGTGCTCGCCGGCCTCGTCCTCGGCGAAGCTGGCGACGGCGTGGCCGGAGTTGCCGAGTTTGGCGGCGTCCCAATTGGCGCCTTCGCGGCGCATGCCCCAGACCTGGCCGCTGCCGAAGTCACCGAAGAGATAGACGCCGCGGAGGAAGGGGAACTGAGCGCCGCGGTAGACGTAGCCGCCGGTGACGGAGACGCCGTCGGCGCGGGGGTAGACGAAGGCGGGCAGGACGAGATCGGTACGGGAGTTGCAGTTGGGATCATGCAGGCAGCGGGTGCCCTCCATGAGGCTCCAGCCGTAGTTGAGGCCGGCGGCGGCGGCGGCGGGTTGGAAGTCGATCTCCTCCTGAGCGCCCTGGCCGACGTCGCCGATGTACATGTCGGCGGTATCGCGATCGAAGGAGAAGCGCCAGGGATTGCGGAGGCCGGAGGCCCAGACCTGGGGCGTGCGGGCGCCGCTTTCGACGTCCATGCGGAGCATTTTGCCGTGGAGGGAGTTGGGGTTCTGGGAGAGGCGCTGGGGATCGTTGGCGCTGCCGCCGTCGCCCATGCCGATGTAGAGATGGCCGTCGCGGGGGCTGAACTGGAGGCAGCCGCCGTTGTGATTGGTATAGGGCTGGTCGATGGTGAGGAGGATGTCTTCGCTGGCGGGGTCGGCTGTATCGCCGGAGATGCGGTAGCGGGCGACGATGGTCTGCTGCTGGCGGTTGACGTAGTTGACGTAGAAGTGCTGTTTTTGGGCGAAATCGGGAGGGAAGGCGAGGCCGAGGAGGCCCATCTCGCCGCGGTACTGGACCTTGGCGGAGATATCGAGAACCGGGGAGGGCGACAGGGCGCCGTTGCGGATGAGGCGGATGCGGCCGCGCTGTTCGAGGACGAAGAGGCGGCCGGAGCCATCGCGCGGGGACTGCATGTCGACGGGCGCTTCCAGGCCTGAGATCCAGGGTTGCCAGCGGATTGCGGGCCAGGCGGCGGCAAGGAGGAAAACGGCGAGAAGGCTGCCCATGGGCGGGAACTCCTTTAGATTTCGAGGTGGGTGACGGTTTCCATGTGGAAGGTCTGGGGGAAGAGATCGATGAGGGACATCGAGCGGATGCCGTAGCCGGCAGCGGTAAGGCCTTGCAGGTCACGCGCCAAAGTGGAGGGATCGCAGGAGACGATGGCGAGGCGGCGGGGCTTGAGGCGGACGAGTTCGGCGACGACGGCGGGGCCGAGGCCGGCGCGAGGGGGGTCGGCGAGGACGAAGTCGGGGGTGGCGCGGTGGCGGGTGAGGTATTCGGCGGTGTCGGCGCGGTGGTGATCGATGTCGAGCTTGCGGGCGCGTTTGGCGTTCAGTTCGGCGTCCTCGACGGCGGCTTTGACGCTTTCGACGGCGTCGACTTTGGCGAAGCGGTCGGCAAGGGCGAGGGTGAAGAGGCCGACGCCGGCGTAGAGTTCGAGGGCGGAGGCGCCTTCGGCATCGGCGAGAGCGGCTTTGGTGAGTTCGCCGACGAGGAAGCGGTTGACCTGGAAGAACGACCGGTAGTGGACGCGATACTGGCGGCCGTTGGCGGCATAGTCAATGGGGCCGGTGGCGGCGCCGGGGAGTTCGGATTCGAGCCAGTCAAAGAAGGGGCGGGCGACGCGCTGGCCGGCCATGGTCTCCTGCACATTTACCTGGACGTCGCGTTCGTTGGTAAAAAATTCCATGGAGCGGACGAAGCGGGGGAAGCGATGGTTGCGGACCATGCGGCGGATGGCGCGGAGGGCTTCGTTGAGCTTGGGGGAGGCGACGGGGCATTCGGAGGCGTCGATGACGCGGTGCTCGCCCTGGGCGCGGTAGCCGACCTTCTGGCCATCGATGTGGAGCTGGATGCGGTTGCGGTAGCCCCAGGGTTCGCCGGCGATGGCGGCGATTTCGGGGGGAGCGTCGATCTTGCCGATGCGTTGGAGGACTTCGCGGAGGATCTCCTTTTTGAGCTCCAACTGGGCGGGGTAGGTAGCGTGCTGGTAGTGGCAGCCGCCGCACTTTTCAAAGACCTTGCAGAGGGGCGCGGTGCGGGCCTCGGCGGGGGAGAGAACTTCGAGGAGACGGCCGGTCCAGACATCCTTCTTCTGCGAGGCGACCTGGAGGTGGACGGATTCACCGGGGAGGACAAAAGGCGTCAGCACGACGCGGCCT
>CAZWDD010000454.1:0-3703 GCA_964632345.1 uncultured Solibacteraceae bacterium | reverse complement strand
AGCCGCGGGCGCGGAATCAACATGGGCACGCGCCGCTTGTAGACGCGGTAGACCTCGCCGAAGGTACGCTCCAGATCGCGCTCCTCAAACAGAATGCCGATGAGGATATAGAGCGTCATGCCGGCGGCGAACAGGAGGCGTCCGAACGTCATGCGGGGCGTGGCCCATAGGACGAGAATGGACCCCAGATAGATGGGGTGGCGAACGATGGTGTAGAGGAACGGAATCTCGAAGCGAGGGGGGCCGGGCTCGGCGAGGCCGGCAAGTTCGCGCCAGTTGATGGACCAGGCGCCGAACAGGATCAACTGGAGTCCGAAGGTCCAGATGAGATAGAGGCCGGCGGCGACGAGGCCGCTGTAACGCCAGACGACCTGCGGGATGGGCTGCCAGAAATAGGCAATGACGGCGAGGGTGGCGAACGTCGTGAGGACGTATGCGCGGCGGGGCCTGACGAACCGAACGCGATCCTTGAACCACTGCCGCGCCATGAGGCTATGCTGCAGGCCGAACAGCAACAGGAGAACGAGATTGATGGCGGCGGCCCGGTTCATGGACGGGCGGCGGGGGCGTGGGGCCGGAGCACGATGACGGCAAGCGGGGGAAGGGTAAGCGAGAGGCTGAAGGGCCTTCCGTGGCATTCGGCGGGGTCCGCAGAGCGGCCGCCGAAATTGCCGACGTTGCTGCCGCCGAACATGTCGGCATCGGTGTTGAGGATCTCGTCGTAGTGCCCGGCGGCGGGTACGCCGATGCGGTAGTTCATCCGGGGCTGCGGGGTGAAGTTGCAGACGAAGACGAGGAAATCCTCCGGATCTTTAGCGCGACGGAGGAAGGAGATGACCGATGAATCGACGTCGTGAATATCGATCCACTCGAAGCCGGAGAAGCTGTGTTCCACCTCGAAAAGCGCGGGAAGATCGCGGTAGAGCCGGTTCAACTCGGCAACGAGGGCCTGGAGCTTGCGGTGAAAGGGATACTGCAGCAGGTCCCAGCGGATCTGGCCCTGCCAGTCCCACTCCTCGTACTGGCCCAACTCCTGGCCCATGAAGAGGAGCTTCTTGCCGGGATGGCCGTACATGTAACCGAGGAAGGCACGGACGTTGGCGAAGCGCTGCCATTCGTCGCCGGGCATTTTGCCGATGAGGGCGGACTTGCCGTGCACGACTTCATCGTGGGAGATAGGGAGCAGAAAGTTTTCGGTGAAGGCGTAGAGGAGGCTGAAGGTGACGTTGTTCTGGGAGTAGCGGCGGAAGATGGGGTCGAGTTTGAAGTAATTGAACATGTCGTGCATCCAGCCCATGTTCCACTTCATGGTGAAGCCGAGACCGCCCAGGTAGACGGGCTTGGTGACGCTGCCGAAGGAGGTGGACTCCTCGGCAATGGTGATGGCGCCGGGCACCTTGTGCGCGGCGATGTTGAACTGCTTCAGGAACTCGATGGCCTCGATGTTTTCGCGGCCGCCGTACTGGTTGGGAACCCATTCACCGCCTTCGCGACCGTAGTCGAGGAAGAGCATGGAGGCGACGGCGTCGACGCGGAGGCCGTCGATGTGGAAGTTTTCGAGCCAGTAGATGGCGTTGGAGACGAGGAAGGTCCGGACCTCGTTGCGGCCATAGTTGAAGACGTGGGTACCCCAGCCGCGATGTTCGCCCTGCCGGGGGTCGGCGTGTTCGTAGAGCGCGGTGCCGTCGAACCAGGCGAGGCCGTGGGCGTCCTTAGGAAAGTGTCCGGGGACCCAATCGAGAATGACGCCGAGGCCAGCCTGATGGCAGGCGTCGATGAAATACATGAAGTCCTCGGGCGTGCCGAAGCGGGAGGTCGGCGCGTAGAAGCCGGTGACCTGATAGCCCCAGGAGCCGGAGTACGGATGCTCCAGAATGGGCATCAGCTCGATGTGGGTATAGTGCAGGCTGCGGGCGTAGTCGACAAGGCGGTGGGCGAGGTCACGGTAAGAAAGGGGTTCGCCAGCGGGATCGCGCATCCAGCTTTCCAGATGCACCTCGTAGACGCTGATGGGTTCTTCGAGCCAGTTTTTACGGGCGCGGGACTCCATCCACGCCGCATCTCCCCAGGAGTAGCCACCGAACTGGTGCACGACGGAGGCGGTCTTCGGCGGGACTTCGGCGCGGAAGGCATAGGGATCGCACTTCAACTGTTCGTAGTCGTTGTATCTGCCCTTGATGCGGTACTTATACACGTCGCCGGGTTGAATACCGGGTAGAAATAACTCCCAGACGCCGCCATCGCGGAGGCGCATGGGGTGGCGGCGGGTGTCCCAGTCGTTGAAGGTGCCGGTGACGGTGACGCTCAGGGCGGACGGGGCCCAGACGGCGAAACGAACGCCGTCGACACCATCAATACGGTGGGGATGGGAACCGAAGGTTTCCCAGGCGCGGTGCAGGGTTCCCTCGGTGTGGAGATGGAGATCGAAATTGGTGATGACGGGCCCGAAGCGATAGGGGTCCTCGATGGTGAGGTGCTGGCCGTGGTGTGTCTCCAAGGAGAGGCGGTAGCGTTCGGGCTGGCCGTCGAGATTGGCGACGAAGAAGCCGTCGTCATGGACGCGGCGCATTTCGACGTTGGCACCGGCACATTCGACGGCGGCGCGGCGGGCCTGCGGCAGAAAGGTGCGCACGACCCACCCCTTCTCCAACTGGTGGGGGCCCAGAATGTGGAAAGGGTCGGCGTGATATCCACCGGCGATCGCGTCGATCTCTTCTTGAAGCATGCAGCTATTATGGCAACAGTGAGTCAAGCCGACGCGGAATTACATGTTCACCTGGAAGGTTCGCTGGAGCCGGCGCTATTGTGCCGGCTGGATCCGGGGCTGAGCCTGGAGCAGGCGCGGGCGCTGTACCGGTTTTCGGACTTCGCCGGATTCCTGGAGTCGTTCAAGCAGGCGGTGCGGCGGCTGCAGACGCCGGAGCATTATCGACTGGCGGCGGAGGACCTGTTTGAGCGGCTTGCGGCGCAGGGGATCGGGTATGCGGAGGTGATCTTTTCGGCGGGGGTGGTGCGGTGGAAACAGCAGAGCCTGGATGAGGTGTGGGCGGCGCTGCGGGAGGCGTCGGCAGCGGCGCCACTGACGGTACGGTGGAACGCGGATGTGGTGCGGCAGTTCGGCGCTGGGCCGGCCGGAGAGGTAGCCGAGTGGGCGGCGCGGCATGCGGGGGAAGGGATTGTGTCGTTCGGGATCGGCGGCGACGAGGCGTCGCGGCCGGCGGCGGAGTTCGCGCGGGCGGCGGCGATGGCGATGGAGGCGGGGCTGCACTTCACGCCGCACGCGGGGGAGACATCGACGGCGGAAAATGTGTGGGAGGTGGTGCGGATGGGGGCAAAGCGCATCGGGCACGGGATACGGGCGGCGGGCGACCCGCGGCTGCTCGCGCATTTACGGGAGCACGGGATTGCGCTGGAGGTGTGTCCGACCTCGAACGTGCGGACGGGGGCTGTGGCGTCGTTAGCCGTGCATCCGCTGCGGACGCTGTTCGACGCCGGGGTGCCGGTGACGCTGAACTCCGACGATCCGGCACTGTTCGGCTGTTCGCTGGCCACCGAGTATGAGGCAGCGCGGACGTTGGGGTTCACGGAAGACGAATTGGCGGTGATGGCCGCCAACTCGCGCCGCTATGCGTTTACGGCTTCCACTTCGCCAGATAAATAGACGTCTTCCCTTCGTGGGAGCTGTAGTAGCTGATCCACAATT
>CAZWDD010000453.1:0-3721 GCA_964632345.1 uncultured Solibacteraceae bacterium | reverse complement strand
CGTATGCGTCTCCAGCCCCACATACCCCGCATACCCGTCCCGCCGCAGCGCCGCGAGTATCCCCGCCCAGTCCACCGGCTCCGCCCCGCCCGGCAGGATCCCCTTCCCCTTCACCTGCACATTCCCCACCCGCGCCCACGGCAGCGCCCCGTACCCCTCCGGATACGCCCGCTCCACCGCCACCGCATTCCCAGCGTCCCAATTCAACCCGAACCATCGCGACCCCACCATCCCCGCCATCTCCGCCGCCTCCCCCGCCGTCATCACGTTGCACGATGACTCATTCTCCAGCAGAAGCCGCACCCCCGCCCGTCCCGCCCGCTCTGCCATCTCCCCGATCACCTCCGCCACGCGCCCGAACACCGCCCGCGGCTCCGCCACCCGCCGGCACGCGAAACACCGCACCTGCCCGCACCCCACCGCCCCCGCCAGCGCCAGCACCCGGTCCAGCTCCTCCATCCGCCGCGCAAACCGCTCCGCCTCCGCCGGCCCCGGCCGCCGCACCGGCTCCGTCCCCGGCAGCGGCGCCGCCAGCAGCCCGCTGTCGATAAAGGAGACCCCCAAACCCTCCCCCCGCAGCCGCCGCGCCAACTCCCGCTGCTCGCCCGCCCCCAGCGTCCAGTACCCCCGCTTCGTCCCCGGCACGTTCCGCAACTCCACCCAACGCAGCCCGTACTCCCGGCAGAACGCCCAGCCCTCATCCTCCGTCCCGGCCGCCTCGTCGGTAATCACGCTCACCCGCTCCCGCAACGGCCCCACTCCCGCCGCCGCCAGCGCCAATCCCCCGGCCACCAGTCCCCGTCTCGTCATCGACCTCCAAACCTATCCCCCGCCCCGCCAGATCGGAAGCCGGGCGGGACCGTGCGGTCGAAATGCGGCAACGGCTAGCCCGCCCTTCGTTTTTCTTGCTCCGCCAGCGCTTCGTGCAATAGCGATTTGATGTACGTCTGGTAAGGCAGTCCTTTGTGTTCAGCCTGCTTTCTCGCCAATGCCAAATCTGCCGCGGGAATCCTGAGCGCCACCACAGGTGCGGCCGTTTTCTTGGACGCGGCAATCCGCTCCTGTAACTTCTCCTTGGTAAGCACCTGCACCTCACCGCTTCTTACAGCTTCCAGGGTCTCTTTCCCGTGCTGCCTGCGATTCTCATACCACCACGCAGCCTCCTCCGCCTCGGTGGCAAACACCGGCATCACCCGCTTCGTTTTTTTCTCCCTCTGCTTCTTCATTTGAGTTTCTCCAGAAAAGCCTTCCTATCGGATACGCTGGCCGGAAAGGCCGTAATGGCACGCACTTTGCCGTTCCGAATTGTCCACGCCACCGACAATAATCGTCCGCCATTCGTTACACCAACAGATCGGTACCGTTCTTCCTCGTCGATCAGGTCGAAAGCCAGGTCAATCGGATCGTTGTGCAGCACCTCTTCGAACTCGGCTGGCGCAACTTTGTGGGTGGCAAGATGCCTCTCATTCTCGTCGTCCCAATCGAATGCAACGCCACCGTCCCCTGTGCCTTATTGTATCGCAACGTATATACGATTCAGGTAATCTTGTCCCCAATCCCCCACCCCGCCGCCCTGTCAATCCCAACCCCCAGTTGCTAACTTGAAAGGGTGGCCGCCGATATCCTCGCCAAAGTCGATCAGCTCCCCCTTCGCTCCCGCACCCCCATCGAATGGGGCCCCGCCGCACTCGCCGACCCCATCGCCCTCCTCATCGACCACGCCTTCCTCGAAATGAAGGCCGCCCAGAACGCCATGGAACTCATGACCCGCTGGCCCAACGACTGGACCCCCGGCTGGGTCGAAACCATGACCAGCGTCGCCCGCGACGAAGCCGCCCACCTCGCCCAGGTCACCCGCTTCCTCATGAAGCGCGGCGGCCGCATGGAACGCGGTCACAAAAGCTTCTACGCCGCCGAACTCCGCGCCCTCGTCCGCGCCGGCCGCCACGGCGAAACCCTCGACCGCCTCTGCGTCTCCGCCCTCATCGAAGCCCGCTCCTGCGAACGCTTCTCCGTCCTCGCCCGCGCCACCACGGACCCCGAACTCGCCGCCTTCTACAAAGCCCTCTTCTCCTCCGAACTCGGCCACTACAAGGTCTTCCTCAAACTCGCCTACAAAATGGCCCCAAAGGCCGAGGTCTCCGCCCGCTGGGAACAGATGCTCCAACACGAAGCCCGCATCATCGCCGCCCAGCCCCCCGGCTGCCGCATCCACTCTGGCCTCCCCGCCGCCCCGTAGCCTCCGCCCATCCGTTGTAGCATTACCCCATGCGGCTCCCGCCCCTCGCCCTCGCCCTCTGCGCGGCCTCCCTCTTCTCCCAGCAGCCTCCCTTTGATCTCGTCATCGCCAACGGCCGCGTCCTCGACCCCGCCTCCGGCCTCGACGCCACCCGCCACATCGGCATCCGCGCCGGCCGCATCGCCGCCATCTCCTCCCGCCCCCTCCAGGCCACCCAACAGATCGACGCCGCCGGCCTCGTCGTCGCCCCCGGCTTCATCGACCTCCACGCCCACGGCCAAAGCCCCGAATCGAACGAATTCCAGGCCCACGACGGCGTCACCACCGCCCTCGAACTCGAAGTCGGCGTCCCAGATCCCGCCGCCTTCCTCCGTGCCCGCAACGGCCGCGCCATTCTCAACTACGGCGCCACCGTCAACCACGGCGCCCTCCGCACCACCGCCATGCGCCGCTTCGCGCCCCTTTCCGCCGCCGGCGCCCAGGACTTCGGTTTCGAATTCCTCAATAAAGGCAAGGACACCGCCATCACCGATCCCGAGGAGTTGACCACCCTCGCCGCCGCTCTCGAAAAGGGTCTCCGCGAAGGCGCCATCGGCCTCGGCGTCGCTCCCCAGTACTACCCCGCCGCCACCCGCGAAGAGATCTTCCGCGTCTTCCAGATGGCCCAGCGCTGGCGCGTGCCCATCTTCACTCACGTCCGCGCCATGCGCCCCGACGCCATGCAGGAGATGATCGCCAACGCCGCCGCCACCGGCGTCTCCCTCCACATCGTCCATGTCAACAGCATGAGCCTCGGCTCCATTCCCCTCGTTCTCGACCTCATCGAATCGGCCCGCAAACAGGGCCTCGACATCACCACCGAAGCCTACCCCTACACCGCCGCGTCAACTTTCATCGAATCCGCCATGTTCGACGACGGCTGGCAGGAACGCCTCGGCATCAGCTATGAGGATCTCCTCTGGCCCGCCACCGGCGAACGCCTCAACAAGGAGAGCTTCGCCCGCTACCGCCAGCAGGGCGGCTTCGTCATCATGCACCTCATGAAGCCGGAGTGGATCCGCCGCGCCATGGCCGCGCCCTTCGTCATGATCGCCAGCGACGGCATGCCCTTCAGCGCCCGCGCCCACCCCCGCAGCGCCGGCACCTTCGCCCGCGTCCTCGGCCTCTACGTCCGCGAGCAGAAGGTCATGTCCCTCATGGACGCCCTCGCCAAGATGACCATCCTCCCCGCCCGCCGCCTCGAAGCCATCGCCCCCGCCATGAAAACCAAGGGCCGCCTCGCCGTCGGCGCCGATGCCGACATCACCGTCTTCGACCCCGCCACCATCCGCGACACCGCGACGTTCGAGAAAGGACTGTCGTTCTCCGAAGGCATCCACCACGTCCTCGTCAACGGCACCCCCGTCGTGCAAAACGGTAAAACCATCCCCGGCCGCTTCCCCGGCCGCGCCGTCACCGGCAACTTCCAGCCTCGCCGGTAGG
>CAZWDD010000452.1:762-3731 GCA_964632345.1 uncultured Solibacteraceae bacterium | reverse complement strand
GGCATGGTCGAAGATGCTCCTTTTCCGATGCGGACCGCCCCGCGAATAGGGCCCGTTGGGCCTTGGGGCTGACGGATCCGGCGCCGGTCCCTACCGGAGCAAACGCGCCGCTTCGTGCGCGCCGCATCTCACTCCGGGCCGGGTCCGCGTCCAAACTTCACCGGCCCCGAGTGCCGGAGGAAAACCGGAACCACGGGAGGATCCGCGGAGAGATCGATGTTGGTTCGAGAGATTGTCGAGATCGTGATTCGGGGAAGGTTTCTCTGCCGTACCGCGAGAAAAAAGACCCTCTGAACCGATCCGCCTACGAGTGGAAGGAGCGGTTCTAAACTTTTTACCGGCTCCCGCAAGCACGCTTGATTCAGCCCGCCCGCTTCGTTCGTATGGCACACCAATCCAGAGGGTTGGGTTATGAGATGAACTTCCTCAATTCACGTCAGTACCCAGCAAGTGGGTAACCAACAGCTATATTCCAGCAAACCGTTGAAAATAAATCAAGTGGGGGGGCAAGGGAAATCTGGCCTGCGGTCCGCGGCAACAGCACTGTGTCCGTTTGACACGATTCACTATGGCAAAATGAAGGGGTGCCCTCGCTAACGCGCCGCCAGGCGCTTGCGTCGCTGACCGCCGCCGCGGCTCATGCGCAACAGTTGCAGGAGGAGTTTGACGTCTACGGCGACAACCCCCGGCTGTTTCTGAACGCGCGCCGGCTGCGCCTGCTGAAACGAGAGCGTGAACGGACGTCGGCCCGCTGGATGCAGTTCGAGACGCTGGTGGCCGGCAAGGCGCAGATGGCCGAACCTGGCTTTGCCCACGCGCTTTACCATGCCGTCAGCGGCAGCGAGGAGTTCGGACGCCAGGCCGTGCAGTTCGCCCTGGAAACGAAGGACCTGCGCCAGCAGGCCATCGTCTTCGACTGGTGCCAGGCCGTTCTCACGCCGGCCCAAAGGGAGAACCTGGCCGCCCGCCTCCGTAAGGCGCTCGACACACCGCCGGGCAAGACCGACATCCCCACGATGTGCGCCCGCGCGCTGGCCGCCATCGTGACCGGCCACAAGGCCGAACTGGAGCGTATCGTCAAGCAGTGGTGGCGCCGCGACATCGCCCCAGGGCTGCGCGCCGGGTCCTACCGTTACCCCCGCGAACACAGCTACGCCCTGTTCGAGATGATGCACGCCATTCGCGACGGCATTCAGATCGACCTGCGCGAGGACGCCCCGCGCTTCTTTAAGGAACTGCCCGCTTACCACATCCTCAGCTACTACCCCGCCACCTTCCCCGCCGCCGAGAACGAGTACCGAATCCCCTTCTACGACGGCGACGGCGAACCGGACCTCCGCGTCGCAGCTCTTGCCCGCGCCGCCGACCTGGCCATGGTGGCCTTCGACACCAACGCCCAGGAGACCCAGTTCGTCCAGGGCTGGCTGATCCACGACCGCTTCCTCATGCGCGGCGTCTTCGGCATCGTCTACGAGTTCCTCTGGGCCAACCCCTATCAGCCGGGGCTCAGCTACTACCACCTGCCACTCTCCATGCACCACGAAGCCTCCGGCCGCCTTGCCCTCCGCAGCAGTTGGGAGGACGACGCCACCTGGCTCCACTACTCCGACCGTAAGGTGCAGTTCTTCGAGGACGGCCGCCGCAAGGACCGCGGCCTGGCTTCTCCCGCCCCCGTTGAAATCGGCGGCGCCGTGGTGCACTTCGGCCGCGACGAGATGAAATTCCAGCCGCAGAATGCGGAACCGATGAAGTCCTACATTATCGGCTTGACTCCCAACGCCCTGTACGACGTTGAGATTGACGACGAGGAAATTCTGGAGCGCCGAACCGACGCCGGCGGCATCCTAACGTTTGATTTCCCGCCGATGCAGGACCGTTGGGTTCGTTTACACAAGTCAACCGCCTGATCCTTGATACCCTTTAATTATTCGCGCCTATCGCGCACGGGGAGATTTTCCAGATTTGCGATCCTTCACGTACCGTCTATTTTTCTTTTCCAGTTTTGTCCTACAAGCAGCCGATCCCATCACGCTGGATCAGGCTCTCGCCCTTGCCGCTGAAAACCATCCCCAACTGCGCGCAGGAGAGGCACAGATTGACGCGGCGCGCGCCGGCATCCGTTCGGCCAGCGCCTACCCGAATCCGCAGGTAGAGTTCCTGATCGGCCGCCAGACGTTTCGCGTCCCCGGCAATGTGGCCGGCCTGGTGACCACGTACAGCGTCGCTCAGCCGCTCGACATCGGTCCGTTCCGCCGGACCCGCATCGAGTATGCAGTGAAGGGTCGCGAATCGAGCGAGGTGCTGCAGACCGGGCTCCGCCTTGCGGTGCTGACGGGCGTCCGGCGTACTTTTTTTGAAGCCCTGCGCCGCGCCGAGCAGGTGAAGATCCTGGAAGACAATCTGCGGCTGGTGGAGGATTTTCGCCGCCGCACCGAGGTGCGCGTCAACGTGGGTGAGGCCGGCCGGCTGGAACTGATCCGGGCCGACGCCGAGTTGGTGACCGCCCGCAGCGCCGTCAACTCTGCCCGGCTCCAGTATGTCACTGCCGTTTCGCAGTTGCGCGCGGCCATCGGTATCAAGCTGGACTCGGAGCCGTCGCCGAATGGCACGCTTGATCCACCCACGGTGCTGCCGCCGATGCCGGACGTTCGCCAGGAGATTCTCGAACGCCATCCGGTGCTGCAATACGCCCGCGCCGAAATCCGCCGCGCCGACGCCAAGGTGGCCGTCGAACGCGCCATGGTCCGTCCCCAGCCGACCCTCCGTACCGATCTCGACATTACTCCCGACGTCCCGATCTACAAGGCCGGCGTTGCCATTCCGCTTCCGCTCTGGAATAAACGCGAAGGCCCCATCGCCGAGGCCATCGCCGAACTCCGGCAGGTGCAGTCTCTTGCCAATGCCCGGCAGTTGGAACTGCTCGCCGCCGCCGACAGCGCGTACGGCCGTTACCAAGTCGCCACCGAGAA
>CAZWDD010000452.1:0-752 GCA_964632345.1 uncultured Solibacteraceae bacterium | reverse complement strand
TTGGTCAGTTCGGCATAGGCCTCGGCGGTGTTGCCGCCTTCGAGCAGGGCCTGCTCCGCGAAGCCCAGGAAAGTGTCGCCGCCGCCGAAACCGCCTACCGTCTCGGCGAGCGCAGCCTTCTTGAGGTTCTCGACGCACAACGCATACTGCGAACCGTTCGACTGGACTTCCTCAACGCGCAGTATGACCGTCAATCTGCGCTGATCGATCTCGACGAACTCCGGGCCGTTCTGCCCGGGAGGAATTAAGCATGGTTCTCCGTTCCCTTCTTCTGACCGCTTTCATCATCATCACTGCCTCCTGCGGAGGCGACAAAACGCCTGTTGAACTCTCGACGGCCGCCGCACCCGAAGCGCCCTCCCAGCAGGGCGACCCCATGGAGATTACTCCCGCAGCCAATCTCCTCGCCCAATTGAAAATCGGCGAGCCGACCAGGGAACAGGTGGGTGCGTCTTTTACCGTCGCCGCCCGCGTCGACGTTGACGAAACGCGCGTCACCCGCGTCGGCTCCCCCGTTCTGGGCAGGGTAGCCACGCTTTCCGTCCGCGAGGGCGAAGAGGTCACCAAGGGCCAGGTGTTGCTCACGCTGAACAGTTCCGGCCTGTCTGAGGCGCAGTTGGCTCTTCTGAAGGCAACCACACAGCGCCAACTCGCCCAGCGGGCCGTGGAACGCGCCAAGACCCTGCTCGATGCCGGCGTCATCGGCTCGGCCGAAATGCAGCGCCGCGAAGCGGAACTCCGCGAAGCCGAAG
>CAZWDD010000451.1:0-3752 GCA_964632345.1 uncultured Solibacteraceae bacterium | reverse complement strand
TGGCCAGCACGGCATGAAGATCGCGAGCCACTTCGGCTTCGCTCATGTGGACGGTCGGCATTCCTTCCATTATGGCTCTTGCTCCTCGCCTCCGTCTTGTAGGCCCTTGCCTGCTCCGGACCGGCGGGAGAAGACCCAATATGGGGAATGGAGAGCGCTGCTCCGCGATTTACCCCATCGCCGATTCACGTTGACTCGACATTGGCCGCGTATAACTTGCCCACCCGCACCATCGACCAATTCTATCCCTCTCTTCGCTGGGCCTCATCGACGTCCTGAATCATAGCCGAGATCTCTGTGCGAGTTCGGTGAAACTGGGGATCATCAAGTTCGTCGGCTGTCAGGAATACGAAATATAGATCCTCCATGATCCGAGGCACCTGCTGAGCGGTCCCGCGCCATTCCATCTCTATTGCCAACTTGTGAACATCGGCCCAACCCACCTCGCCTTGCGCATACGCTCGAGCGAGTCGTTCAAACTCGAGTGCGTCTGTCCCTTCCATCAGTAGACTTCCTTGTCCAGAGGCTTCTTGTAATGAACATGGTCCGGAGGCTTGTTAGAGTCTCGATGGTTATGTCGCGCTTCTTGCTTCACATCACCAACCGCTCGATGGGCACTTCGTTCTTTAGCCGCTCGATCTCACTATCGGGGATTCTTGCCATCGCCGGTTCGTCTCCTGATTCTCGTCAACTGACTCCTTCGTCATAGTGCATACTGACATCGTAGTCATTTTCAAACCGGACTTCTTCGAGGATGCTTTATCATGACACCAGTTCAGCTCTTTCCGCTCGACTGGAATTATGAAGGACTTTCCCCAACGGCTTCGCCAACTCCGCACGGCTCGCAGGATCACGCAGACCCGTGTGGCCGAACTCCTCGCCGTCAGCCCGCGCGTCTACACCCGCTGGGAAAACGGCGACGCCACCCCGCAGTTTGCTACTGTTGTCAAAATCGCCGACATCCTGAATGTCAGTCTCGACGAGCTCGCCGGACGCCAGGATTCGAGCGTCGGCGAGGCCCGTATTCACAACCCGGAGTTGCACCGGCTCTACCAGAAAGTCGATCATCTCTCCGATGAAGATCAGAAGGCACTGGTGATCGTGCTCGACAGCCTGGTCAAGCGCTCCAAGGTCAGCCGCGTGATGGCCGAACTGTAAACGGCGGAAGGAAGGACACCATGAACACCGAGCTCACTCAACAACAGAAGCAACTGGCTCACGGCATGATCGAGCGCCTGGCCCCGGAACAGCTCTCCGCCGTCGTCGGGCTACTCGAAGTCATGCTTGATCCCTTCGACCGCGCCCTGGCCACCGCCGAGATCGACGACGAACCCGTCACCGAGGAGGAGCGCCGCGACATCGAAGCCTCCCGCGAATGGTTCAAGCACAACCAGGGCACGCCGTTCGAACAGGTCGTCACCGAACTCGGCCTCACCATGGAGGAAGTCACCAACTACAAGGACCCTTCGTGAGGAAGCTCGTCCTCACCGATCAGGCGAAGGTCGATCTGGGGGCCCTGGACCGCGCCACCCGCTTGCGCATCGCCGCCGCCCTCCAGCGGCTCGTGCTCACCAACGCGGGGAACAACATCAAGAAGCTCCAGGGCATCGATCCACCCGAGTACCGCCTCCGCGTTGGCGACTGGCGCGTCCGCTTCTCCTACCCCGATTCCGGCACCGTCCGCGTCAACCGCGTCCAGAATCGCAAGGACGCCTACCGCTGAGCCTGTGCACCAACGTGCACCACGGATTGGCTTTCCGTTTCACACACCAACCCCTTCGCCACCAAGCGCTTGCCCTCGTTTTTCCGCGCCCCTGGTGCACAGCCCTTTATGTTCCACTACCAGACCCCGCTTCGCGGCTTCCAGGACGTCTTCCGCACGGTCGCGGCGGCAAGGACGTCTCAAGCCGTCCTCGCGGCCACGTGCGGGCATCGCGCCGGAATCATGCGGGCTCTCCTTCGGCGCCGCTCCGGCATTGCGCGGGAATCGGGTGCGCCAGTCCCGGCTACACGGCGGCATCACTCCCTTGCAGCAACCCGTTCGGGGTGACGTGTCACCCCATTTTTCAGCCGCTGAAAGCGGCTTCCGGGAACTTTCGGTTATACAACGTTACCGGACGGTAACCTGTTGTCCGCGTGAGGCTTGCGCGATTCTCACGGCTTCGCTCTTCGCCGCAAGGTTATACGCGCCGGTAACCTGTTGATTCCACAGAAGCTGGTTTCGACGCGATTCCGGGTAACTATCTGATTCCAGGTGGTTACTACGTATAACCTTCACTCGGGGCCACCTTCACTGCATCCAGTCGCAGATTGTGTAGGCTCTCGTTCGTCCATTGGTCAAGCAGTGCCTCTGTCCGGCCCTGATTAATCGCCTCCACAAGCTGTTCCGCTGATGAGGCTACATGTTGCCAGGGATCTGTGGGCTTGACAGCCCGTCTCAGCGATTCAAGCTTGTCCCTTGCGGCGTCCAGCTTCCCGAGCTTCGCCAGGCTGAAAGCGATCGCCTGCTCCACGAAGATGTTGCCGAACAACTTTGTCGCCATCGTCAAGTTCTCAACGATGTCTTGAGGCGTATCCAGGCGGTCCAGGTACGGTATGCCTTTGGTCTGCATCGCCTTCACCATCGAGTTGATCTCCGTGTCGTCAGGGGGATCAGCCAACACCCATCTACCCGATCTCTCAAAGAGTCCCTTCCGATTCTCCAAGCGATGCCCCAAAGTGAACGTCAGGTGTTTCGACGGTACGTAAAGCGGTAGCACGAAAACCCAGACATACACCACCGTTCCATCGAAGCCCGAGTCCTCGAAGGCAAACCCACGAAGGACTGGATTAAGTGGCTGGCGGAAGAGAATCGTTCGACTCACCCCGAAGCCGGGCAGACTCGGAAGCAGCCGTTTCCGAGCCATCGTCTCGATTTTCCGCGTTCTCACTCCGGCCTGATTTCCTTGACCGGAACAGGCCTCGGCATGGCCTGCTGGATCTGTTGCGTACGGCCAGGAGTGAGTTTGGCGCTTCCTGTCTTTAGGTCGAATGCCGCTCCAGGATTGCTCGGGTTGCCCCGCACAACATCAACGCGCACCGAGCCGGGCGTTCCTCTGGACACGACTTGCCCGCCGCTGTAAGAAACCTCTGTGTTTAAGTTGAGCGCTTTGGCCGCTCCCGACTTGTTCAGAGCACCCTCCATCGCAGAGTGAACCCTGGTTCCGTACGCAGCCCCAGAACCCGGCCCGACGGCATCAACAGCGGCGTTGGCTGCTCGCTGGACGACCATGCCAGCGACCTTGTTAACCACTACTTCGCCGAGTTTGCCCCCGACCGCCCCGGCAACCGCTCCCACCGAAGCGTCGCGAGCAACATCGCCGACACTAGTTCCCTGGCCATCGAGAGCTCGTCCGACAACGCCCCCACCTACGCCGCCTGCGGCACCCGCCAGCGCCAGCACGCCGAGACTGGCTCCGCCAGTATCGATGATTGAACCGGCTATCGCTCCTGAAACCGCGCCCGACGCAGCACCCTTCCAAAAGCTTCCACCTCGATATGCCTCAACTGCCCCGCCTATCAGTCCACCGGCCAATGCGCCTGTGACGGTTGCAACAAATTCGCCGTTAACGTCAACGTGGGCTAGCGGGTTGTTCCGTGTGTACGAATACAGGTTCCAACTCTGTGGATCTTCTGGATGCTGGTCATTGAACGGCGAATCCGGACTCGTAAACCGCCCCTGAGCCGCCGACATGTACCTCGCCCCGAAGTAA
>CAZWDD010000450.1:0-3765 GCA_964632345.1 uncultured Solibacteraceae bacterium | reverse complement strand
GTAACCTACTCGGATTTCTCTTCGGCGGGAACTTCGGCCGCGGGCGGCGGTTCCACCTTGTTCGCCTGCTCAAACAGGAAGTTGAGCGTCTTCTGCGTGCGGATGTGGCTGGCAATCCGGCCCAGCGTGCCGTCCTGCTCCAGACGGCGGCGAACAGAGGCAACTGCCTCGCGTTCCTGCCGGGCAATGCGCTGTACTTCGCCGTCCACTTCGTCGTTGGTCGCGTGAATCGCTTCCCGGTCGGCCACGCGGTCCAACAGCAGCGACGCGCGCACATCCTTCGTCGCGCGGTCCGCCTGCGACTCCCGCAGCTTATTCCAGTCCAGGTTCAGCTGACGCGGGTCAATCCCCTGCCCCGCCAGACTGCGCAGACGGCTTTCGATCAGCGACTCGATCTGCTGATCGACATAGGCCTGCGGAATCGGGAAGTCGTACATGCCGACCAGGGTGTCCAGCATCGCGGTGTTGGCGTCCTGACGGGCGGTCATGTCGCGCTCTGCGAAGATGGACCGCCGGGCCGCGTCGCGCAACTCCTCCAGGTTCTTGAAATCGCCCAGATCCTGCGCGAACTCGTCGTTCAACTCCGGCAGTTCCTTCCGGCGGATCGTCTTCAGCGTGCAGGCGAAGGTGACCGTCTTGCCGGCCAACCGGTCCGATCCGTAGTCTTCCGGATAAGAAATCGTAAACTCCCGCACGTCGCCGGGCTCCATGCCCGCAATGTTCTCGGTGAACGCGGGCATTGTGTCGGCGTGACCCAACTCCAGCGGAACATCCTCTTCATTCAGCTCCGGACCCTCCAGGCCCGAAACACTGCGCAGCGCCACCACAACATGGTCCGTACCCGTCGCCGGTCGCGGATCTTCATTGATGAACTCCGCCTTTTGCTCCCGCAGACCTTCCAGCCGCGTCTGCACCTCGTCATCGGCTACCACCGGCTCGCGATACGGCACCGTCAGCCCGCGGTAGTCATCCCGGAGTTCAAAATCCGGCGCCACTTCGAACTGCGCCTTAAACTTCAACGGCTCCCCGGCATGGAAGTGCATGTCCACCACCGACGGCGTGCCCACCACCTGCAGTTTTTCGCCGTCCGCATACTTGCGGAACGCCTTGGGAACAATCCGCTCGACCACCTCCTGGCGGACGTCGTTGGCGAACTTGCTCCGGATCAGCGAGGCGGGAACCTTGCCGGGACGGAAGCCGGGCAGAGCCGCCTTCTTGCGGATATCTTCGACAACCAGTGCCGTTTCCTGTTCGATCTCCTCAACGGGGATGACCAGTTCAATTTCGTGTTTGCAGCCTTCGAGGAGTGCCATGGTTCCTATACGGGGGTGGGGTTAACGGAACAGAAGCGCGGACCCGGGCGGTCCGCGCTTCCTGTGAATCCAGCGGAGAAGCGGTTAACCGCGCGCGGCCGCGGCCACGCCGGCCGACGAGCGCAGGGCTTCGGCCTTATCGGTTGCTTCCCAGGTGAACGTGTCTTCGGAACGGCCGAAGTGGCCGAACGCGGCCGTCTTGCGGTAGACGGGCCGGCGCAGTTGCAGGTGGTCGATGATCGCGCGCGGCGTCAGGCCGAAATTCTCCCGCACCAGTTCGGTGAGGCGCGGGCCATCCACCACTCCGGTGCCGAACGTATCGACCATCACCGAAACGGGCTCGGCCACGCCGATCGCGTAGGCCAGCTGCACTTCGCAGCGCGAGGCCAGCCCGGCGGCCACAATGTTTTTCGCAATGTAGCGAGCCATGTAGGTGGCCGAACGGTCCACCTTCGTCGGGTCCTTGCCGGAGAAGGCGCCGCCGCCGTGACGGCCCATGCCGCCGTACGTGTCGACGATGATCTTGCGGCCCGTCAGCCCCGTGTCGCCGTGCGGTCCGCCGATCACGAACATGCCGGTCGGGTTGATGTGATACTTCGTGCCGCTGTCCACCATGTCGGCCGGGACAATCGGATCGATGATGTGCTTCTTGACCTCGGCGCGCAGCTCCTCGGTAGCAATGTCGGGCGCATGCTGTGTGGAAATCACCACGGCATCAATGCGGACCGGAGCGCCGTTGACGTACTCCACCGAAACCTGGCTCTTGCCGTCCGGCCGCAGCCACGGCAGCACGCCCGCGCGGCGCACTTCCGAGAGCTGGCGGACCAGCTTGTGGGCCATCATGATCGGCAGCGGCATCAGTTCCGCCGTCTCATTGCAGGCATACCCGAACATCAGGCCCTGGTCGCCCGCGCCCCCCGTGTCCACGCCCATCGCAATGTGCGGCGACTGCGTCTGAATCGCGTTCAACACACTGCAGGTCTTGGCGTCATAGCCCATCGCGGCATCGGTGAAACCGATATCGGCAATCACTTCCCGCACCAGATCCGGCACGTTGAATACCGATTTCGTCGTGATCTCGCCGGCAACCAGCGCCAGACCGGTCGTGACCAGCACTTCGCAAGCCACCCGGCCCGTCGGATCGTCCTTCAGAACCGCATCGAGAACGGCGTCGGAAATCTGATCCGCCATCTTGTCGGGATGGCCTTCGGTGACCGATTCCGAACTGAATATGTGACGCATAGCTTCAGCCACGTACTACTCCTTAAGTGTGATTTGTGGGGATTCGGCAACAAACACGCCTTCGCCGATCAGTGCGTGACCCGAATTCCAGCGTGTGCGGTTTCTACAGCCAGGAGGGTACATCGGGGCGGGATTGCCAACCTTCGAGTTTACCAGATCGCGTTACGAATCGTCCCGGTGAACAGTACCCGGTGAAAACGCGGGCAGGCAGACGGCAATATACTCGGCGCCCTCCGCGCTCGGCGTCGAATAGCGGATCCACTCTCCGGCCCGCGTCAGCACCGCCTGCCCGGCAGCCACCTCCATCGCGCCGCCCTCGTACTCCACCCGCACGGCGCCGCGCAGCACCAGCGTGTACTCATCGAACTCCGGCCGCTGTCCGGGCTCCACCCAACCGCCCGGGCTCCGCATATGGGCGATGCTGATCCCTTCGGCGCCGGTATTCACCCGCCCCACGTATTCATCAATCAGTTTCGGCTTGGTTCCCGCCGCTTCCACGCGAGTTGGCGCGGCAATGAGTTCTGGCATTCCCCTATGGTGGCAAAAAGCGAGCCGGAAATCGGACTCCGGCTCGTCATCGGAGGAAATGGGAATCCCGCCTGATATCGAATCGGCATTCCGATACGCATCGGGCAGCTTGCGGCGATCCCACTTATTCAGATGCAAAACATTCCGGCCGCGTTCCGGAACCTGCTCGGACACGAATGCAAATTCCTACGGCTCCACGAGGTAGGCCGTGGTGCGGATGCCGGACACCTCAAACGTCTTCCGGCACCGGGCGTTGCCGCACCGGGCACGGTCGTCGAGCAGCACCATGTAGCTCTGCCACTTCTCGAACCGCGCCCGGTCCTGCGCGCCCGCGCCGGGCGGCAGGCGATCCCGCTTCCGGCGGATCAGCCACCGCAACTCCACCGTCTGGCTGGTGCGGCAGTACGGACAGTTCAATTGCGCCGACCTCGTGGCCGGGCTTTCCGTGTAAAAGGCGCGTTCGTCCATCGCTCAGCCCTTCAGCCTTTCCAGGTCCAGCGAATGGACACCGGCCAGCCCGGCGTAGCGCTCCGGATGGCACGTCAACACCAGGATCTGCAACCGCGCCGCGCTCTCGGCCAGTATGTCCAGAATCCGCGCCGCCCGCGCCGGATCGGTGGCCAGGAAGGAGTCGTCGAACACCGCCAGTTGGCGCTCCTCGCGGCTGAGCTGCATCGCCAGC